>JALHLO010000204.1 GCA_022844525.1 Ramlibacter sp.
GCGATCGGCCCGCCGGCCTGCTCGGCCAGCGTGGCGAAGTCGGCCGCCAGCAGCCGCCGCGCGGCCGCCCGCGCGCCTTCCAGCAGCGTGTCGCCCGCGACGCGCCCGTCGCCCATCGCGGTGCGCTCGGTCATCGAATACACGCGGTGCGTGGACACCACGAAGGTCGTGCGCTCCGGGGTGACCAGGCCCCGCTGCAGGGCGCGGCCCGCCTCCATCAGCTCGGAGGCGATCACGACATCGAGCTCTCCCGGCACCGGCGCCAGCGCGAACACCGGTGCCTGGCCCGCCGGAACGTCCGCGCGCGGGAACAGCTCCAGGTAGTACACGGTCGCGCCGGTGCGCTGCGCCACGCCCGGCACCGAGGTCGCCTGCGCGAGCCAGCCGTTGCGCTCGGCCAGGTCCACCAGCCAGTCGGCCAGCACGCCGCCGCCCTCGCCGCCCATGGCGAGCAGCGCGATGGTGAGGGCGCGCGGCCGCGTCATGCCGCCAGCCCCTGCAAGCGCCGGGCTATGCGATTCTGGAACCAGCCGATCACGGCGGCGGACAAGCGCTGCTTGAAACGGTCCCACCCCGTCGGGTTGTTCACGATCTCGGCGCGGTAGAACGAAGGGCACAGCACTGCCGCGTGCGCCGCCTCGCCGCACAGGCCGCAGCCGACGCAGCTGTCGATCACCGCGGCCACCGGGTCGCGCCGCAGCGGGTCCGGGTTGTCGCGGATCGTGAGCGAGGGGCAGCCGGACAGGCGGATGCACGAGTGGTCGCCGGTG
The DNA here is from genome assembly GCA_022844525.1 of Ramlibacter sp. Classification (GTDB taxonomy): domain Bacteria; phylum Pseudomonadota; class Gammaproteobacteria; order Burkholderiales; family Burkholderiaceae_C; genus Ramlibacter. The sequence goes on from JALHLO010000204.1 coordinate 771, forward strand.
CAGGTGTCCGGATCGACGCCGAAGCGCTCGCGCACCACGCGCTTGCCGTCGGCGATCGCCTGGCGCACCAGCGGACGCACGCGGCGCTGCTTGTTCAGCATGCATTCGCTGGACGCGACGATCACCTTCGGGCCCTTCGTGGGCGTGGTCAGCGCCTCGCGCAGCGCGTCGCGCATCTTCGCCAGGCTGTAGGTGTGGTCCACCGTGCGCACCCACTCCACGCCGACGCCGCGCACGGCCTTCTCGATCGGGTGGTTGGTGCCGCGGATCGGGTTGGCGGCCTTGGACGACAGCAGGTCCTGCCCGCCGGTGGCCGCGGAGTAGCCGTTGTCGATCACCACCAGCACGTTGTCCGTCTGGTTGAACACCGCGTTGCCGACGCCGCTGGTCAGGCCGTTGTGCCAGAAGCCCCCGTCGCCCATGATCGACAGCGTGCGCTTCTCCGTCTCCGCCGTATTGAACGCCGCGGCGCCCGCCCAGCCCAGGCCATAGCCCATGGTGGTGGCGCCGATGTTGAAGGGCGGCAGGATGGAGAACAGGTGGCAGCCGATGTCGCAGCTCACGTGGTGCGGGCCCAGCTCGCGCTCGATCAGCTTGATGGCCGTGAAGATCGGCCGCTCCGGGCAGCCGGTGCAGAACGAGGGCGGGCGCGGATGCACCTGCGCCGCCGCGTCCTGGATGGCGATGGTCTTCGGGTGGGGGCGCACGGTTGCCGGCAACGCGGCCGGCTTCGCGATGGCAGGCAGCGCCGGCTCGTCCAGCAGCGCCGGTGCCTGCAGCCGCACGAAGGCGGCGATGCCCTTGACCAGCAGGCCGCCGGTGTATTCGCCCGCCATGGCCAGCACGTCCTTGCCGTGCACCTTCGTCTGCACGTCGGCCTTGCGCAGGATGGCGTGCACCGCCTGCTCGATGAAGTCGGGCTGGCCCTCCTCCACGACCAGGATCGCGCGCTTGCCGGCGCAAAAGCGCGTGAACTCCGCGTCCACCAGCGGGTAGGTGACGTTCAGCACGTACAGCGGCACGCGCGAGCGCCCGAAGGGGTCGGCCAGCCCCAGCAGCTCCAGCGCGCGCAGCACGCCGTTGTACAGGCCGCCCTGCAGCACGATGCCGAAGTCCTGCGCGCCTTCGGCGAAGAATTCGTTGAGGCCGCGCTCCTGGATGAAGCGCACCGCGGCCGGCCAGCGCTGCGTGACCTTCTCCTGCTCGTGCAGGTAGGTCGCGGGCGGCAGCGCGATGCGGTCGGTGGCGCGCCGCGGGTGCTCCATCGCGTCCTTGAGGGTGAACGCCGGGCGGACGTTGTCCTTGCAGGTGAAGCGGCCGTGGACGTGGCAGGCGCGGATGCGCAGCTCCAGCATCACCGGCGTGCGGCTGGCCTCCGACAGCTCGAAGCCCTGCTCCACCGCCGCGACGATGCTGGGCAGGTTGGGCCGCGGATCCAGCAGCCACACCTGCGACTTCATCGCGAAGGCGTGCGAGCGCTCCTGCATGATGCTGGAGCCCTCGCCGTAGTCCTCGCCCACGATGATCAGCGCGCCGCCGGTCACCCCGCCCGAGGCCAGGTTGGCGATCGCGTCGGAGGCGACGTTGGTGCCGACGGTGGACTTGAAGGTGACCGCGCCGCGCAGCGGGTAGTTGACGGAGGCCGCCAGCGTGGCGGCGGCGGTGGCTTCCGAGGCGCTGTGCTCGAAGCGCACGCCCAGCTCGCGCAGGATGTCGTTGGCGTCCGTGAGCACGTCCATCAGGTGCGAGATCGGCGCGCCCTGGTAGCCGGCCACGTACGACACGCCCGACTGCAGCAGCGCCTTGGTCACGGCGAGGATCCCTTCGCCGTGGAACTCCTCGCCGGCGGCCAGGTGCAGCTTGCGGACTTCGGCGGCAAAGGATCGTTCGGCCATTCGGGTTCGGGAGGGGGCGGCGGTGCGGTGCGCGCCAATCTACGCAGCCGCGCCCCATTTGGCGAATGGATTGTGTGGATGCGCTACATTCACCGCGTCCATGATCAGGGGGAACCCTGAAGCGAACGATGAACTTCCGCCAGCTCGACCTCAACCTGCTGCGCGTGCTGGCGGCCATCCACCGCACCGGCTCGGTGACGGCCGCGGCCCGCACGCTGTCGCTGTCGCAGTCGGCCACCAGCAATGCGCTGGGGCGCCTGCGCCACTTCTTCGGCGACGACCTGTTCGTGCGCTCCCCCGCGGGCCTGCAGCGCACGCGCGTGTGCGAGCAGGTCGCCCCCGCGGTCGCGGCGCACCTGCTGTCGCTGGAGGCGGTGGTCACCGGCGTCGAGGACTTCGACCCGTTGCAGGCCGCCACCACCTGGCGGCTGTCGCTGTCGGACCTGGGCGAGATGCTGTTCCTGCCCCGCCTGACCGCGGCGCTGCGGCAGCGGGCGCCGGGCACCCGGGTGTCCAACATCTCGGTGGCCGCGCCCGCCGTGGCCGGCGCGCTGGAGGCGCGCGAGATCGATTGCGCCGTCGGCATCCTGCAGCCGCGCCACCGCGGCGTGCACGCGGACCTGCTGTTCCGCGAGCAGTACGTCGCCATCACCGCCGCCCACTGGAAGCCCCCCTCCGGCCGCCAGGGCGCGTCGCTCACGCGCGCGCAGCTCGCGGGCGCCTCGCTGGCCGTGGCCTCGCCGACGGCCACCTTCCACAGCAGCGTCGAGGAGATGCTGGTGTCGCTGAAGCTGGCCGACCGCATCGTGCTGCGCGCGCGCCACTTCGGCGCGCTGCCGGAGCTGGTCACCTCCTCCGACCTGCTGGCCATCGTGCCCAGCATGTACGCCCGGCGCCTGGCCGGCGTGCAGACCTGGAAGCTGTCTTTCGCGCCGCACTACGACGTGCGGCTGGTCTGGCATGCGAGCACCGCCCGCGACCCGGCGCAGCAATGGCTGCGGGCGCTGCTGCAGGAGCTGTTCGGAACGAGATAGCGGCGAGCGCGCCGGACCGCGCGCGATACAACTTGTCGCTCACTCGCCGCGAAACGGCGCCCGTTCGCCCGCACAATCGCCGCCACCATGACGCCGCGCCGCCTCCCGCTCCGCCCCGGTACCTATTCCTTCCCCGGGCGGCTGTCCGCCCATGCGCCTGCGCCGGCGGCCGACGTCGGCTGGACGCGCAAGACCGTCGCCCTCGCGATGCACCTGGCCTGCCTGGGTCTGTTCGGGCTGACCGTGGTCTGGCCGGTGGCGTCGCCGGTGGCCAGGGGTGAATTGATGCGCGAGTTCAAGCCCTTGCTGGAAGTGGTCGCCCGCTGGACGTCCTAGGGCGGGCCGCGCGGGATCGGGCAAGCCCCACGCGCGCCCGCGACGGGCGTAGGATGCATGCATCACCCGTGGAGTCCCCCATGAGCGACAGCGACGAATCCATCTTCGCCCGCATCTCCGCCCTCGTCGCCGAGGAGCACAAGCTGCGCGATGCGCCCACCGCGGCCGACGCGAGCGGCGCGCGCCTGAAGCAGCTGGAGGAACAGCTCGACCAGTGCTGGGACCTGCTGAGGCAGCGCCGCGCGCGCCGCGAGTTCGGGCAGGACCCCGAAGCGGCGGCCGTGCGCGATGCCGGCACGGTCGAGAACTACGAGGGCTGAACCCGGGCGATGCACCACTCGGCCGAGCAGCTCGACACCTTGTGGACCGCGCTGAAAAGCGCGGACCCGGCGCAGCGCAGCAAGGTCCTGCAGCGCTATTCCAACCCCGCCATGCGCGGCGCGCTGCCCCACATCGTGTGCGACGACGCCCGGGCGCAGGTACTGAGCATCCCGACGCCCGACCATCCGGGGCGCCACGTCTACATGCGCAAGCCCGGCGGCGCCTGGTCGGAAGAGCATTAGCTGAGCCAGCCGGCCGGCATCGCCGGCTGACACGGGCGTCCGTCCGACGGGCCGAGCTCCGGCCTTCCTGCTTCATCCGCGCGGGCGTTCTGGGAGGCTCATCCCCAACACTCCAGGGGAATGGCATGGACAAGTCAGCAACCGGGCTGCTGGAACAGCAGGACCCGGCGCAGCCCGTGAAAAAGCCGGCCGAACGCAAGGCACCGGGACAGGACGTCTCCCCGCGCGCCGGGCGCACCGGCGGCCTGGGCGCCCGCGCCGAGCGGCCGTCCGAAGGCAACAGGCAGAAGGCGATCCCGCAGGTCGGCCGCGGCGGCAAGGCACCTTCGGCCGCGGCGGCTCCCGCCGAGGACGGCGATTCCGACGCGTGATGGCGCGCGCGGCCGCGCGTCCTGTCAACCGGCGTCCTGCTGGCGCAGCGCGGCGAGCGCCGCGCGCAGATCGCCCACGACGATCCGGCACGGCACCGCCAGCATCAGGTTGAGCGGCAGGCCGAATTCCTCCAGCTGCCAGCCGCTGGCGTCCACCTGCGCATCGCGCACCGCCTGCGGGTGGCGCTGCCGGATGCGCTGCGCGAAGCTGCCGCTTTCGGGGACGTAAGCCACCACCGGCTTGCCGCGCGCCGCCGCATAGCCGATCTCGAAGCAGGTGCCGCTGTCCGGCTCCGGCCCGCGGAAGAAATCCAGGTTGGCCAGCACCGCGTCGCAGCGCTCGATGTGCGCGAGGTTCAGCTCGTAGATGTGGCGGGCGACGGCCTGCGGACCGGCCAGGCCCTGCGGCAATGATTCCGCCAGGGGGAACACCGCGCTGTAGCCGTACTCGGCGCACAGCGCGACCAGCCGGCGGCCGTGGTCGGCGGCATCGGGCCGGAACACGTCCGGCCCGGCGAGATAGAGATGGTGGATGGGCACGCCCGCATTGTGCTGGCGCACGGACCCCGCACGGTGGCGAAGGTCTTCGGGGGTGGCTACACTCGTTGGCATGCTACCCGCCGAGATCACGCCCCTGGAGGCGCGCCAGTTCGCGCTTCTCATCCGCAAGGCCGGCGCCGATCCGAAGGCCTTCGAACTGCGCAAGTTCCGGGCGCGGGCCGGCACCGGCTACCGGGTGCGCGTGGTGGGCCGCGGCGCGGCGACGGTGTACGACACCGAGAGCGAGAACACCTGGATGGGCCAGTTCGCCAGCGACCTGGACAAGGGCCTGTTCGGCACCGATGACGATGCGCCCCTGCCCGCGACGGTGGCGGCCGCCCTGGCGCAGGTCGAGCGCGAGCTGGCGCAGAAGGGGCTGGTCGGCGCGCTGGCCTTGCTGAACGAACGGGTGCCGCACCGCTTCACCGCGGTGTACCGGCTGCTCGGACAGTCGCTGCACAACATCGCCACCGTCGACAAGCACCTGCACCTCGAGCCGCCGGACCTGAAGGTGGTGCCGCTCAAGGACAGCTTCTGCCAGTTCGTGCTGCGCGACGGCCTGTTCCTCACGCGCGAGTCGGGCACCGACAGCCGGCTGGGCGGCCATCCCTATGCCGGCGTCGTCGGCTGCTACGTCGGCGTGCCGGTGCACGGCCGCGACGGCCGGTTGTCCGGCACCTTGTGCCATTTCGACCTGGAAAGCTTCGACATCGGCGACGACGAGTACCTGCTGCTCGACCGCGCCGCGCGGCTGCTGCCGGCCTTCCTGGGCTGAGCGCTCAGGGCATCACTTCGACGTACTCGTAGACCTCGCAGTCGGTGAGCTGGCGGCGCAGCGGCACCGGCAGCCGGGCGAACCAGGCGTGCGGGTCGTGCCGGTCGATCTCCTCGCCGAGGAAGCGCAGCAGCTCGCAGATCGGGTCCACCACCTTGTCGCGGTAGCGCGCGTCGTCCTTCACGTAGCCGCGGTACAGGTTCTTCATGCAGTTGCCGCGGCACCAGGCGAACGCCTCGCAGCCGCCGCAGGGCATGCCCTCAACCTGCTGCAGCGGGCTGGGATGCAGCCAGTTGCCCTGCACGCTGCCCATCTGCATGCTCGGTTCGTACAGCAGGTCGGGACAGGGGAAGACCTGGCCGTCGGGCATGACGTTCAGCAGGTGCGAGGACACGCGGCACTGGGTGCGGCCGCCATAGAGCTCCTGCGCGCGGCCCGGCAGCACCTTGTTGCGCACGATGCCCATGAGCGGGATCACCGGGTAGATCGCATCGGTGCGCTCGAAGAAGCGCGCCACCAGCCGGCGCAGCACTTCCTTGCGGCGGGCCAGGCCTTGCGCGTCGTACATCTCGTCGGCCACGAACTGCCAGTACAGGTAGTCGAAGGGCGAGTCCTGCGCCAGCAGCGCGTGCAGCTCCTCGAAGGTGGTGTCCGCATGGCCCCAGGTCACCCGCGCGGTGATCGTGCCGCCGATGCGCGCATGCACCAGCCGCAGGTTCTTGAGCACCTGGCGGTAGATGCCGCGGCCGCGGTAGCGGTCGGTGGTCTCCTGGCCGCCGTCGATGGAGACCAGCACGTTCGACAGCCGCTGCAGCATCCAGTCGGGCACGTCGTCGATCAGCGTGCCGTTGGTCTGCAGCTGGAAGCGCCACTGCGGAAAGCGCTCCATCACCTGCGCCATCATCGGTCGGTTCAGCGTGGGCTCGCCGCCGTAGAAGGTGACGTAGACCTCCTTGCCGGCCAGGTGCGTGCCGGCGAAGGCGGCCAGCTGGTCGACGCTGTACGCCACCTGCGTCTGCGAGCCCAGCACGTCACCGACGCCGAGCGAGCAGTAGCTGCATTTCAGGTTGCACTGGAGGGTGGTGAGCAGCTGCAGCTCCACGCGATGGCCCGCGATGGCGGGCTCGGGGGTGCGGGCGCGCGGCTGCGCGAAGAAGACGGGGGATGCGAGGACGGATTGCATGTCGCCGGATGAACTCAGGGGACAGGCTTATAGGCCGCGCGGCGCCGGCGCGTGTTGACCTGGTGCAAGGTTTCGCGCCGTGGTGCCCAGGAGAGGACTCGAACCTCCACGGAGTTACCCGCTAGTACCTGAAACTAGTGCGTCTACCAATTCCGCCACCTGGGCATCTCAGGATGGGCGCGATTGTAGGAAGGCGCGCGGCGCGAAGCTGAAGCGAAGCTGAATCGCGCCCCGGGTCAGCTGGCGCGGCGCGCGAAGCCGGCGCCCGCCGCGCCCAGCCGCGCCTGCGCC
>JALHLO010000205.1 GCA_022844525.1 Ramlibacter sp.
CGCCAGGGCGATTTCCAGTTCGTCGACGACGCCCAGGTTCAGGTACTGCTGGATCACCTCCGCGCCACCGCAGATCCGCACATCGCGGGTCCCCGCCGCTTCGCGCGCCAGCGCCAGGCCCGCTGCGGCCCCTCGTCGACGAAGTGGGCGCCGGCCCAGTCGAGCGCGTGGCGGCCGACCCGCCCGCCGGGCGCGATCAGGGCGCGGCACAGCAGTGCCACGACCACGCCGATCGGCAGGTTCACCAGGAAGATCCAGCGCCAGTCCAGCAAAGTGGTGAGCACGCCACCGAGCAGCACGCCCACGCTGCCGCCGCCCGCGCACACGAAGCCGTACACGCCCATGGCCCGGGCGCGCTCGGCCGGCTCGGTGAACATGGTCATGATCAGCGACAGCCCCACCGCGGAGACGACCGCGCCGCCGAGCCCCTGGACCGCTCGCGCCGCCACCAGCGTGAACTGCGTGGGCGCCAGGCCGCAGGCCAGCGATGCGACGTGAACAGCGCGAGGCGCGCCAGGAACATGCGCCGGTGCCCGAGCAGGTCGCCCAGCCGCCCGCCCAGCAGCAGGAAGCCGCCGAAGGTCAGCATGTAGGCGTTCACCACCCAGACCAGCGACGTTTCCGTGAAGCGCAGGTCCGTGCGGATGGAGGGCAGCGCGACGTTCACGATTCCGTATGTGGGCGCGGGCGTCAACTACACCATCGTCTTCAGGAGCAAGGACGGCTTCATCTCGAACCTGGATGTGCGCAACGCGTTCGGCCCCGTGGCGGAAGTCGGCGTCGAGTGGAGAATCGACCGCGACTGGTCCGTGTCGCTCGACGCGCGGAAGATCTTCCTCAAGACGAAGGCGACCGGTGTCTTGCCGGCGATGGGTGGAGCGGCGGCGCATGCCGACGTGCGCCTCGACCCCCTGGTGGTGTTCGCCGCCGTCGGGCGCAGGTTCTGAGGGCGTGGGCCGCCACGGTCCATGCCTGGCACTCACCGGAACGCCGGCACGCCCTCCTCGCCCTGCTGCCGCCGCGCCTCCGGATGCAGTTCCTGCAATCTCGCCTCGATCTCCCTGACCCGCCACACCGGCACATCGAGCATCAGCAGGATCCGCCCTTGCGCGATGGGCGCGGCGAATCGCTCCAGCTCCTTGTTCGGCACGGAGATGCCGATCATGCTCGCCGTCCAGGCGTCGACCAGCGCGCCCACGGTGACCAGCATGGGCACCAGGCTCCATTGCGGCGCGCCATCGGCGGCCGGATGCAGGGTAGCCAGGACCACGCCCAGCATGCCGCCCAATGCGGCGCCGATCACGAGGCCGGCTTCGGCGGAGCGGACCAGGTCGGTCGTCTGCAGCAGGCTGGCGGCATGCAGGCCGCTCATGTCGCAATCGTCGCGCGCCATGAAATGCATCTGGTGCACGTCGACACCGGCGAGCAGGAGGTCGTCCATCGTCGCCCGGGCGCTCGCCAGGTCGGGCAGCAGCCAGTAGACACGCCGGCGCATCGCCGCTCCTAGTGGGCAGGCGCCGCCGGCTGCTGGGCCTCGGGGGCGAAGAACGTGCCGCGCGTGAGCCAGGTGTAGTCGGCCTCGAGCGCGCCTATGCCCAGCAACGTCACCAGCAGCAAGGGCGGCACGATGATGGCGTACACCAGCGCGAGCCGCTCCCACAGCATGTGCATGAACACGGCGACGATCAGGCCCGCCTTGAGCAGCATGAAGATGATGATCAGCGACCAGCGCAGCAAGCCCTGCACGTGGAAGTAGTCGACCGCGTACGACATGGCGCTCAGCACGAACAGCAGCGCCCAGATCTTGAAGTAGATGCCCAGGGGGTGCTGCTGGCCGTGCGCCTGCGCCGGAGGCTGGTCCCCCGCCATCGCCGGGTGGTGCTCTGCGTGGTCCATGGGCAGCCCCTTCCTACCAGAGATAGAAGAACGCGAAGATGAACACCCAGACCAGGTCCACGAAGTGCCAGTACAGGCCCAGGATCTCGACGATCTCGTAGTTGCCCCGGCGGCCGGTCAGGAAGCCGGGCCGCTGCTGGTCGAGGTCGCCGCGCATCACCTTCACCGCCACGATGATCAGGAAGATCACGCCGATGGTCACGTGGGTGCCGTGGAAGCCGGTGATCATGAAGAAGGACGACCCGAACTGGGCCGCGCCCCACGGGTTGCCCCAGGGGCGCACGCCCTCGGAAATCAGCTTCCACCACTCGAAGGCCTGCATGCCGACGAAGGTGGCGCCCAGGGCGGCCGTCGCCAGCAGCAGGATGGCGGTGGTCTTGCGATCGCGCCGGTAGCCGAAGTTCACCGCCAGCGCCATGGTGCCGCTGCTGGTGATCAGGACGAAGGTCATGATCGCGATCAGCAGCAGCGGGACGTTCCTGCCGAACATCATCAGCGAGAAGACCTCGCTCGGGTTGGGCCAGCCCACGGTGGTGGACATGCGCACCGTCATGTACGAGATGAGGAAGCTGCCGAAGATGAAGGTGTCGCTGAGCAGGAAGATCCACATCATCGGCTTGCCCCACGGCACGTTCTTGAACGCCCGCTGGTCCGACGACACGTCCGCCACGGCGCCGCGCCACCCGCTCGCCGCGGGCAGCACGCCGGCCGTTTCGCTTGCCTGGTGCGCCATCATTGCGTGTTCTCCCGGTCCGGTCACAAGGGGACGGACGAACAGATCGCCAGCCCGATCTCGTCCGAAACCAGCAGCGCGTACAGCGCCACCCACACGACGAGCAGGTAATGCCAGTAGGTCGCGCACAGTTCGGCGCCGAGCCGGACGGCGGCCGCATCGGCACCGCGCCAGGTCCGCAGCACGGCACGCAGCCAGGCCACCAGGCCGCCGAGCACGTGCAGGCCGTGCACCGCCGTGAACACGTAGAAGAAGGCCGCGGCGGCGCTGCTGGCCACGAAGTAGCCGGCGTCGTTCAGCTGCTTCCAGACGACCAGCTGCCCGGCGAGGAAGCCCACCGTCAGCACGCCGCTGGCCAAGAGGCCGCGCCGCACGTCGTCGCCGGCCCCGCGTCGTGCCGAGTGCACCGTCCACTGCATCGCCAGGCTGGCGCCGACCAGCATGGCGGTGTTCAGCAGCAGCAGCCTGGGCCGGGGCAGCGGGGTCCAGTCCGCCAGGTTCAGGCGCATCGCATATGCACTGACGAACAGCACGAACAGCGAGCTCGCGACGCCCAGGAAAACCCACAGGGCCGTCTTCACTGCCGGCCGCTGGGCGGGCTCCTCCGCCGGGAGCGCCACCGCCGGCGAATGCCAGGGCTGCACGTTGATCGTCTGGCGGAACAACCACCACACGATGACCGCCATCATCAGGGTGAGGAACACCAGGCCGATGGTCATGCCGCTACCCTCCTGCCGGCTGCGCGCCCCGGGTCCACGCTTCGGCCGCGACGTCCGCGGGCGGCACGTTCTGGGGGATGTAGTCGGCCTTCACGCCCGGCACGCCGTAGTCGTAGGCCCAGCGGTAGACGACCGGCAGTTCCTTGCCGAAGTTGCCGTGCTTCGGCGGCGTGTCCGCCGTCTGCCACTCCAGGGTGGTGGCGTTCCACGGGTTGGCGCCGGCCGGCCGGCCCCGGAAGTAGCTGGCCACCAGGTTGTAGAGGAACACCATCTGCGCGGCCCCGACCACGAAGGCCGCGAGCGAGATCCACGCGTTCAGCAGGTGCGCCGAATCGGGGATGAAGTTGGTGCCTCCTATGGCGTAGTAGCGGCGCGGGATCCCCATGAATCCCAGGTAGTGCATGGGATAGAAGATCGCGTAGGTGCCGACGAAGGTCACCCAGAAGTGCAGCTTGCCCATGGTGTCGTCCAGCATGCGCCCGGTGATCTTCGGGTACCAGTGGTAGATGGCCCCGAACACCACCAGGATGGGCGCGATCCCCATCACCATGTGGAAGTGCGCCACGACGAACATCGTGTCCGACAGCGGCAGGTCCACGACGACGTTGCCGAGGAACAGGCCCGTGAGCCCGCCGTTGACGAAGGTGAAGATGAACGCGATGGCGAACAGCATCGGCACGTTCAGGTGGATGTTGCCGCGGTACAGCGTCAGCACCCAGTTGTAGACCTTGATGGCCGTGGGCACCGCGATGATCAGCGTGGTGGTGGCGAAGAAGAAGCCGAAGTACGGATTCATCCCGCTCACATACATGTGGTGCGCCCACACGATGAAGCTCAGGCCGCCGATGATCAGGATGGCCCAGACCATCATGCGGTAGCCGAAGATGTTCTTGCGCGCATGGGTGCTGATGAGGTCGGACACGATGCCGAAGGCGGGCAGCGCCACGATGTAGACCTCGGGGTGGCCGAAGAACCAGAACAGGTGCTGGAACAGCAGCGGGTTGCCGCCCGCGTAGTCCAGCTGCTGCCCCTTCGACACCAGGGCCGGCATGAAGAAGCTGGTGCCCAGCGTCAGGTCCAGCAGCATCATCAGGGCGCTGACGAACAGGGCCGGGAAGGCCAGCAGCGCGAGGATGGTGGCCATGAAGATGCCCCACACCGTCAGCGGCAGCCGCATCATCGTCATGCCGCGGGTGCGCGCCTGCAGCACGGTCACCACGTAGTTCAGCCCGCCCATGGTGAAGCCGATCACGAAGACAATCAGCGACACCAGCAGCATGATGATGCCCCACTGCGCGCCGGGCGTTCCGTCCAGGATGGCCTGCGGCGGGTACAGCGTCCAGCCGGCGCCGGTGGCGCCGCCGGGCACGAAGAAGCTCGCGACCAGCAGGATCACGGCGAGCAGGTACATCCAGTAGCTCACCATGTTCACGTAGGGGAACACCATGTCGCGCGCGCCGACCATCAGCGGGATCAGGTAGTTGCCGAAGCCGCCGAGGAACAGCGCCGTCAGCAGGTAGATCACCATGATCATCCCGTGCATGCTCACCAGCTGCAGGTAGGTGCTCGGGTCGATGAAGGAGAAGCGCCCCGGAAACCCGAGCTGCAGCCGCATCAGCCACGAGAACACCAGCGCGACCAGGCCGATGCCGATGGCGGTCACCGAGTACTGCAGCGCGATCACCTTGGCGTCCTGGCTCCAGATGTACTTGCCGATGAAGGTCTTCGGGTGGTACAGCTCCATCTCGCCCGTTTCCGCGGGCGGGGCGAAGTCCGATTCGTCGTGCGCAACGTGGCTGGTCATCGCGACTCTCCGTTCCGGGCGGCAAGCCGGTTGATATGGGCCAGCACGTCCCCCACCGCCGCGTCGTCGCCCAGCATTCCGGCGATCAGCGCCATCTGGCCGCCATAGATGTCCTGCGCATGGTGGCCGCGCACGCCGTCCCTGAAGTTCTTCAGCTGCGTGGCCATGTACCAGTCGCTCATGCCCTTCAGCCGCGGGGCGTTGGTCGCGGCGATGCCGGCTCCGTCGGCGCCGTGACAGGCCGCGCAGGTCGCGTAGCGCCGGCGGCCGCTGTCGACGTCGCCCTTGATCGTGGCGGCCACCGGCGCATCGGGCAGGCTGGCGATGTAGGCGGCGACGTTGGCGACGGCGGCGTCGTTCACGAGCGTGGCGGCCATCGGCGCCATCAGCTTGCCGAAGACATCCTTCTCGTGCGTGCCGCGCGCGCCCTGCTTGAACAGCTGCAGCTGCCGCTCCAGGTACCAGGCGCCCTGCCCGCTCAGCTTCGGCGCATTCAGCGCAACGTTTCCTTCGCCGTTGGCGCCGTGGCAGGCTGCGCAGGTGGCGTAGGCGGCCTTGCCGGCCACGGCGTCGCCGGGCACCCGCGTGCTCGCTTGCGCGAAGGTGGGTTGCTTGTCCAGCCAGGCCTGGTGGGCGGCGGGTTCCTCCACCACCAGCCGGCCGCGCATGGCGAAGTGGCCGACGCCGCAGAGCTCCTCGCACAGCAGGTCGAACGACCCCGTGCGCGTCGGCGTGAACCAGGAATACGTGACCAGGCCAGGCACCAGGTCCATCTTCACGCGCAGTTGCGCGACCGAGAAGTTGTGCAGCACGTCCTTGGACCGCAGCAGCAGCTTGACGGGCTTGCCCAGCGGCAGCCGCAACTCGGGGCTGGACAGCAGCACGTCGTCGCGCCCGCTGGGATCGGCCGGATTCATTCCGAACGGGTTCTGGTCGGTGACGAAGCGGGAGTGGACGGTCCCCAGCTTGCCGTCCTTGCCCGGCAGCCGGTAGCTCCAGTGCCACTGCTGCGCGACGGCCTCGACCACCTGCGCGTCGTTCGGCACCTTGACGACTTCCGCCCACACCAGCAGTCCCGGAGCCAGCATCGCGGCCACGCCGGCGGCGGTGAGCACCAGCAGCCACCATTCCAGCTTCTTGCTCTCGGGCTCGTAGCTCGCCCGCCCGCCTTCGCGATAGCGGTAGCGCATCACGGACCAGGCCATGAAGAGGCTGACGGCGACGAAGACGACCCCGGTCACCCAGAAGGTGATGGAGATGGTGGTGTCGATCGCGCCCCAGTTGGAGGCGATCGGTGTGAAGTACCAGGGGCTCAGGAAGTGGAACAGGACCGAGCCCAGCGCCAGCACGACGAGTGCGACGGCGATCGCCATGGTTAACGCGATCTCAGGAGAGTGTCCATGCGGCCTCCCTCGCGCTCGGCAGCGCAGTGCGGCGATTTGTACACCTGCCGACGCAGCAACGCAAAGCGCGCCCAAACCCATGCTGCCTGAGATGTCATACCAAGGGTTTCCTCTTGTGCGAACCGCGGCAGCACGCCTATTCTTAAGTACTCGGTTTCACAGAGGAGTAGCAGATGAAACCCTTCAGCATGTCTCGCGGCATGAGGAACATGCGCGGTGTCTTCTATCCCACCGGCCACATCGTGCTGATGTTCCCCAACGAAGAGGATGCTCGGCATGCGTGCGAGCTGTTGCGCAAGGACGGGGTGGCGGAGGACGACCTGTGCCTGGCGAAGCCGGAGGAATTCGAGCGCCAGATCATCGGCTCCACGGACGAGGAGGACGACATGCTGCTGCCGTCCATAGGAACCGAATCGGATACCGCGCGCCACTTCCGCGAGCTCGCGCACGAGGGCCACCACGCGCTGATCGTGCATGCCAGCGCCAAGGTGACGTCCGAGCACGTGCTGGAACTGCTGCACGACACGCACATCTCCTACGGCCAGCGCTACCGCTTCCTCGTGATCGAGGACCTGGTCGCCTGAAGAAGTCGGGGACTACTGGAGCTGCCGCTCCAGCTGGTCCAGCACGTCGTAGCAAGGCAGCACCTTGGCCACGCTGGCATTCGGTTCGCGTCCTTCGCGGATCGCGGCGATGAACTCCCGATCCTGCAGCTCGATCCCGTTCATCGACACGTCCACCTTGCTCACGTCGATCTTCTCCTCCTTGCCGTTGAAGAGATCGTCGTAGCGCGCGATGTACGTGGCCGTGTCGCCGATGTAGCGGAAGAAGGTCCCCAGCGGCCCCTCGTTGTTGAACGACAGGCTCAAGGTGCAGATCGCCCCGTTCTCCGCCTTCAGCTGGATGCTCATGTCCATGGCGATGCCCAGGGCCGGATGGATCGGCCCCTGGATCGCATTGGCCTTCACCACGCGCGAGCCCGTCTGGTACTGGAACAGGTCCACCGTGTGCGCGGCGTGGTGCCACAGCAGGTGGTCCGTCCACGACCGCGGCTGGCCCAGCGCGTTCATGTTCGTGCGGCGGAAGAAGTAGGTCTGCACGTCCATCTGCTGGATGTTGAACTC
>JALHLO010000206.1 GCA_022844525.1 Ramlibacter sp.
GGAGGCCGCGAGCAGCAGGCCCGCGGCCCAGGGGCCGCCGCCGGGCAGCTGCGCGCCCGGCGGCGGGCAGACGTCGAGCTTCATGGACACGTGGATGTGGGCGAAGGCCAGCGAGGCGAACACGGTGGCGTCCACCGCGACCAGCACCACCATCGCCCACCAGGAATGCGAGGCGCGGCCGAAAGCGACCGCGGGCACGGTCACGGCGTCGCCGATCCGTGCGGTCGGCCGCGGCGGCGGCTGGTCCAGCTGCCACAGCCAGGCCAGGATCGCCGCGATCGCGACCAGGCCGCAGGCGAAAGCGGGCACGATCCACGACACCGTGAGCAGCAGGAAGAAGCCGGCCGTGCCCGCGGCCGCGACGAGGTGCATCCAGCCGTCGCCGGGCAGGCGGATCAGGTGGCGGATGTCGGCGCGCAGCGGCGTGGTCAGCAGCGTCTCGCGGCCGCCGAAGACCGTGCCGGGCAGCCAGTGGCGGCCCTCCACCACCTCGCGCGCCAGCCCCGGCTGCTCCCACAGCGGGTCGCGCGAGCGCACCTGCGGGATGCTGCGCAGGCCGTAGTCTTCCAGCGGCAGCCATTCCAGCGAGGCCGCGTTCCAAGGGTTGCCGTGCTCCTGCTCGCGCCGCAGCAAGGCGCGCGCGAGGTCGAGGAAGGCGAGCACCACGCCGGCCGCGAACACGAAGGCGCCTGCCGTCGACAGCAGGTTCCAGGTGTTCCAGCCCAGCCCGTCCGCATAGGTGTAGACCCGCCGCGGCATGCCCTCCAGCCCCGCGATGTGCATGGGAAAGAACGCCAGGTTGAAGCCGGCGAACATCAGCCCGAAGGCCCAGCGCGCCAGGCGCTCGGACATGCGGTGGCCCCTGAGCAGCGGCGCCCAGTAGTACATGCCCGCGAACAGCGGGAACACCATGCCGCCGATCAGCACGTAGTGCAGGTGGGCGACGATGAAGTAGCTGTCGTGCACCTGCCAGTCGAAGGGCAGCACGGCCACCATCACGCCGGTCAGGCCGCCCAGCACGAAGATGAAGAAGAAGCCGAGCAGGAAGAGGGTGGGCGCCTGCAGCGTCACGCGGCCCTTCCAGAAGCTGGCGATCCAGGCGAACACCTGCACGCCGCTGGGGATCGCCACCGCGAAGCTGGCGATGGAGGTGAGCATCAGCGCCAGCGGCCCGAGGCCGGCGGTGAACATGTGGTGGATCCAGAGCAGGAAGCTGATCGCGCCCACGCCCACCAGCGCCCAGGCCACGGCGCGGTAGCCGACGATGGGCGTCTGCGCCAGCGTGGGCACCATCATCGACACCATGCCGGCGGCCGGCAGGAAGATGATGTAGACCTCCGGGTGGCCGAAGAACCAGAACAGGTGCTGCCACAGCAGCGGGTCGCCGCCGCGCGCCGGGATGAAGAAGGGCCAGTCGAAGGCGCGTTCCAGCTCCAGCAGGATGGTGCCGGCGATGATCGCCGGGAAGGCGAACACGATCATCAGCCCGGTGACCAGGCAGGCCCAGGCGAACAGCGGCATGCGCCAGAGCGTCATGCCCGGCGCGCGGGTGCACAGCACGCCGATGATCAGCTCGATCGCGCCGGCGATGGCGGAGATCTCGATGAAGCCGATGCCCAGCAGCCACCAGTCGGCGCCGATGCCCGGCGAATGCTCCTTGCCGGTCAGCGGCGGGTACATGAACCAGCCGCCGTCGGGCGAGGCGCCGAAGAAGATGGTGCAGAAGAAGGCCAGCCCGCCGATGGCGTAGGCCCAGAAGGCATAGGCCGACAGGCGCGGGAAGGGCAGGTCGCGCGCGCCCAGCATGTTGGGCAGCTGCCAGACCGCCACCGCCTCCACCACCGGCACGGCGAACAGGAACATCATCACCGTGCCGTGCATGGTGAACAGCTGGTTGAAGGTGGACGCATCCACCAGCGTGTTGCCCGGCACCGCCAGCTGCGCGCGCATCAGCAGCGCCAGCACGCCCGCGCCCACGAAGAACAGCAGCGCCGTGGCGAGGTAGTACAGGCCGATCTGGGTGTTGTTGACCGCGGTCAGCCGCCGCCAGCCGGTGGGCGGCTCCCAGGCGCGCTGCAGCGCCTCCAGCTCGCCGGCGGGGCGGGGGAGGGAATTCGGAAGTGCGCCAGTCGCGTCCTTCCCGTCGTCCTCGCGCGGGCGGCGGCCCAAGGCGTCCGCGTTCACCGCAGTGCCCCCAGCCAGTCGGCGATCGCGCCGACGGTCTCCTCGCCCAGCCGCTCGTACGATGGCATGCGCGCACCGCTCTTGACCTTCTGCACGTGGGCGATCCACTCGCGCCGGCCCGCGTCGGTGTTGGGCAGCGTGCCCGCCGCCAGCTGCAGGCGGCTGCCCACGTGCGTGAGGTCCGGCCCGAGCCGGCTGTCTGCGGTGACCCCTCGCACCGCATGGCAGGCATCGCAGCGCTGCGCCAGGAAAGCCCGCCGTCCCGCTTCCTGCGCGGGCGCGGCCACCGCGGGCTGCGCCTGCGCGGCCAGCCACGCATCGAACTCCGCCGGCGGCAGCGCCACCACCTGCAGCGCCATGTTGGCGTGCTGCTCGCCGCAGAACTCCGCGCACTGGCCGCGGTAGGTGCCGGGCCGGTCCGCCACCAGCTGCAGGTGCTGGAGGCGGCCGGGCAGCATGTCCAGCTTGCCCGCCAGCTGCGGCACCCAGAAGCTGTGGATCACGTCGGCGCTGTCCAGCGCCAGGAAGACCGGGCGTCCCACGGGGATGCGGATTTCATTGGCCGTGCGGATTTCAGCGCCCGCGGCATCACCATAACGCACGTCCCACCACCACATGTGGCCGGTCACGCGCACCACCAGCGCGCCGGGTGCGGGGATGGGCTTCCAGCTCGGTGTCATCGGCAGTGACCAGACGAACAGCGCGGCCAGCACCGCGCCGGGAAAGACGAGCCCGCCGCCGATCACCCACAGCCGCGCATTCACCGTGCCGGAACGCCGGCACAGCGAGCGCGCCAGCAGCAGCATCACGCCCGCGAAGATGGCGCCGCCGCCGATGAACAGCACCCAGGCCACGGTCTCGATCTGGCGCGCCGCCTCGCCGGCGGCCTGCATGACGCCTCCCATGCCTACTCCAGCGTGAAGAGGTAGGCCGCCATGGCCTGGGCCTCGTCCGGGGCAACGCCCATGTCCGGCATTCGCGTGCCGGGCACCAGCGCCTGCGGCTGCGCGATCCACCGTGCCAGCACCTCCGGCCGGTTGGGCAGGCGGCCCGCGATGTAGCTGCGGTGGCGCCAGCCGTTCAGCGGCTGCGCGAAGGTGCCGCGCGAAGCGGGCACGCCGGGGATCGTGTGGCAGGCGCCGCACTGGTACTGCGCCAGCAGCGCACGGCCGTGCTCGATGCGCTCCCTGGCGTGCGCCGCGGAGCCCAGCAGCAAGGCGAGAGGCAGCGCGAACGCGACGGTACGGATCACAGGCATCGGCGCATTCTGGCCCGCAGAAGGCGCGCCGTGGGCCAGAATCGCAGCGCCATGCGCAAGCGTCCGCCCCTGCTCGTTGTTCTTGCCACCGCCTTCGTGCTCGGCCTTGCCGCTGCGGCGGGCGCTGCCGCGCTCGTGCTGGGCGGCCTGTACGACGTCGCCTCCACCCAGCAGCACTGGCCCCTGACCTACTCGGTGTTGCAGAAGGCCATGCAGCAGTCGGTGCGGCTGCGCGCGCGCGACATCGCCGAGCCGCCGCTGGCCGACGAGCGCATGGCGCTGCGCGGCGCCGCCTGCTTTCGCGACAAGTGCGTGCAATGCCACGGCGCGCCCGGCGTAGCCCAGGACGACATCGGCAAGAGCATGCAGCCGCTGCCGGGGCCGCTGGTCGACGCGCGCCAGCACTGGCGCCCGCGCGAGCTGTACTGGCTGACGCGCCACGGCATCCGCATGAGCGGCATGCCGGCCTGGGAGTTCCGCCTGAGCGAACAGGAGCTGTGGGACGTGGTGGCCTTCATGCAGCGCTTGCCGGACCTCGGCGCCACCCAATACGAGCAGTGGATGGCGCGTGCGCCGCCGCCGCCCTCCTGCGGCGGCGCGCTGCCGGACCTGGCCGCGCCGGTCGACGTCGAACGCGGCCGCGTGGCCCTGCACCAGCATGCGTGCAGCGCCTGCCACGTCATTCCGGGCGTCACGGGTGCGCAGGTGCACGTGGGCCCGCCGCTGGACAGCATCGGCAGCCGCCGGCTGATCGCCGGCACGCTGCCCAACACGCAGGAGGCGATGGTGCGCTGGATCATGCACACGCAGCAGGTCAAGCCCGGCACCGCGATGCCCCAGCTGGGAGTGGGCGAGCGCGAGGCGCGCGACATGGCGGCCTACCTGGGCACGCTGCGCTGAGCGCGCGAGTTCAGCGCAGCGCGTAGAGCACCGCCAGGCCCGCCGCGTAGACCAGCAGGGCGGCGACCGAATCGATGCCGAGGCGGCCGAAGGTGCGGTCGCGCCGCTCGATCATGCCGACGAGGAACAGCCCCGTGAGCACCAGCGCCAGCAAGGCGCCGAAGCTGGCGAAGCGGCCGGTCTCCACCAGCACCGGCCCACCAGGATGCAGCGCATCGACCAGCACGATGATGGTGACGTTGAACAGGTTGGTGCCCAGCACGTCGGAGATGGCCATCGCGTAGCGCTTGAGCCGCACCGCCGCCAGCACCGTGCTGACCTCGGGCATGGACGTGGCGAAGGCCAGGAACACGACGCCGAAGAAGTTGGTGCCCAGGCCGGTCTGCTGCGCCACCGACTCGCCCGAGCGCGCCAGCAGGAAGCCGGCCACCAGGATGATGGCTGCCGCTGCCGCGGCCTGCAGCACCAGGCGGCGCAGCGGTGGCTGCGAGTCGCCCTCGTCCTCCTTGCTGCCGGCGGACGGTCCTGCGCTGCGCAAGGGCCGCCAGGCCTGCGTCGCCTGCGAATGGCCCATCATCCACAGCGCCGCGCCGTAGAGCAGCAGCATGGTCCAGGTCCAGCCGCCGATGCCGAACACGAGCCGGTCGCCGGTGATCGAGGGCGCCACCACCACGGCCATCATCAGCATGCCGAGCACGCCGACCAGCAGCACCTTGGGCGAGCGCTGCACGGCGGTGAGCGGCCCTTCGCGGATCGCCGCGTCCGCCACCGCGAGCAGCACGACGTTGATCGCGGCCGATCCCAGCAGGTCGTTGATGGTCAGTGCCGGGGTGCCTTGCAGGGTGGCGGTGGTCGCGACGGCCAGCTCGGGCAGCGAGGTCGCGCCGCCGAGCAGCACCAGCCCCACGACTTCCTGGCCCATGCCGGTGCGGTGGGCGATCGCGTCGGCGGCACGGGTGAGGCGCACGGCAGCCAGCCACACCGCCGCTGCCGCGCCCGCGAACAGTGCGATGTTGACCGGGAGCGAGGCGTCTTCGAGCATGGGCGCCGCGCCATTGTGGGGGTCGCGGCCCCGGTCGGGGGCGCTCAGGCCAGCCAGCGGCGCAGCTTGCGGTAGACCGCCGCGCTGGAAAGCAGGTCGAGGTGGTGGACGCCGGCGGCCACCCAGCTGCGCGAGGCCGGTAGGTGCAGGTCGTGCGTGGGGCCCGGATGCCGGCCCAGCGCGCTGTCCACCGATACCAGGCCGTCGCCCACGGGCTGCGCCGTGCCGCCCTTGCCCAGCGTGCCGGCGACGGCGTAGCAGGCCACGCCCGCCGGCAGCGGGACGGCCATGCGAGTGTCGCGGTGCAGGTAGCGGCCGTCGCGCCAGTCGCCCTCCAGCAGGTTGCCGTGCCGCAGGTCGGTGATGCCGTCGCTGCGCAGCCGGCCCAGCCGCGTGAAGGGCGCAAGGTAGGGGCTCAGCTCCAGCACCGTGTGCAGCCGGTTGCCCGCGCGCTCCAGCGCCGCTCCGTGGTGCGGCGTTCCCAGGAACACCATCTTGCGCAGCAGGGCGCGCCACGCCAGGCCTGCTGCGCCGGCCTGGTGCACCGCGCTGCGCGCGAGCAGCCCGCCCATGCTGTGGCCGACGATGGCCAGGCTCTCCACCGGCACCGGCCACTGCATGACCAGCTCTTCCAGCTTCGCCGCGAGCTCGGCCGCGTTCTCGCTGACGTGGCGGCCGGAGTTGTAGCGCACGTAGACCGGAGTGCAGTCCAGGGCTTGCGCGAGCCTGGCCCCATGGTCATGGCCGTCGCGGCGCCACTGGACGTCGCTCATGCACAGGCCGTGCACCAGCAGCAGCAGGCGGGAGCGTGCCGGTCCGCGCACCACCAGATCCATGGGGATCGCCAGCGGATTGCCCGTGCGCGCCAGGTGATCGCCAACCACGCCGTTCAGCGCGGCCAGCAGTGCCTGCCGCCGGCGCGCTTCCGCGGCAACGGTCTCGCCTTGCGACTGTTGGAGCAGCGACTCCACTCCGGCGAGGGCGGCGTCCAGGCCCAGGCCGACCAGTCCGCTGGTGGCGCGCACCGTGCGATAGACGAAACCGGTGATCCCCCCGGTGGGACGCTCCGGCACCTTCCCCAGGGGGGGTGCCAGCCGCGCGATGTTGCCGTGCAGGCCCTCGGCGATGTGCGTCGCGCCATGCACGCCGTCCACGACGAGGCGCACGGCGCCGCGCAGGTCGGCGATGCGCACGGGCGGGCGCCGGCGGGACGAAGCTGGCGCGGGTTTGGGAAGGACCATGGCAGGGCCAGTGTATGCCGCGCGCGGCGCGCGCCCCCGGCCGGTATGCGGTAGTCTCGGCGCCCGTGGATTCCATTTCCCAGATCGCCCTCGGCGCTGCCGTCGGCATGGCCGCCATGGGGCGGCGCACGGCGCTGTGGAAGGCCGCCTTGTGGGGCGGCATCGCCGGCACGCTGCCCGACCTCGACGTGGTGATCGACCACGGCGACGCGCTGCGCAACATGACCATGCACCGCGGCGCCAGCCATGCGCTGTTCTGGCTGACGCTCGCTTCCCCGCTGCTGGCGGCGCTGCCCGCGGCGTTGCACCGCGAGCGGCAGCTGTTCACGCGCTGGTGGCTGGCCTTGTGGCTGGCGCTGGTGACGCACCCGCTGCTGGACGCGATGACCGTCTACGGCACGCGGCTGCTGCTGCCCTTCAGCGACCATCCCTTCGCCGTCGGCAGCGTCTTCATCATCGATCCGCTCTACACGGTGCCGCTGCTGGTGGGCGCGGGCATCGCGCTGAGCCGCGCCGACGGGACCCGCCTGCGCTGGAACCGCGCCGGGCTCGTGCTGTCCACCGCCTACCTGGCGTGGAGCGCCGGTGCGCAGGCGTACGTGCGCAGCACCGCGCACGAGGCGCTGGCGGCGCAGGGTGCCGCGCCGGCGGAATTGCTGGTGACGCCGACGCCCTTCAACACGGTGCTGTGGCGCGTGGTGGCGCTGGCCCCCGACGGCAGCTACCAGGAGGGCTTCCGCTCGCTGCTGGACGCGCACCCCATGCGCTGGCGGCAGTTCGCGGTGGCGCCGCAGCTGCGCCAGGACCTCGGCGAACTGGACGGCGTGCGGCGGCTGGCCCATTTCTCCCAGGGCTTCTACAAGCTGCACGAGCGCGACGGCCACGCCTGGCTGACCGACCTGCGGATGGGCCAGGAGCCGCACTACACCTTCTCCTTCGTGATCGCACGCCGGCAGGGCCCCGGCTGGCTGCCGGTGCTGCCGCGCAACGAGGGCTCGCGCGGCGACGTCGGCCGCGCGCTCGCCTGG
>JALHLO010000207.1 GCA_022844525.1 Ramlibacter sp.
TCTCGATCACTGGCTGCACCACTACAACTGGCACCGCCCGCACCAAGGCATAGGAGGTGCTGCACCCATGTCCCGACTCAACAAGTCAAGAAACAACCTCTTGACTCTTCACACCTAGCCGGCCGCTCCAGGCTTCAGCCGACCCACTTGCGCGCGTTGCGCCAGATCTGCATCCAGGGGCTGAGCGCCGCGCGATCGCCGGAGGTCCACGACATCTGGACGTTGCGGAACACGCGCTCCGGGTGCGGCATCAGCGCGGTGAAGCGGCCGTCGGCCGTGGTCACGCCGGTCAGGCCGCCGGCGCCGCCGTTCGGGTTGAAGGGATAGCGCTCGGTCGGCTGGCCGTGGTTGTCGACGAAGCGCATGGCGCGCACCAGCTGCGCCTCGTTGCCGCGCTGCGCGAAGTCGGGATAGCCTTCGCCGTGCGCCACCGCGATCGGCAGCCGCGCGCCGGCCATGCCCTGGAAGAACAGGCTGGGCGACTCCAGCACTTCCACCATGGACAGGCGCGCCTCGAAGCGCTCGCTGCGGTTGGTGGTGAAGCGCGGCCACGCCTGCGCGCCGGGAATGATGTCCGCCAGCTCGGCGAACATCTGGCAGCCGTTGCACACGCCCAGGCCGAAGGTGTCCTGGCGGGCGAAGAAGTCCTGGAACTGCCGCGACAGGACCGGGTTGAAGGTGATACTGCGCGCCCAGCCGATGCCGGCGCCCAGGGTGTCGCCGTAGCTGAAGCCGCCGCAGGCGACCACGCCGATGAAGTCGGACAGCGCGTGCCGGCCCGCCTGCAGGTCCGTCATGTGCACGTCGACCGCGTCGAAGCCCGCCTCGGTGAAGGCGTAGGCCATCTCGACGTGGGAGTTGACGCCTTGTTCGCGGAGGATGGCGACGCGGGGGCGTGCCGTGTGGATGGAGGCAGCGCCCCCACCCCGGCCTTCCCCCAGGGAGGGAGGCAGGAAGACATGCAGGCCCGGGTCCGCCGGATCCCCCGCCGCCGCATGCTCGCTGTCCGCGCACGCCGGGTTGTCCCGCTGCCGGCAGATCTTCCAGCTCACGCTGTCCCACACCTGGTGCAGGTCGGCCAGCTTCGCGCCGAACACCGCCTTGGTGTCGCGCCACACCTGCACTTCGCCCTTCCCCACTTCGATGACGGAAGCGGCCGGACGGGTCTTGCCCACGAAGTGCGCGTGCTTCGAGAGGCCGTGCGCGCGCAGCACCTGCATCACCGCGTCGCGTTCGGCGGTGCGCACCTGCAGCAGCACGCCCAGTTCCTCGTTGAACAGGGCCTTGAGCGTCAGTTCCTCGCGGCGCGCGCTCACCTGGCTCGCCCAGTTCTTGGCGTCGCCGTACTCGGCGCGGCTGTCGCTGATGCCGTCGCCTTCGGTGACCAGCAGGTCGATGTTGAGCGCGACCCCGACGTGGCCGGCGAAGGCCATTTCGCAGGCCGCAGCGAACAGGCCGCCGTCGCTGCGGTCGTGGTAGGCGAGGATGCGGCCCTGGGAGCGCAGTTCGTTCACCGCCGCGACCAGGCTCACCAGGTCCTGCGGATCGTCCAGGTCCGGCACCGCGCCGCCCGGCTGCCCGAGCACCTGCGCCAGGATGCTGCCGCCCATGCGGTTGCGCCCGCGGCCCAGGTCGACCAGCACCAGCGTGGTGTCCTCCGTGGCCTCCAGCTGCGGCGTGAGGGTGCCGCGCACGTCCGCCACGCTGGCGAACGCGCTCACGACCAGGCTGACCGGCGAGCTCACCTTCTTCACCTGCCCGCCCTCGCTCCATTGCGTGCGCATCGACAGGCTGTCCTTGCCGACCGGGATGGACACGCCCAGCTGCGGGCACAGCTCCATGCCCACCGCGCGCACCGTGTCGTACAGCGCGGCGTCCTCGCCCGGCTCGCCACAGGCGGCCATCCAGTTGGCCGACAGCTTCACGCGCGGCAGTTCGATGGGTGCCGCCAGCAGGTTGGTGATGGCCTCGGCCACCGCCATGCGGCCCGATGCGGGCCCGTCGACGCTGGCCAGCGGAGTGCGCTCGCCCATGCTCATGGCCTCGCCGGCGAATCCCTGGTAGTCGGCCAGCGTGACGGCGCAATCGGCCACCGGCACCTGCCAGGGGCCGACCATCTGGTCGCGGTGCGTGAGGCCGCCCACGGTGCGGTCGCCGATGGTCACGAGGAAACGCTTGGAGGCGACCGTCGGATGGGCCAGGACCCGGATCGCGGCATCCTGCAGGTCGACGCCGCCCAGGTCCAGCGGCTGGAGCGCGCGCTCGACCCGCTTGACGTCGCGGTGCATCTTGGGAGGCTTGCCGAGGAGGACGTCCATGGGCATGTCGACGGGGGTGTCGGAACCCTCGTCAGCCACCACCAGCTGCCTCTCCTCGGTCGCCACGCCCACCACCGCGAACGGGCAGCGCTCGCGTTCGCAGAAACCCCGGAACAGCTCCAGCGACTCGGGCGCGATCGCCATCACGTAGCGTTCCTGGCTCTCGTTGCACCAGATCTCCTTGGGCGCCAGGCCGGATTCCTCCACCGGCACCTTGCGCAGGTCGAAGCGCGCGCCGCGGCCGGCGTCGTTGGTGAGTTCCGGGAAGGCGTTCGACAGGCCGCCGGCGCCCACGTCGTGGATGGCCAGCACGGGGTTCTGCTCGCCCAGCGCCCAGCACTGGTTGATCACTTCCTGGGCCCGGCGCTCGATTTCCGGGTTGCCGCGCTGGACCGAATCGAAATCGAGTTCGGCGGTGTTGGTGCCGGTGGCCATCGAGGATGCGGCGCCGCCGCCCATGCCGATGCGCATGCCGGGCCCGCCCAGCTGCACCAGCAAGGTGCCGGCCGGGAACCGGATCTTGTGCGTGAGCTGCGCGTCGATGGAGCCCAGGCCGCCCGCGATCATGATCGGCTTGTGGTAGCCGCGGGCGACGCCCGCCACTTCCTGCTCGTACTCGCGGAAGTAGCCCAGGAGGTTGGGCCGGCCGAACTCGTTGTTGAAGGCCGCGCCGCCCAGCGGGCCCTCGGTCATGATCTGCAGCGGGCTGGCGATGTGTTCGGGCTTGCCGAACTGGCCGTCCCACAGCTTCGACACCGTGAAGCCGGTGAGGCCGGCCTTGGGTTTCGCGCCGCGGCCGGTCGCGCCCTCGTCGCGGATCTCGCCGCCGGCGCCGGTGGAGGCGCCCGGGAAGGGCGAGATCGCGGTCGGGTGGTTGTGCGTCTCCACCTTCATCAGCACGTGGTGGGTGGCGCTGCCCTTGCGGTACAGGCCGCCGTCGCCCGGCAGGAAGCGCTCGACGGCATGGCCTTCCATCACCGAGGCGTTGTCGGCGTAGGCGACGATCGTGTGCTCGGGATGCGCCTGGTGCGTGTTGCGGATCATCCCGAACATGCTCTTGTCCTGCGCCACGCCGTCGATGGTGAAGGAGGCGTTGAAGATCTTGTGCCGGCAGTGTTCGCTGTTCGCCTGCGCGAACATCATCAGCTCCACGTCGGTCGGGTTGCGCGCCAGGCCGGTGAAGGCCTGGACCAGGTAGTCGATCTCGTCGTCGGCCAGCGCCAGGCCGAAGCGGCGGTTGGCTTCCTCCAGCGCCCCGCGGCCGCCGCCCAGCACGTCGACGTGCTCCATGGGCTGCGCCTGCAGCTCGGTGAACAGGCGTTCCGCCTCGGCCAGGCCGGGCACCACGCTTTCGGTCATGCGGTCGTGCAGCAGCGCCGCCACCGCCTGCAGCTGGGCCGGCTCCAGCGTCGCCTTGCTCAGCCAGCCGGATGCCATCTGCAACCGGTATTCCACCGCGCGCTCGATGCGGCGGATCGCGATCCCGCAGTTGTGGGCGATGTCGGTGGCCTTGGACGCCCAGGGCGAGACCGTGCCCAGGCGGGGGGTCACGACCAGCAGGGGGCCTTCGTCCGCACCACGATAGGGCTCGCCGTAGGTCAGCAGCGCCGCCAGCCGCTCGCGCTCCTGCGGGGTGAAGACGTGCTCGCTCGCCACCAGGTGCACGTAGCGCGCGGAGATGCCCGCGATCTTGGGGTGCACCGCTTGCAGGCGCGGCAGGAGTTGCTGGATCCGGAAGTCGCTGAGGGCCTGTCCGCCCTCGAACTCGGTGATGTGCAGGGACACTGTCTGTAGCCTGTCTGGGGAGTGGACCCACGGGCCGCTGACTGGGGCCTGCGAGAACCCGGCATTCTACCTGCGGGGGATTGCACGCTCTGGAATAATCGGGTCCATGGGCATCACCGTAAAAGACGAAGCAGGCATCCAGGGGATGCGTACCGCCGGCCGGCTGGCCGCGGAGGTCCTCGACCAACTCACGCCCTTCATCAAGCCGGGGATCACCACCCGCGAGATCGATCGCATCGCGGCCGAGCACATGAAGAAGCAGGGCAGCACCTCGGCCACCCTGGGCTACCAGCCGGCGGGCTACCCGCCCTACCCGGCCTCGCTGTGCACCTCGGTGAACAACGTGGTCTGCCACGGCATCCCGAACGAGAAGCCGCTGAAGAAGGGCGACATCGTCAACGTCGACGTCACCGTCATCAAGGACGGCTGGTACGGCGACACCAGCCGCATGTTCATCGTCGGCGAGGCCTCGATCGCCGCGAAGCGCCTGGTGCAGATCACCTACGACGCCATGTGGCACGGCATCGTGCAGGTCAAGCCGGGCGTGCGCCTGGGCGACGTGGGCTGGGCGATCCAGAAGTTCGCCGAGAGCAACGGCTTCTCGGTGGTGCGCGAGTTCTGCGGCCACGGCATCGGCCGCAACTTCCACGAGGAGCCGCAGGTCCTGCACTACGGCAAGCCCGGCACGCTGGAGGAACTGGTGCCCGGCATGACCTTCACCATCGAGCCGATGATCAACGCCGGCCGCCGCGACGTGAAGGAATTCGGCAACGACGGCTGGACCATCGTCACCAAGGACCATTCGCTGTCGGCCCAGTGGGAGCACACGGTGCTGGTCACCGAGACCGGCTACGAGGTGCTGACCCTGTCCGAAGGCAGCCCGCCGCCGCCGGGGTTCGTGAAGGGATGAAACCCTCCGTCATCCCCGCGCAGGCGGGGACCCAAGGCCTTCCTGGCATCCAGGGAACGGACGCCTCGGGTTCCCGCCTCCGCGGGAATGACGGTGTTCCGGTCCGCGACAGCTACAAGGCCCGCAAGGCGCAGCTCCTGACCGCCCTGCAGTCCGACGGCAATTCCACCCGCAGCATCAAGTCGCTGCTGCAGGCCCTGGCGCAGGCCGCCGACGAGGCGCTCAAGGCGCTCTGGCAGAGCGCCGGCATCCCCGCCGGCGTGGCGCTGGTGGCGGTCGGCGGCTTCGGCCGCGGCGAGCTCTTCCCCCACTCCGACGTCGACGTCCTGCTGCTGCTACCCGACGGCATCTCCTGCGACCACGACGCCACCCTGAAGCAGCGCGTGGAGAAGTTCATCGGCAGCTGCTGGGACTCCGGGCTGGAGGTCGGCTCCAGCGTGCGCACGGTCGAAGAGTGCCTGGCCGTGGCCGCCGGCGACGTCACGGTGCAGACCTCGCTGCTGGAGTCGCGCCTGCTCACCGGCTCGCGCAAGCTGTTCGCCGCCTTCCAGGAGCGCTTTCGCGCCCAGGTCGACCCCCGCGCCTTCTTCACCGCCAAGACGCTGGAGATGCGCCAGCGGCACACGAAGTTCGAGAACACGCCCTACGCCCTGGAGCCGAACTGCAAGGAGTCCCCGGGCGGCCTGCGCGACCTGCAGGTGATCCTGTGGGTGGCCAACGCCGCCGGCTTCGGCCGCAGCTGGGACGAGCTCGCGCGCCGCGGCCTGGCCACCGCCTTCGAGGCGCGCCAGATCAAGCGCAACGAGGCCCTGCTGTCCACCATCCGCGCGCGGCTGCACGTGGTGGCGGGGCGGCGCGAGGACCGGCTGGTGTTCGACCTGCAGAACGCCGTGGCCGAATCCTTCGGCTACAAGGCCGTCGTGCGCCCCGACGGCCGCACGCTGCAGCGCCCGAGCGAACGCCTGATGAAGCGCTACTACTGGGCGGCCAAGGCGGTCGCCCAGCTGAACCAGATCCTGCTGCTGAACATCGAGGAGCGCCTGCATCCCGCCGCCTCCGAGGCGCGCCCGATCAACGAACGCTTCCGGGAAAAGGCCGGAATGATCGAGGTCGCCAGTGACGACCTGTACCTGAAGAACCCGCGCGCCATCCTCGAGACCTTCCTGCTGTACCAGGCCACGCCGGGCATCAAGGGCCTGTCGGCCCGCACGCTGCGCGCCCTCTACAACGCGCGCAAGGTAATGGACGCGGACTTCCGCAACGACCCGCACAACCACGCGACCTTCCGCGCCATGCTGATGCAGCCGCGCGGCATCACGCACGCGATGCGGCTGATGAACCAGACCTCGGTGCTGGGACGCTACCTGTGGGTGTTCCGGCGCATCGTCGGCCAGATGCAGCACGACCTGTTCCACGTCTACACCGTGGACCAGCACATCCTGATGGTGCTGCGCAACGTGCGGCGCTTCTTCATGGCCGAACACGCGCACGAGTACCCGTTCTGCTCGCAGCTGGCCGCCGGCTGGGACAAGCCCTGGATCCTCTACGCGGCGGCGCTGTTCCACGACATCGCCAAGGGCCGCGGCGGCGACCACTCCGACCTGGGCGCGCGCGAGGTGCGGCGCTTCTGCCGCCAGCACCAGATCGAGCCCGAGGACTGCCGGCTGATCGAGTTCCTGGTGCGCGAGCACCTGGCCATGAGCCGGGTCGCGCAGAAGGAGGACCTGGGCGACCCGGCGGTGATCCGGGCTTTCGCCGAGCGCGTGGGCAACGAGCGCTACCTCACCGCCCTGTACCTGCTGACGGTGGCCGACATCCGCGGCACGAGCCCCAAGGTGTGGAACGCCTGGAAGGGCAAGCTGCTGGAGGACCTGTACCGCTACACGCTGCGCGCGCTGGGCGGCGGC
The DNA here is from genome assembly GCA_022844525.1 of Ramlibacter sp. GTDB lineage: Bacteria > Pseudomonadota > Gammaproteobacteria > Burkholderiales > Burkholderiaceae_C > Ramlibacter. The sequence continues at coordinate 6,921 of JALHLO010000207.1, forward strand.
ACGCCCGACCCCAAGGCGGAGATCGAGGCGCGCAAGCGCGAGGCGCTGGTGGAACTGCAGCTGCACGCCCTGCCCTTCGAGGCGCACAAGAAGCTGTGGGACACGCTCGACGTGGGTTACTTCATGCGCCACGAGGCCGGCGACATCGCCTGGCACACGCGCCAGGTCTCGCGCCACGTGGGCACCGCCAAGGTGATCGTGCGCGCGCGCATCTCCGCGGTCGGCGAAGGCCTGCAGGTGCTGGTGTACACCAAGGACCAGCCCGACTTGTTCGCGCGCATCTGCGGCTACTTCGACCAGGCCGGCTTCAGCATCCTGGACGCCAAGATCCACACCGCCACCAACGGCTACGCGCTGGACACCTTCCAGGTGGTGACGGCCATGATGCCGGACCACTATCGCGAGCTGTGCAGCATGGTGGAGTCCGAGCTCGCCACCACCATCGCCGCCGCCGGGCCGCTGCCGCAGCCCAGCCGCGGCCGCGTGTCGCGCCGCGTGCGCAGCTTCCCGATCCCCCCGCGCGTGGAACTGCACCCGGACGAAAAGGCGCAGCGCTGGCTGCTGTCGATCTCCGCCAGCGACCGCGTGGGCCTGCTGTACTCGATCGCGCGCGTGCTGGCGCGCCACAAGCTGAACCTGCAGCTGGCCAAGGTGAGCACGCTGGGCGAGCGGGTGGAGGACACCT
>JALHLO010000208.1 GCA_022844525.1 Ramlibacter sp.
CGACAACGTGACGGTGGGCCACCAGGTCATGCTGCACGGCTGCACCATCGGCGAGGGTTCGCTGATCGGCATCCAGGCGGTGGTGCTGAACAACGCGAAGATCGGCAAGAATTCGATCGTGGGCGCAGGCAGCGTGGTCACCGAAGGCAAGGAATTCCCGGACAACTCGCTGATCGTGGGTTCGCCCGCGAAGGCCATCCGGACGCTCGACGCCGAGCAGGTCGCCCGCTTCCAGACCATCCCCCAGCACTACGTGGAAAACGCCCGGCTGCACGCCCGGCGCAAGAAGATCGGCTGATGTCCGAACTGCACAAGTTCCTGTTCGAAGGCCTGCCGGTGCGCGGCATGATCGTGCGCCTGACGGACGCGTGGCAGGAGATCCTGGCGCGCCGCCGGGCCGACGACGAGCATGCCCCCTGGCCCTGGCCGGTGACGCGCATGCTGGGCGAGATGGCGGCCGCGGGCGCGCTGATGCAGTCCAACATCAAGTTCAACGGCGCGCTGGTGATGCAGATCTTCGGCGAGGGGCCGGTGAAGGTCGCGGTGGCCGAGGTGCAGCACGACCTGAGCCTGCGCGTCACCGCCAAGGTGGTGGGCGAAGTGGCGGCCGATGCGCACCTGCAGGACCTGGTCAACGTCAACGGCCGCGGCCGCTGCGCCATCACGCTCGATCCCAAGGACCGCGTGCCGGGGCAGCAGGCCTACCAGGGGGTCGTTCCGCTCAATGCCAAGTTCGGCACGGGGCAGCCGGACCTGGCCGACGTGCTGGAGCACTACATGCGCCAGTCCGAGCAGCTCGACACCCGGCTGGTGCTCGCGGCCGACAACAACGTCGCCGCCGGCCTGCTGATCCAGCGGCTGCCGGCGGAAGGCAAGGGCAACATCGAAGGCTCGGGCGAGGCGATGGACGCGGCGGAGCAGCTGGAACACTTCAACCGCATCGCCACCCTGACTTCCAGCCTCACCGGCGACGAACTGCTGCAGCTGGACGTGGAGACCATCCTGCGGCGCCTGTACTGGCAGGAGAAGATCCTGCGCTTCGACCCGCAGACCCCGCGCTTCGCCTGCACCTGCAGCCGCGAACGCGTGGCCGGCATGATCCGCGGGCTCGGGCAGGAAGAGGCCGAGAGCATCCTGGCCGAGCGCGGCGAGATCGACGTGAGCTGCGACTTCTGCGGCAAGCACTACCGCTTCGACGCCGTGGATTCGGCGCAGGTCTTCACCGCCCCCGGGGACCGGCCGCCGGCGTCTTCCACCGTGCAGTAGCGGGACGCGCCCGCGCGAACCATCCCGATGTCGGTCCACGCACACCAGGAGGAAGGCCTGCCCATCGCGTCGGTGGAGCAGGCCACCGGCATCGCCCGCGCGACCCTGCGCATCTGGGAGCGCCGCTACGGCTTTCCGCAGCCCGGGCGCGACCTGCGCGGCGAACGCAGCTACCCCGACGAGCAGGTGCGCAAGCTGCGCCTGATCGCGGACCTGATGGCGCGCGGGCATCGCCCCGGCCGCCTGGTCGAACTGAGCACGCAGCAGCTGGCGGCACTGGCCGGGCCGGCCGGCAGCCGCGGCGCGGCCGGCGCGGCGACGCCTTCGGTGGACGACCCCATGATCGCGCCGCTGCGCGCGCACGACCTGCGCGCGGTCCTGCACCTGCTGGAGGAGGGCGTGCGCAACATGGGGCTGGAGGGCTTCGTCACGGAGCGCATGCCCGCGATGAACGTCAACGTGGGGCTGGCCTGGGCGCGCGGCGAGCTGGAGATCTACGAGGAGCACCTGTACAGCGAGGCGGTGCAGCAGGTGCTGCGCACGCACATCGCGCGCGTCCCGCACGGCGAGCCGCGCGGCCCGCGCGTGCTGCTGGCCACCTTCTCGGAGGAAGCCCACGGCCTGGGCCTGCTGATGGCGCAGGCGCTGCTGGCGCTGGCCGGCTGCCCCTGCGCCTCGCTGGGCGTGCGCGTGCCCGTGCCGCAGATCGTGACCGCGACCTCGGCCTTCCGCGCCGACGCGGTGGGACTGAGCTTCACCGCGAGCATGAACCCCGCGCACGTGCTGCGCGGCCTGGAGCAGCTGCGCGGGGAGCTGGCGCCGCACATCGCCATCTGGGCCGGCGGCAGCTCGCCGGTGCTGGCGCGGCACCGCATGCCGGGCGTGCAGCACATGGCGCACATCCGCGACCTGCAGCCGGCGATCAGCCGCTGGCGCGCAGCCGCGTGAACAGCCGGTGTTCGCATTCGGGGTCGCTGCACTTCTCGCAGACCCAGGTCCAGGCGCGCCGGCTGTCGCCGTCCGGCGCGCGGTCCACCCCTTCGGGCGGCACCGCGCCGGCGGACACCAGGGCCTGCAGGGCCGCCAGCAGCCGCTGCGGTCCCTGGCCGTAGACCACCTGGAAGGGGATCCGCGCGCGTTGCAGCAGGGAGCGCAGCAGGGCGTCGACGTCTTCCCGCGGGTGCGCCGCGTCGCGCCGCAGGCCGTCGGCCACCCAGGGCAGGTCCAGGCCGGCCAGCAGCGTGGCGTCGTAGCCTTGCTGGCGCCCGATCGCGAAGCGGTAGAGGTCGCCGTCCTCGAACAGCATGCCGGCGTGGACGGCGACCATCAGCGCGCTGGTGTCGGCGATGACGAAGTCGGCGCGGGCCACGGCCTCATCGACCCGGCGCTCCTGCTCCCGCGCGATGGCGAGCTGTTCTTCGGGGCGGGGTTCGCGGGCCTCGCGGGTGCACCACTCGCGCAGGACTTCCGGCACCGCCACGGCACGCAGGCCCCGCTTGCACAGGTGCGCCGCGAGCTCGTTGGCAAGCCGGGACTTGCCGGTGCTTTCGGCGCCGAGCAGCGCGATGCGCGTCACTTGGCGAACTGGACGAGGATCTCGTTGGGCTTGACCATGCCCAGCTCGCCGCGCGCCTTTTCCTCGACCATGTCGAGGCCTTCGCGCAGGTCGCGCACCTCGGCGGCGAGGCGCTCGTTGGCCTGCTGGGCGATCGTGTTGCGCGCCTTCTGCGCGTCCAGCTTCTGCTGCATCTGCGCGACGTCGCCCACGCTGCCCCGGCCCAGCCAGAGCTGCGCCTGCACCACGGCCAGCAGGCCGACGAGCAGGGCGGCGACGATGCGTGAGCTCAAGTCACTCAGCGAAGGTTGTAGAAGGCCGCGAGGCCGGGGTACTGCGCGACGTCGCCGAGGTCTTCCTCGATGCGCAGCAGCTGGTTGTACTTCGCCATCCGGTCGCTGCGGCTGAGCGACCCGGTCTTGATCTGGCCGGCGTTGGTGCCCACCGCGATGTCGGAGATGGTGGAGTCCTCGGTCTCGCCCGAGCGGTGGCTGATCACCGCCGTGTAGTTGGCGCGCTTGGCCATCTCGATGGCGGCGAAGGTCTCGGAGAGGGTGCCGATCTGGTTGATCTTGATGAGGATGGAGTTGGCGATCTTCTTCTCGATGCCTTCCTTCAGGATCTTCGTGTTGGTGACGAACAGGTCGTCGCCCACGAGCTGCACCTTCTTGCCCAGGCGCTCGGTCAGCAGCTTCCAGCCGTCCCAGTCGCCTTCGGCCATGCCGTCCTCGATGCTGATGATCGGGTACTTGCCGACCCAGCTCTCCAGCACGCCCGTCCAGTCGGCGGCGTTCAGGCGCTGGCCTTCGGCCGTGAGGTCGTAGACGCCGTCCTTGAAGAACTCGCTGGAGGCGCAGTCCAGGCCCAGGGCGATCTGCTCGCCGGGCTTGTAGCCGGCCTTCTCGATCGCCTGCAGGATCATCTGGATCGCCGCCTCGTGGTTCTCCACGTTGGGCGCGAAGCCGCCTTCGTCGCCGACGGCGACGCTCATGCCCTTGTCGTGGATGATCTTCTTCAGCGCATGGAACACCTCGGCGCCGTAGCGCACGGCTTCCCGGAAGCTGGGGGCGCCCACGGGGATGATCATCAGCTCCTGCAGGTCCAGGTTGTTGTTGGCGTGCGCGCCGCCGTTGACGACGTTCATCATGGGCACCGGCAACTGGCAGCCGTTCATGCCGCCGAAGTAGCGGTACAGCGGCAGGCCGGACTCTTCGGCCGCGGCGCGCGCCACCGCCATCGAAACGGCCAGCATCGCGTTGGCGCCCAGGCGGCTCTTGTTCTCGGTGCCGTCCAGGTCGATCAGCGTCTTGTCCAGGAAGTTCTGCTCGCTGGCATCGAGGCCCAGCACCGACTCGGAGATCTCGGTGTTGATGTGCTCGATGGCCTTGAGCACGCCCTTGCCCAGGTAGCGCTTGGGATCGCCGTCGCGCAGCTCGATCGCCTCGCGCGAGCCGGTGGACGCGCCGGACGGCACGGCCGCGCGGCCCATGGTGCCCGACTCCAGCAGGACGTCGCACTCCACGGTGGGGTTGCCGCGCGAGTCCAGGATCTCGCGGCCGACGATGTCAACGATGGCGCTCATTCAGGTTTTCTCTTTTGGTGGTTCTTGGGGAAATCGGGAGTCAGACGGGCGCCGGCACACCTTCGACCAGGACCATGTTGAAGTATTCGGTGGCACCAGCGCGCTTGCCGCGCGCCTGGCGGTACAGCTCCGAGTCGTAGAAGGCCTTGGCCTGCTCGTAGCTGGGAAAGCGCAGCATCGCCACGCGATGCGGCTGCCAGTCGCCTTCCAGGGTCTCGTGCCGGCCGCCGCGCACCAGGTATTCGCCGCCCGCGGCCTTCACCGCTTCGGGCGCGAGCGCCATGTAGCCCTTGTACTGCTCGGGGTTCGTGATGTTCATCTCGACGATCAGGTAGGCGGCGGGCATGCGAGTCTCCTTGGGTCAGGCCGAGAAGCTGTTCTCGAGGAAGCCGTTCTTCTTGGTGATGCGGTCCAGCTCCACCAGCGTCTCCAGCAGCGCGCGCATGTGCTTCAGCGGCACCGCGTTGGGGCCGTCGGACAGCGCCTTGGCCGGATCCGGGTGCGTCTCCATGAACAGGCCGGCCACGCCGACCGCCACCGCCGCGCGCGACAGCACCGGCACGAACTCGCGCTGGCCGCCGGAGCTGGTGCCCTGGCCGCCGGGCAGCTGCACCGAGTGCGTCGCGTCGAACACGACCGGGCTTCCGGTCTCGCGCATGATCGCCAGCGAGCGCATGTCCGACACCAGGTTGTTGTAGCCGAAGGAAGCGCCGCGCTCGCAGGCCATGAAGCTGTCTTCCGGCAGGCCCTTCTCGCGCGCGGCGTCGCGGGCCTTCTGGATCACGTTCTTCATGTCGCCGGGGGCGAGGAACTGGCCCTTCTTGATGTTCACCGGCTTGCCCGACTGCGCCACGGCGCGGATGAAGTCGGTCTGGCGGCACAGGAAGGCGGGCGTCTGCAGCACGTCCACCACTTCGGCCACGGTGGCGATCTCCGCTTCGGTGTGCACGTCGGTGAGGATGGGAACCTTCAGTTCCTTCTTCACCTTGGCCAGGATCTCCAGGCCGCGCGTCATGCCGGGGCCGCGGAAGCTGCTGCCCGAGGAGCGGTTGGCCTTGTCGTAGCTGCTCTTGAAGATGAAGGGGATGCCCAGCGCGGAGGTGATCTCCTTCAACTGGCCGGCCACGTCCATCTGCAGCTGTTCGGATTCGACCACGCAGGGTCCGGAAATGAGGAAGAAGGGCTGGTCCAGCCCGACCTCGAAGCCACAGAGCTTCATTTAGGCGACTACCTTGAGGGGTTTGCCGCCCGCGCCCTTGAGGGCGCCGGCCTGGTGCTCGCAGGCGGCATGGATGAAGGAGTTGAACAGGGGGTGCCCGTCCCAGGGCGTGGACTTGAATTCCGGGTGGAACTGCACGCCCATGAACCAGGGGTGCACGTCGCGCGGCAGCTCCACGATCTCGGTCAGGTGCTCGCGCTGGGTCAGCGCGGAGATCACCAGGCCCGCGGAGCGCAGCTGGTCGAGGTACTTGACGTTCGCTTCGTAGCGGTGGCGGTGGCGCTCGGTCACCACGTCGCCGTAGATCTCGTGGGCCAGCGTGCCCCGGGCGACGTCGGAGCTCTGCGCGCCCAGGCGCATGGTGCCGCCCAGGTCGGACTTCTCGGTGCGCGTCTTGATGGTGCCGTCGGCGTCCTGCCACTCGGTGATCAGCGCGATCACCGGGTGCGGCGTCTCGGGGTCGAACTCGGTGCTGTTGGCGCCCTGCAGGCCGGCCACGTTGCGCGCGTACTCGATGGTGGCCACCTGCATGCCCAGGCAGATGCCCAGGTAGGGCAGCTTGTTCTCGCGGGCGAAGCGGGCGGCCAGGATCTTGCCTTCGATGCCGCGCTTGCCGAAGCCGCCGGGCACCAGGATCGCGTCGAACTTCGCCAGCTGGCCGACGGTCTCGGGCGTGATCGTCTCCGAGTCCATGTAGTCGATCTTCACGCGCACGTGGTTCTTCAGGCCGGCGTGGCGCAGGGCCTCGTTGAGCGACTTGTAGCTGTCCGACAGGTCGACGTACTTGCCGACCATGGCGATGTTGACTTCGCCCTTCGGGTGCTCCACCTCGTACACCAGGTCGTCCCAGCGCTTCAGATTGGCCGGCGGCGTGTTCAGGCGCAGCTTGTCGCAGATCAGGCCGTCGAGGCCCTGCTCGTGCAGCACGCGCGGCACCTTGTAGATGCTGTCGACGTCCGGCATGGAGATCACGCCCCAGCGCGGTACGTTGGTGAACAGGCTGATCTTCTCGGCCTCGTCCTCGGGGATCTTGCGGTCGGCGCGGCACAGCAGCGCGTCGGGCTGGATCCCGATCTCGCGCATCTTCTGCACGGTGTGCTGGGTCGGCTTGGTCTTGAGTTCGCCGGCGGCCTGGATGAAGGGCACGTAGGTCAGGTGGACGAACGCCGAGTTGTTGGGGCCGAGCTTGAGCGCCATCTGGCGCACGGCTTCCAGGAAGGGCAGGGACTCGATGTCGCCGACCGTGCCGCCGATCTCGACGATCGCCACGTCCACCGGGCTGGAGGTGCCGACGCCGGCGCCGCGGCGCACGAATTCCTGGATCTCGTTGGTGACGTGGGGGATGACCTGCACCGTCTTGCCGAGGTAGTCGCCGCGGCGTTCCTTCTCCAGCACCGACTTGTAGATCTGGCCGGTGGTGAAGTTGTTCGCCTTGCGCATGCGCGTGGAGACGAAGCGCTCGTAGTGGCCGAGGTCCAGGTCGGTTTCCGCGCCGTCGTCGGTCACGAACACCTCGCCGTGCTGGAAGGGCGACATCGTGCCCGGGTCCACGTTGATGTACGGGTCGAGCTTGATCAGGGTGACTTTGAGGCCCCGCGACTCCAGGATCGCTGCGAGGGAGGCTGAGGCGATTCCCTTGCCCAGGGAGGACACCACACCGCCGGTGACGAAGACGAATTTGGTCATGTCAGGTCGGGAGGGGTGCTCCCGGGGAGGTGGTAAAGCGAGATTATAAGGAAGGTGCTCGTGGGGGCTTCGGTGTGTGGGTTCTGGATGTGCCAAAAAGCCGCATTCGCGTTTTTCGCTATGGGTGACAGGGCGGCTGCAAATCCGCGTGCCGGTGGGCTGGGGCGCGCTGGGAGGGTGTCCCCTCGCGCTG
>JALHLO010000209.1 GCA_022844525.1 Ramlibacter sp.
ATCTCGTCGCCGGGCTGCAGGGCGTGCAGCACCTCCAGGCCGTCGCGTGCGAGCCGCGCCGCCGCGGCGATCATCGGCCGCGCCGCCGGGACCAGCTGCACCGGCACCAGCACGCGCCGGTAGCCGGCGGTCGCGGGCTTCTTCACCACCAGCACCGGCACGCGGCACAGGCGGATCAGGCGCTCGGCCTGCGTGCCGAGCACCAGCGCGCGCAGCGGATTGCCGCGGCGCGGGCCGATCACCAGCAGCGCCGCCGCGCGGGCGGCGCGCACCGTCTCGTCCAGCACCTTGCCGGCGACGACGTCCAGTTGCGGCGTCACGCCGGTGCGCTCCCCGATCTCGCTCGCCAGCCGGCGCAGCGTGGTCTCGGCACGAGCGTCCGCGCGCGCGCCTTCATGCACGTGCAGCAGCCGCAGCGGCGCGCCCAGGTCGCGCGCGACCAGCGCCGCGCGCCATGCCGCATTGGTGGAGGGACCGAAGCCGTCGACCGGCACCAGCACCTCGCCGTGGTGGTGCGTCTTCATGCGCGCCCTCCGCCGGTGCTTTCTGGCCGGCCGAGCACCGCGAGGATGCGCGCGGCGCCCTCCTCGCCGCCGGGTGTGCGCCAGCGCGCGACCGAGCCCACGTGCAGCCCGAGCAGGGCGGCGCCCACCGGGGACAGCACCGACACCAGGCCCTCGGCCGGGCGGGCCTCGTGCGGCCAGCACGGCGTGAGCTGGCAGGAACGGCCGGACGGGTCCTCCAGCAGGACGTGCGTGTGCAGGGTGACCAGGGTGGCAGGCACCTCGGGCAGCGACACCAGGTCGCTCTGGTCCAGCATTTCCTGCATGGTTTCGGCGCCCGCATGCAGCTGCTGCTGCGAAACGAGGCGGGTGAGCTGCAGGTAGTCCTGCAGCGTGAGCGTGCGCTCGACGGGGGTGCTGACTTGCACAGGTGTCTCCTTCGCGGCGAAAGACCACGTGCCCCGCGATGCGGGGGCGTGCGAGGGGCGCTTGGGAGGCCCGGCGATTCGGCTTGCGCTAGCGGGAGAGAGGGGGAGGAATCGCCGGGCTCAGGAAAGTGCGTGCGACTGCGGCCGCCGGGCCGCCGTCGCCGCCATCCAGGCGGGCGTTCGCGCGCACCCGGGCAGCGCGCGGAGGGCGCGTGCGGACGAGGGATGGCGCTGGAAGGTCATGCCGCCGAGTCTAGGCCATGCATGCCGCGCGCGGGCGAATGCCCCCGCGGTCCTTGCCAGATTGCGTGCGCGTGTTGGTATGGTTCGAGATGGAGAGGCCGTCGAGGGCCGCCGGTTTCCTCCGGGCCGGACCGGCAAGAAACTGTCCGCCTCTGCGAGTGTCCCCCGGCGCGGGCAAGCCCGCGCCTCCTCCTTTACCTCGCCGAGTCGGACAGTTCCTTGCCGGTCCTGCGCCGCGCTGTGCGCGAGCGCGTTGCCCCTGTCACCGCAGCACCCGGCTGCAGATGCAAGAGCCCGGACATCCTGTGACATCGCGAGGGCCGTCAAGACGGCGGTCGCGAAGTCGAAGGCTGTCGCGCCCGCACGTCGGAGGGCCGGGATGGGACTGTCCGACTCGGCGAAGTAAAGGAGGAGGCGCCGGCTTGCCGGCGCCGGGGGACATTCGCAGAGGCGGACAGTCCCATCCCGGCCCGGCGGGAAGGCAACCGCCGCTCGCGCGTGCGGCTTTCGCATGCGGCTTTCGCGCGCGGCTTTCGCGCGCGGCTCCCTTCAGTCCGTGCCGCCCTGTTGCCGGTCGATCCGGGAAAGCACGTCGTGCGTGGCGGGCGACCACACATCCCAGTCGTGCCCGCCGCTGCGCACCAGCACCTGGTCCGGCCGCAGCACGGCGGCCAGCAAGGGCATGGCGTTGCGGAACTGGTCCCGGCGGCCATAGGCCAGCCACACCTTGCTCGCGGCCTCGGGCCGGCGCGACCAGCCTTGCACATGGCGCCACAACTCTTCCTGGAAGTTGCTGCGCCTGATCGCCTCCGGCTTCGAGGGCGGCTCCCAGGACGCGATGCCGCCGGCGGCGCGGATCCTCGCGAGCATGGGTTCGTCACCGAGATAGGGCGCGAGCAGCACCATGCCGGTGACCTCGCCCGGATAGGCGCGCTGGTACATGATGGAGCCCATGCCCCCGAGCGACGCGCCCACCAGCCAGACCTGCGCATGGGCGCGGCGGCGCGCCGGCACGATGACTTCCTCGTGCAGCATGCGTTCCGCCACGCCGTCCAGGTAGTGGCCCAGGTCCAGCCCCGCGAGCATGACGTCGGCGTCGGGCCAGGCGGACTGCACGGCCTGCACGATGCCGCTCGCGCGCAGGGCCGCCACGTCGTCGGCCCGCCCCGGCAGCACCACCACCAGCCGCCGCGCCGGCCGCGGCGCTTCGACGAACGCGGTGGGCACCGCCTGCGACGGGTCGCTGCGCGGGAAACACCCCGCCAGCATGGCCGCGCAAAGCAGCAGGGACGAGCACCGGAAAAGCCGCATGCGAACACTCCATGTTCCGGCGCAGCCGGAGCGGAGCATCTTAAGGAAATCGCGCCCTGCCGGGGGACTACGGCTTCGTCATGTACCCCATCCAGGGCCAGTAGGTCAGCGAGAACAGCACCAGCAGCGCGGCGGCAGCAAGGGTGAGCGCAAGGCCGGTGCGAACGAAATCCTTCGCGGCGAAGGTGTCGGTGCCGTAGGCGATCATGCCCTGGGGCGAGTTCACCGGCAGGATGAAGCCGATGCTGACCACGAACTGCAGCAGCATCGTCATGCCCACGACGTTGATGCCCGGCGTCTGCACGGTGGACAGCACGCTCATCACGATCGGGATCATGGTCGAAGCGAGCGCGGTGGCGCTGGCGAAGCCCAGGTGGATCACGATCAGGAAGGCCGACAGCAGCAGCAGGATCGCCAGCGCGCTCGCCTGCTCCAGCCCCAGCTGGGTGACGATCAACCGGGCCAGCCAGCCGGCCGCCTGCGTCTTCAGCAGCGCGGCGCCGACGCTGATGCCCACCGCGAACAGGACGATCGTGCCCCAGGGGAATCCTTTCTGCGAAGCCTTCCAATCCATCACGCCGACGCGCGGCAGCAGCATCAGGGCGATGGCGGCGATGGTGGTGGAGGTGGTGTCGAAGTCGTGCAGCACGCCCTCGGTCGACCAGAACGCGAGCAAGGCGAGCACCAGCACCAGCAGCTTCCATTGCGCGGGCGTCATCGGCCCCAGGGCGGCCAGCTGCTCGCGGATCGCGGCGTTGCCGCCGGCGATCTCCGTCACTTCCGGCCGCAGCATGCGCGTCATGATGAAGTAGAGGGCGAGGGTCAGCAGCGCCGAGTAAGGAGCGCCGGCGACGAACCAGTCGGTCCAGGTGATGCCGGTGCCGAACTGCTTTTCCAGGAAGCCGATCGCCACCATGTTCTGCGCCGCGGCGGTCTTGATGCCGATGTTCCAGATGCTGACCGTCTGCGCCGCGGTGATCACCAGCAGCGCGGCGAAGCGCCCGCGCCGCTCGGCGCCGAAGGCATGGATGAAGCCGATCATGATCGGCATCAGGCAGGCGGCGCGCGCGGTGGCGCTGGGCACGATGAAGGCCAGCAGGAATCCCACCACCATCGCGCCGATCACGATGCTGTTCGCCCGCGCCTTCATGCGCGTGAGCACCCGCAGCGCGATGCGGCGGTCCAGGCCGGTGGCGGTCATGGCCGCGGCGATGAAGAGGGCCGCGGCCACCAGGGTCACGGCGCTGCTGGAAAAGCCGGAAAGCGCCAGGGCGAGCGCCGCGCCGGTGCCCATCGCCGCGCCCGCGGGCCTGGCCGCGTCCGGGACGAAGGCGAGCAGGAACACCATCAGCGCGGCGATGACCACCGCGCTGACGGCGTAGTCCAGCGCTTCGGTCATCCAGACGATCACGGCGAAGGCCAGGACGCCCAGCATCACCTGGCCCGCGGCCGGCAGGCCGGGCTGCGCGGGCAGCAGCAGAACCAGCACCAGGACGGCGACAGCCGCGGGCAGGCCGAGGCGCTGGGCCAGGGGTGTCTTCCCGGCGGACGGCGTCGCGGGGATCGTGGCGGACGGGGACATCGGGGTCGAGGACATGGGGAAACCTCTCCTTGTGGACCCATGATCCGCCGGCCGCCGGCGGGCGCACCTGACGTGGCTCAAGAACGGGCGCCGGCGCCTCGCCCTATTCGTCCAGCAATCCGCCGCGATAGAAGCTGTACGCCGTGCCGTCGTGCAGGTAGAAGAAGCCGTCGGCGCAGCCGTCCTTGCCGGGAAAGAATTCCCGGTACCGCTTGGGCACCAGCCGCTCCAGCTCCTCGTCCGACAGCTCGTCGAACTCCTGGGGCGTGATCGGCTGGCCCGCGCGCAGGCGGCGGCGTTCCATCACTCGACGCGGGTGACCGTCAGCGGCTTGAAGCCCAGGTCCGCCACCTTGCCCTTGCGGCCGCGCAAGCCCCTCGCGTTATTGAGCGAACGGATCTCCAGCACCTCCTCGCGCTCCTTGTCGCCGCGGCCCAGGCCGGTGATCTTCACCGAGCGCGTGTAGGCGGCGGCGCCCGCGAGTTCTTCCTTGGGCTCCAGGTCCATCAGCATCAGGCCGCGGCCGCCGTTGGCCATGGGCTTGAGCTCCTTGATCTCGAAGGTGAGGATGCGCTTGCCGGTCGAAGCGCAGCAGACGTGCGTGGCGAACGATTCGGCGCCCGCGACACCCACGAGCGACGGCCGGCACACGGTCTCGCCCGCACCCAGCGAAACGAAGGACTTCCCGCCCTTCTGCCGCGACACCATGTTCTCGACCGCCGCGACGAAGCCATAGCCGCCGGAGTTGGACAGCAGCAGGAAGACGTTGGCGGCGCCGGCGAAGTAGTGCACCAGCTGCGTGCCCGCCTCCAGCTCGATGAAGGTCGTGAGCGGCTGCCCGTCGCCTCGCGCGCCCGGCAGCGTCGCCACCGGCACCGAATAGACGCGGCCGTTGCTGCCGAAGGCCAGCAGCGTGTCCACCGTGCGGCACTCGAAGGCGCTGTAGAGGCCGTCGCCCGCCTTGAAGGCGAAGCTCGCCGCGTCGTGGCCGTGTCCCTGCCGCGCGCGCACCCAGCCCTTCTGCGAGACCACCACCGTCACCGGCTCGTCGACGACCTTCACTTCGGCGACCGCCTTCTTCTCCGCCTGGATCAGCGTGCGGCGCGGGTCGCCGAACTGCCTGGTGTCGGCCTCGATCTCCTTGATCATCAGACGGCGCAGGGCGGCGGGCGAACCGAGGATCTCCTCCAGCCTGGCCTGCTCGGTGCGCAGCTCCTTGAGCTCCTGCTCGATCTTGATCGCTTCCAGCCGCGCCAGCTGGCGCAGCCGGATCTCGAGGATGTCCTCGGCCTGCCGCTCCGAGAGCTTGAAGCGCGCCATCAGCGCCTGCTTCGGCTCGTCCGCCGCGCGGATGATCGCGATCACCTCGTCGATGTTCAGCAGCACCAGCTGCCGGCCCTCGAGGATGTGGATGCGGTCCAGCACCTTGTCCAGGCGGTGCCGCGAGCGGCGCTCGATCGTGCGCTGGCGGAACTCGATCCACTCGGCCAGCATCTGGCGCAGCGACTTCTGCACCGGCCGCCCGTCCAGCCCCACCATGGTGAGGTTGATCGGCGCCGAGGTCTCCAGCGAGGTGTGCGCCAGCAGCGTGGTGATCAGCTCCTGCTGCTCGATGCGGCTGGTCTTGGGCTCGAACACCAGGCGCACCGGCGCGTCCTTGCTGGATTCGTCGCGCACCGTGTCCAGCACCGCCAGCACCGTCTGCTTCAACTGCACCTGGTCCTGCGACAGCGCCTTCTTGCCGGCCTTCACCTTGGGATTGGTGAGTTCCTCGATCTCCTCCAGCACCTTCTGCGTGCTCACGCCCGGCGGCAGCTCGGTCACCACCAGCTGCCACTGGCCGCGCGCGAGGTCCTCGATCTTCCAGCGCGCGCGCACCTTCAGGGAGCCGCGGCCGGTGCCGTAGGCCTCGGCGATGTCGGCGGCGCTACTGATCACCTGCCCGCCGCCCGGGTAGTCCGGGCCGGGAACCAGCGCGAACAGGTCTTCGTCGGACAGCTTGGGGTTCTTCACCAGCGCGACGCAGGCCTCCGCGATCTCGCGCAGGTTGTGCGACGGAATCTCGGTGGCCAGGCCCACGGCGATGCCGCTGGCGCCATTGAGCAGCGTGAAGGGCAGGCGCGCGGGCAGCACCACCGGCTCCTGCGTGCTGCCGTCGTAATTGAGCACGAATTCCACCGTGCCCTCGTCGATCTCGTCGAGCAGCAGGTTGGAGATGCGCGCCAGCCGCGCTTCCGTGTAGCGCATCGCCGCCGCGCCGTCGCCGTCGCGGCTGCCGAAGTTGCCCTGCCCGTCGATCAGCGGATAGCGCTGCGCGAAGTCCTGCGCCATGCGCACCAGCGCGTCGTACGCGGCCTGGTCGCCGTGCGGGTGGAAGCGGCCCAGCACGTCGCCGACGACGCGCGCGCTCTTGACCGGCTTGGCGCCGGCGCCGCCGCCGAAGGCCAGGCCCATGCGGTACATCGAGTACAGGATGCGCCGCTGCACCGGCTTCTGGCCGTCGGCCACGTCGGGCAGCGCCCGGCCCTTGACGACGCTCAGCGCGTACTCGAGGTAGGCACGCTGCGCGTAGGTCGCGAGGTCGAGGCCGCTGTCGTCGTCCCCGCCGCCGAATGTGATGAGTTCCTGCTCCATGGTCTTCTTCTGGAATTTCAGATCAAATCGAGGCCGCCAGCTCGTCCTGCGGCACCGTCACGATGCGCCGGTCCGAGGCGAGCTTGAGTTCCTGGTCCATGCGCGCGTTCAGCTTGTGCAGCAGGAGCTTGGGCGGAAGTTCCTCCGTCGGCACCGCGCCCAGCACGATGCGAAAGCGCAAGTACTCGGCCGGAACCGCGGGCAGCGGCTCCTTCAGTCCGGCCGACAGGATACGCGTTGCCACGGTGGCCGCCGCCTGGCCGGCCGCCGCGCCTTCGGCCAGCACGGCGAAGCGGGCGTGCGTCAGCCGCGCGGCCACGTCGCCGTCGCGCAGCAGTGCCTCGCGCACGCGGCTGGCCGCGGCCAGCACCGCGGACTCCGCCGCCTCCGGCCCGAACTCCGCGGCCAGCGCCGGCAGGTTCTCGATGTGCACCACCATCAGCACGCTCGGGTGCCCGTAGCGGCGCACGAGGTGGCGGGCCGCCAGGATGCGTTCGGTCAGCACCAGGGGCGTGGCCAGGCCGGTGAGCGGGTCCACCGTGTTGCGCGCATGCACGCGCGCCCGGGTTTCGCCGAAGATGCGCCCCCGCCAGCCGGTGGCGAGATAGGTGCAGGCGGCCCACGCGGTCAGCAGCGCCGCCTGCCGCACGGCGTCGTCGATGGAATACGGGGGCGCGTCGGCGACCACCGAGAAGCTGGCGAGCACCAGCGCCGCGAACGCCGGCAGCAGCCACCACGCCCAGGGCTGGCTCTGGCGCCAGGCGCGCAGCAGCAGCAGCACCACCACCGCGCCCCAC
>JALHLO010000210.1 GCA_022844525.1 Ramlibacter sp.
GGCGGCAAGCCGGCCTCCGGTCTGCCGCTGCCGCCGGTGCGTTCCACCGTGCGCCGGTGCCCGGCGCCGGACCGTCGCCCGCGCGCGAGGGACGCCGCCGCGATGACCAGCAGCATGGCGACGATCGCCAGCGTGACGAGCAGGTTGGTGTCCATGGAAACTCCCGATTGAAACGCACCGGCGCTTGCGTCGAACAAGCTAGCAGCAAAACGGGCGGCGCGGCGTCGGCGGCCGCCTCGTGTAAGGTGGCGGGCGTGAGAATTCACCGATGAAGCTGCATTACCTGGAGTTCGACTTCAGCGGCGACGAAGAAGGCCAGGGCAGCTTCGACGCCCTGGCCTCGGTCGCGCCGGCCCGGCTCGCCGGCCTGCAGGCGGACGTGGTGCGCGTGCTCGACTGGGCCGAGCGGGCGTTCGGCCCGGCGGCGGCGCTGGAGGAGGGCGGCGAGTGGGACTACGAACTGCAGGGCGCGCGCGAAACGAGCACGCCGCTGCGGGTGCAGTACGGGTCGGGCGCGCTCGAGCTGCACGATGCCGGTCCGGCCGTGGGCCGCATCACGCTCGGCCTGACGCTGGTGGGCACGGCCGCGTTCTGCGAGGCGTTGCGCCAGGCCTTCGGCCTCGATTGAACGCCATGCAGCCATTGCTCTCCCGCCTGCCGCCGCCGTCCTTCGCCATCGTCATGGCCACGGGCATCCTCGCCATCGCGGCGCGCGGCCCGCGCCCCGGCGGCGGCGTGACATCGGGCAAGATGGCGCCATGATCGTCGTCTTCTGGATGGAACACGGGACGGCCGCCGAAGGCCAGCCGCACGCGCGCACCTTCGCCGCCGACGCCCTGTCCGAGGCGCTGCGCTTCGCCGAGGACCTGCGCGCGCGGCGCCGGGAGGGCGCGCGCATCAGCCACGTCGCGATCCAGTCGGAGCTGCCGCAGAACGTGGGCCCCGCCGGCGCGGCCGATCCCTCGCCGGACTATGCGCACTACAAGCGGCGCATCGACCCGAAGATCCCGCTGGGCCGGCCTTCGGGCGACGGCTAGCGATATCGCTCTCCTCCGCCGAGGCGGGCGATTTCGAGGCGGCGAAACTATCGCCGGTACTCTGCCTGAAGGCAGTGGTCCGGATCGTTGAGTGAAAAGCGCTTGCAGACGGCGTCGCCGCAGCTTGCAGCGCATCCGCAGGTCCTTTCGGCCGCTGCTGTGTAGGACTCGCACAGAGATCCGTTGCTGATGCGGCAGATGTTGCGCGCCTCTTTTTGCGCCTGCTCGCACCTGTTTTGGTAGCTGTACTTTCCCCAACAGGATGTCGCGTGACACCTGTTCTGCGCGGCAGCCGCCTGCGCAGTGAGAAGCAGCGCGGCACAGAGCAGCCCGCATCTCATGGCGGCGCCTAGCGCTTGCCGGGGCGGGCCGAGCCGTCCGAAGGGCCGCGGTGGTCGCCATCGCGCGACGAACTGCGGGACGAGTTCCGCCCGTCCAGCCTCTTGCCGTCCCCATAGCAGTGTCCGGTGGCGAGCCGGGTCTGCGTCGGGTCGGGGCACGGTCCCGAGGGTGCTGGGACGCCGTATGCGTTTCCCGAGCCGGCGCCGGATGCGCCGGACCGGTCGCCGACCGGCAGGCCCCTCTCGATGCCGCGCTCCGCCGTGGCATTGCCGGACCGTACCCCGCGTTCGTAATGTTGGCGGTACTTCGATTCGTTCAGCGGGATGCACCGGTGGTCGCCTCGCTGGTATTCCCAGATGCAGACGCTGCCGTTCGGCAGGGTCTGCTCATGGCCGTCCAGCGTATCCCCGGGCAGGGCATGGCTGTAGGGCGCACCGAGCGGATGGTCGTACCACCTGCCCGCATGGTGGTGAGCCTGTGCGCCCATCGGCATGGCGCACAGGCAGAGGATCATCGCAGTCTTCATGCTGGCCTCCTGCGGGGCTGGCTGCCCCGTTCACGGCCAGTGTCGGATCGGAGGGGGTGGCACGCATCGTCAAAACTGCATATGGCGCGTCGCGCCACGGACGAGAACAGCTGGCCGATGCGCTGCAGGCCGGCGCATCCTTCATTCCTTACCTGCGCTGCAGATCGACGATGCAGGCAGCGACGCATGCCTCGAGGGACCCGGCTTCCCTAATCCGCCTCGAAGTCCCCCGGCCGCAGCTCGATCGGCTGCCCGTGCGGCGTGCGGTCCGCGGCGTGGTCCCAGGCCTGCCGGTAACGCTGCAGCTCCGCGGCCGAACTCGCGCCCTTGGCGGCCACCATCCCTTCCAGCGCCTCCAGCCATTGCCGGTAATAGGCATCGCCCGGGTCCTCGCCGGCCTGCGCGGGCGAAGCCTGGATGCGCTGCGCCAGCGCGTGGGCCCACTCGGGCCAGGTGAACAGCCCCCGCTGGTGCAGCGCGAGCGCCAGCGCGAAGGCCTGCGCCTGCCAGGGCGCGCGGAACACCGGGCCGCCGTCGTCGCGCGGCAGGCCGGGAAGGTCGCGGGGCTCGTTCATGGCTGCGCCACCAGCATGCGCGCGTACTCGTCGCGCACGAAGCGGTAGCAGCCGCAGGCCGCGGCCTCCAGCCCGTCGCGGTCGGTCACCTCGATGCGGCCGCGCGTGTAGCGGATCAGGCCGCGGTGCTGCAGCATGGACGCCACCTGGTTCACCGTGGCGCGGCGCTCGCCCAGCATGTGCGCGAGGAACTCCTGCGTGAGGTCGAAGCTGTTGCCGCGCACCCGGTCGTGCGTCTGCAGCAGCCAGCGCGCGCAGCGCTGCTCGACCGCGTGGGCGCGGTTGCAGGCCGTGCCCTGCGACACCTGCACGAACAGCGCATGGGCATAGCCGTGCAGTACGCGCAGGAAGGAGGGGTGCGCCTGCACGGCCGCGTGGAAGGCCGCCGCCGGCATGCGCCAGCCACTGCCTTCCACCTGCACGAAGACGACGCCGGGGCTGCGCTGCGCCCCCAGCAGCAGCGGCACGCCCAGCATCCCTTCGCTGCCGATGGTGCCGACCTCGATCGGCGTGTCGGCGGCGGAGGCGGCGCCCAGCATCGACAGCACGCCTTCGGCGGGGAACCAGGCATCGGTCATGGGCTGCGCTTCCTGGTACAGCAGCTGGCGCAGTTCGAGCCGCGCGGGCTCGAGCGAACGCCCGATGGACTGGAGCGTGTCGCCGTCGAGCAGTGCCAGCAGGCGGTTGGCGCGCAAGTCGGATTGCACACTGTCCATGCGTTCTCCCATCGTTTTACATCGGGCTCACGTTATACCGGCAAGCGCGCGCCTATAGTGCGCCGATGTACGAATCCGGACACGGCGAATCGCCCCCGCGCGAAGAGTTGCGGACGGCCCTGCGGCGGCTGGAGGAGGTGCTGGTGCGCCACGGGCGGGAGCTGCCGCCGCCGCAAGAGGACAGTCGCGGCGACGTGCTGCTGCAGCTCGTGCGCCGCTACCGGGGAATGATGCAGAGCGAACTGGAGCGCCTGCGCGCGCTGCTGGCCACGCAGCGCTGACCGACGCGCCTCAGGCGGGCTCCAGGTAGGGCTGCCAGGCATCCACCGATACGCGCAGGCCCGGCGCGGCCTGGGCGCCCCACAACTCCACCGCCTCGAAAGCCACCGTGTACAGCGGCTGCGGCTGCTCGCCCAGGCCGTGCGCGTGCGTATCGGCGAAGACATGGTGGCCGTGCACGCGCTCGATGGTGCCGACCTTGCCGCGTGCATAGCCGGGCAGGCGGGTGTGGTGGGGGACCGGATGCTGGCACGTGCGGACGCGGTCGCCCACCGCGAAGCGCGGCGGCGGACCATCGGGTCGCCAGGTCGGCGAGCCTTTCGCCAGCGCCGCGGCCACCTGGTCCGCCTTCAGCACGCGGCCCACCGGCACCGGCGCATGCAGCATGCGGCCGCTCGCGATCTCGTCGGGCAGCACCTGGCCGCGCTCGGCCATGAGCTTTTCCAGCGCGGCCAGCCAGATGCGGTAGTAGCTCAGGCGCGCGTAGTCCGGCAGCGTCTCGCGCGCCGAGCGGCTCATGTCGATGTTCCAGCTGCCGGTGGCGCCCATCGCCAGCACGATGGCCAGCGCTGCCGGCTCCCAGGGCTCGTGAAAGAGCACGCCTTCGTCCTCCGGCACCACGGGTCCGTGGCCGGGCTGGCCGCCGAGGTCGGCGTGCGTGGAATAGGGAACGCTCACGGCAGCCTCGGCAAGCCGGTGCCGATCATGGAGTCGCGCGTCACCAGCGCGGCCAGCTGCGCCTCGCCCAGGCCCTCGGTGCCCGCAGGCCGCTGCGGGATCACGAGGTAGCGCACTTCCGCGGTGGAATCCCATACGCGGACCTGCTTGCCCGGCGGCAGCGTCACGCCGAAGTCCGCCAGCACGCCGTGCGGGTCGCGCACCGCGCGCGAGCGGTAGGGCGCGCTCTTGTACCAGACCGGCGGCAGCCCGAGCACCGGCCAGGGGTAGCAGCTGCACAGCGTGCACACCACCATGTTGTGCACCTCGTCGGTGTTCTCCACGGCCACCATGTGCTCGCCCTGCCGGCCGGTGTAGCCCAGCGAGGCGATGGCGGCGGAGGCGTCGCGCAGGAGCCAGTCGCGAAAGGCCGGATCGGCCCAGGCCCTGGCCACCACCTGGGCGCCGTTGCGCGGGCCGACCCGCGTCTGGTAGGTGTCGACGATCTCGTCGAGGGCCGCGGGGTCGATGTAGCCCTTTTGTTCCAGCACGGTCTGCAGTGCACGCACCCGCAGCTCGGTTTCGTCGAGTTCGCTGTGTCCGTCCGCGTGGTCGTGCTCGTGGTCGTGGGCCATGAGCGGCAGTGTGCCCGCGCCAGGCAGGCGTTTCAAGCCGCGCGTGCCAGGCTGCTGCGCTCCCACTGCCAGGCATGCGCAATGATGGTCTCGATGTCCGCGTACTGCGGAGCCCAGCCGAGCTCCGCGCGCGCGCGCCGGGCGTCGGCGACCAGCACCGGCGGATCGCCTTCGCGCGGCGGGTCGTCGCGCACGGGGATGGGGTGGCCCGTCACGCGCCGTGCGGCCGCGATCACCTCGTTCACCGAATGCCCGCTGCCGTTGCCCAGGTTGTAGGCGGTGCTGGCCGCGCCTTCGCCCAGCTTCTTCAGCGCCAGCAGGTGCGCCGTGCACAGGTCCTGCACGTGGACGTAGTCGCGGATGCAGGAGCCGTCCGGGGTGGGGAAGTTCGAGCCGAAGCGCGCGATCTCCCGGCGACGGCCCGAGGCGACCTGCAGCACCAGCGGGATCAGGTGCGTTTCCGGTTCGTGGCGTTCGCCGATGCTGCCGTCCGGGTGCGCGCCGGCGGCATTGAAGTAGCGCAGCGCGATGGAACGCAGCCCGTAGGCGCGGTCGTAGTCCTGCAGCGCCGTCTCCACCGCCAGCTTGCTGTGGCCGTAGGGGTTGATCGGGTTGCGCGGATGCTGCTCGGTGATCGGCACCTCGACCGGATTGCCGTACACCGCGGCGGTCGACGAGAAGATGAACTGCCCCACGCCGCATTCGCGCATGGCGTCCAGCAGCGCCAGCGTTTGCACGAGGTTGTTGCGCCAGTATTTGGCCGGCGCCGTCATCGATTCGCCCACCAGGCTGGCCGCCGCGAAGTGCATCACGCAGGCCGGCTGGAACTCGCGCAGCAGCGGCGCCATGAAGGACGGGTCGCCGATGTCCCCCTGGCGGAAGGTGGCCTGGCCCACGGCTTCCGCATGCCCGGTGGCGAGGTTGTCCACCACCACGGGGTGGAACCCGCTTTCCAGCAGCATGCGCACCATGTGCGAGCCGATGTAGCCGGCACCGCCGGCCACCACGACGGGGGGAAGGGAGGTCTTGCTCATGACGTTGCGGCTTCGAGTGTCTCACGACGGCCGGGCAGGCCTGCGTATCCCGCGCCCCGGGGGCCGTTCGTCGGGGCCTGCGTAACCTTCGCGCGCCCGCGGCGAATGGCAGGGTGCGGGCCCGTGCCGGGCCTGCCCAACCCACCACACGGAGTGTTTCCATGAGCCAGACCGTCCACGCGCTGCCGACCGCCGCGCTTGCCTTCGCCCTCGCCGCTGCCTTCGGCGCGCTGCCGGCCGCCGCCCAGCAGGCGGACAAGGAGAAGTGCTACGGCGTCGCCCTGAAGGGCAAGAACGACTGCGCCGCGGGCGCGGGCACCACGTGCGCGGGCACGTCCAAGGTGGACCACCAGCCCAACGCTTGGTCCTACGTGCCCAAGGGGACTTGCGAGAAGATGACGTCGAAGACCTCGCCGACCGGGCACGGCATGCTCAAGGAGTTCAAGGAAAAGAAGGCCTGACATGGCGCCGGCTTGCGCGGGCCTGCCGACGCGCGCCGGCACCGGCCTGAAGCCGCGGCACGTCGCGGACATCCTGCGCGAGCGCCCGCCGCTCGGGTTCTTCGAGGTGCACGCGGAGAACTACATGGTCGACGGCGGCCCCTTTGCGCATCACCTCGAACGCGTGCGGGAGCACTACGCGCTGTCCCTGCATGGCGTCGCGCTCGGCCTGGGCGGTGAGGGTCCTCTGGACCGCGCGCACCTCGACCGGCTCGCGCGCCTGGTCGCGCGCTGCCAGCCGGCGGCGTTCTCCGAACACCTCGCCTGGTCCAGCCACGGCGGGGTGTTCCTCAACGACCTGTTGCCGCTGCCCTACGACGAGGCCACCCTGCGGCGCGTGTGCGCGCACGTGCAGCAGGCGCAGGAGCACCTGCGCTGCCGCCTGCTGCTGGAGAACCCTTCCACCTATTTCGAGTTCGACGCCTCCACCCTCGCCGAGGCGCAGTTCCTGGCGGAGGTCGTCCGCCGCACCGGCTGCGGGCTGCTGCTGGACGTGAACAACGCATGGGTGTCGGCCGCCAACCGCGGCGGCGATGCTTGGTCCTACATCGCCGCGCTGCCGCTGCATGCAGTGGGCGAGGTCCACCTCGCGGGCTTCGCGTGCGACCGCGATGCGGACGGCGCCGCCCTGCTGGTCGACGACCACGGCAGCCGCGTGGACGCTGCCGTGTGGGCCCTGTACACGCGCCTGATCGAGCGCATCGGGCCGGTGCCCACGCTCGTGGAATGGGACAACGACGTCCCCGCCTGGCGGGTGCTGCGCGACGAGGCGCTGCGGGCGCAGGAGGTCCTCACGCGCAGCCGCGAGCGGGCGGAAGAACAAGGAGTGCGCGCATGAACGGATTCGCGCGGGCGCTGCTCGACCCGCTGCTGCCCTGTCCCGCGGGACTGCGGGCCTGGAACGGCTCCGATCCGGCGCGCCGGTTCGCCGTGCACCGCAACAACGTCGTCGCCTCGCTGGTGGACGCGCTGGCGGACACGTTCCCGGTGGTGCGGGCCCTGGTCGGCGAGGAGTTCTTCCGGGCGATGGCGACGGTGTTCGTGCGAACGCAACCGCCCGCGTCGCCGCTGCTGCACGCCTGGGGCGGCGGCTTTCCGCGGTTCATCGCGGGCTTCGCGCCGGCCGGCGCGCTGCCCTTCCTGGCCGACGTGGCGCGGCTCGAGCGCGCCCGCGTC
>JALHLO010000211.1 GCA_022844525.1 Ramlibacter sp.
TTGAGCGGAAAATGCAGTTTTCAGCCCTTCAAAATCGCTCATCTGGAATCTCCTAAGTGCCTGTCAACATTGAAGAAAAGCGCGGGCCGCGCGGCTGTCTCGTTCGTCTGCATGGGCAACATCTGCCGCAGCCCGACGGCCGAGGGCGTCTTCCGCCACCTGGTGCGGCGCGAGGGCCTGCAGGACCGCATCCACATCGATTCGGCCGGCACGCACGACTACCACGTGGGCTCGCCCCCGGACGAGCGCAGCAGCCACCACGCCTCGCTGCGGGGCTACGACCTGTCGGCCTTGCGGGCGCGGCAGGTGGAAACCCGGGACTTCGAGCGTTTCGATCTCATTCTTGCCATGGATCATGAAAACCTGGCCCTGCTGCGGGAAGACTGTCCGGCGCAGCACGCCGGCAAGCTGAGGCGGCTGATGGAATTCGCGCCGGCGGGCCTGGGCGAGGCGGTGGCGGATCCGTACTACGGCGGCGGGAAGGGCTTCGAGACGGTGCTCGACCACGTCGAGGCCGCGTGCGAGGGTCTGCTGCGGCACGTCAAGGCACAGCTCGGGGCCTGAGCGGGCTTGCTGCACTGCAGAAAGACCTGAGTACCCGAGCCCGGTGGCGGGTTTTCGGGTATACTTGACGGAAACAGTCAGGAAACCCAAGAGACAGTCACAGCCGGGCAAGTGCCTGGTCAGAGAGGGCCGGCACCAAGCCGGAGCATGGGTGGAGACGGCCTGGCGCGGCGGGTGCCGCGCGAGGTAGGTAAAGCAAGCCAGCAACAAGGAGCTAGCGATGCGTCTCACGACCAAAGGCCGCTTTGCGGTCACCGCGATGATCGATCTGGCGCTGCGCCAGAACAATGGTCCCGTCACCCTGGCGGCGATCAGCCAGCGCCAGCAGATCTCGCTGTCCTACCTGGAGCAGCTGTTCGGCAAGCTGCGCCGGCACGAACTTGTGGAATCCACCCGCGGCCCGGGCGGCGGGTACACGCTCGGCCGCAAGGCGGCGGAAATCACCGTGGCCGACATCATCGTGTCCGTGGACGAGCCGCTGGACGCCACCCAGTGCGCCGGCAAGGAAAACTGCCAGGGCGACGGCGGCCGTTGCATGACGCACGAGCTGTGGTCCGCGCTCAACCAGCGCATGGTCGAGTTCCTGGATTCCGTCACGCTGCAGAAGCTGGTGGACGACCAGCTCGCCAAGGGCATGCAGATCGAGGACAAGCCCGCGCCCAAGCGCGCGATCTCCAGCCAGCCGGTGGTCAAGCCCATCCGCGTGAACGCGCCGAACTCGGTGTTCGCGCTGGGCAACTCCCTGGTCAAGCAGTAAACAACCCCGCCAGCTTCGAAGAGCCAGCAGACAAAATGGACATGACGCCCCACTTCCCGATCTACATGGACTACGGCGCGACGACGCCGGTCGACCCGCGCGTGGTCGACGCCATGATCCCCTGGTTGCGCGAGCACTTCGGCAACCCGGCCTCCCGCAGCCACGCCTGGGGCTGGGAGGCGGAGGAAGCTGTCGAGAACGCACGCCAGCAGGTCGCCGACCTGATCGGCGCCGACCCGCGCGAGATCGTCTGGACTTCGGGCGCCACGGAATCGAACAACCTGGCCCTCAAGGGCGCGGCGCACTTCTACCAGTCCAAGGGCAAGCACCTGATCACGGTGAAGACCGAGCACAAGGCCGTGCTCGACACCATGCGTGAGCTCGAGCGCCAGGGCTTCGAGGTGACCTACCTCGACGTCCAGGAAGACGGCATGCTGGACCTGGAGCAGTTCAAGGCGGCGATCCGCCCGGACACCATCCTGGCCTCGGTCATGTTCGTGAACAACGAGATCGGCGTCATCCAGGACATCCCGACGCTGGGCGCGATCTGCCGCGAGAAGGGCGTGCTGTTCCACGTCGACGCGGCGCAGGCCACCGGCAAGGTCGAGATCGACCTGAAGAAGCTGCCGGTCGACCTGATGAGCCTGGCGTCGCACAAGACCTATGGCCCCAAGGGCATCGGCGCCCTCTACGTTCGCCGCAAGCCGCGCGTGCGCCTGGAAGCGCAGATGCACGGCGGCGGCCACGAGCGCGGCATGCGCTCGGGCACGCTGCCCACGCACCAGATCGTGGGCATGGGCGAGGCCTTCCGCATCGCGAAGGACGAGATGCACAAGGACGTGGCGCACGCGCGCAAGCTGCAGCAGCGCCTGCTGGACGGCCTGAAGGACATCGAGCAGGTGTTCATCAACGGCAACACGGAACACCGCGTGCCGCATAACCTGAACATGAGCTTCAACTTCGTCGAGGGCGAGTCCCTGATCATGGGCATCAAGGGCCTGGCGGTGTCGTCGGGCTCGGCCTGCACCTCCGCTTCGCTGGAACCCAGCTACGTGCTGCGTGCCCTGGGCCGCAGCGACGAACTGGCGCACAGCAGCCTGCGCATGACCATCGGCCGCTTCACGACCGAGGAAGAAATCGATTACGCCGTGACGACGATCCGCCAGAACGTCGCCAAGCTGCGGGAACTGAGCCCCTTGTGGGAGATGTACCAGGACGGCATCGACATCAGCACCATCCAGTGGACGGCCCACTAAGAAACACGGAATCAGGAGTACCAACATGGCTTATTCCCAGAAAGTCGTAGAGCACTACGAGAACCCCCGCAACGTCGGCTCCTTCGAAAAGGGAGACGAGAGCGTGGGCACCGGCATGGTGGGCGCGCCGGCCTGCGGCGACGTGATGAAGCTGCAGATCAAGGTGAACCCGCAGACGGGCGTGATCGAGGACGCGCGCTTCAAGACCTACGGCTGCGGCTCCGCCATCGCTTCCAGCTCGCTCGTGACCGAGTGGGTCAAGGGCAAGACGCTGGACCAGGCGGCCTCGATCAAGAACGCGCAGATCGCCGAGGAACTGGCGCTGCCGCCGGTGAAGATCCACTGCTCCATCCTCGCCGAGGACGCCATCAAGGCGGCCGTCGAGGACTACAAGAAGAAACACGCGAACTGAAGGCGATGGCAGTGTCACTGACCCAAGCCGCGGCGCGGCACGTGACACGCTACCTTGCCAAACGCGGCAAGGGCGTGGGCGTGCGCCTCGGCGTCAAGACCACCGGCTGCTCCGGCCTGGCCTACAAGCTGGAGTACGTGGACGAAGTGGCTCCCGAGGACGTGGTCTTCGAGAACCATGGCGTCAAGCTGCTGGTGGACCCGAAGAGCCTGGCCTACATCGACGGCACGGAACTCGATTTCGTGCGCGAGGGCCTGAACGAGGGCTTCCGCTTCAACAACCCCAACGAGCGGGACCGCTGCGGCTGCGGAGAGTCCTTCCGCGTCTGAAGGTGAAGCTCCATTCCAGCGACTTCGAGTTGTTCGGCCTGCCGCAGCGCTTCGCCCAGGAGCGTTCGGAGATCGACACTCGCTGGAAGGAACTGCAGCGGGAAGCCCACCCCGATCGCTTCGCCGGCCAGGGCGCCAGCGCCCAGCGCGCGGCCCTGCAGTGGTCGGTGCGCATCAACGAGGCCTACCAGCGCCTGAAGGATCCGCTCAAGCGGGCGAGCTACCTGTGCGAGCTGCTGGGCGCGCCCATCAACGCCGAGAACAACACCGCCATGCCGCCGGAGTTCCTGATGGAGCAGATGGAATGGCGGGAAGCGCTGGACGATGCCGCCGGCGAGGAAGCGCTCGATGAGCTTTCGCAGCGCGTGCTGCAGCGCCGGCGCGAGATGCTGGCGGCCATCCAGCAGCTGCTGGACCTGGAAGGCGACGCGCCCGCGGCGGCGCAACAGGTCAGAGCCCTCATGTTCATAGAGCGCTTTGCGGGAGACGTGGAGTCGCGGCTCGCGCAACTGGGACAATAGCGGGCTTAGAAGAATTGCCATGTCCCTGCTGCAGATTTCCGAACCGGGCGCCTCGCCCGACCCCCACCAGCGCCGCATCGCCGTCGGCATCGACCTGGGCACCACGCATTCGCTGGTGGCCTCGGTGCGCAACGGCGTGGCCGAATGCTTGCCGGACACCGAAGGGCGCGTGATCCTGCCTTCCGTGGTGCGCTACCTCGGCGACGGCCGCCGGCAGATCGGCTTCGACGCGCACGCCGCGCAGGCCGAGGATCCCGAGAACACCATCGCCTCGGCGAAGCGCTTCATGGGCCGCGGGCTGGCGGACATCGCCGGCCGCGAGAAGCTGCCCTACCGCTTCGCCGACCACCCCGGCATGGTCACGCTGCACACGCGCGAAGGCGAGAAGTCGCCGGTGGAAGTCAGCGCCGAGATCCTGGCCACGCTGCGCTACCGGGCCGAGGACACCTTCAACGAAGACCTCTATGGCGCGGTGATCACCGTGCCCGCCTATTTCGACGAGGCCCAGCGCCAGGCGACCAAGGACGCCGCGCAGCTGGCCGGCCTGAACGTGCTGCGGCTGATCAACGAGCCGACGGCGGCCGCCATCGCCTACGGCCTGGACAACGCCAGCGAAGGCGTCTACGCGGTCTACGACCTGGGCGGCGGCACCTTCGACATCTCCATCCTGCGCCTGTCGCAAGGCGTGTTCGAGGTGGTGTCCACCGGCGGCGACTCCGCGCTCGGCGGCGACGACTACGACCGGGCCCTGGCCGACTGGCTGCTGCGGCAGGCCAAGGCCGCACCGGAAACGCCTTCGGAGAAAGCTGCGATCAAGATGCTGGCGCGCCGGGTCAAGGAGCAGCTGTCCGAGCAGGAAGCCGTGACGGTGCCGGTCGCCGTCGGCGGCCGTCGCGTGGACGTGCGCGTCGCGCGCAAGGACTTCGAGCTGGAGACCGGCGAACTGACCGCGCGCACCATGGGCGCCGTGCGCAAGGCGCTGCGCGACGCGAAGCTCACGAAGGACGAAGTGCAGGGCGTGGTGCTGGTGGGCGGCTCCACCCGCATGCCGCAAATCCGCAAGGCCGTCGCCGACTTCTTCGGCAAGCCGCCGCTGATCAACCTGAACCCCGACGAGGTGGTGGCGCTGGGCGCCGCCATCCAGGCCAACCAGCTGGCCGGCAACAACCCGCAGGGCGAACTGCTGCTGCTGGACGTGATCCCGCTGTCGCTGGGCATCGAGACCATGGGCGGCCTGGTGGAGCGCATCGTGCCGCGCAACGAGACCATCCCCACCGCCAAGGCGCAGGACTTCACCACCTTCAAGGACGGCCAGACGGCCATGGCGATCCACGTGGTGCAGGGCGAGCGCGACCTGGTCGCGGACTGCCGCAGCCTGGCGCGCTTCGAGCTGCGCGGCATCCCGCCGATGGCGGCCGGCGCCGCCCGCATCCGGGTCACCTTCACGGTGGACGCCGACGGCCTGCTGGACGTGTCCGCGCGGGAGCAGGGCAGCGGCGTGGAGGCGCACATCGTGGTCAAGCCTTCCTACGGCCTGTCCGACGAGCAGATCGCCACCATGCTGCGGGAGAGCTTCACCACCGCCGAGGCCGACATGAAGGTGAGGGCGCTGACCGAAGCACGCGTGGACGCCGAGCGCATGATCCTCGCCACGCAAAGCGCGCTGGACGCCGACGCCGACCTGCTTCAGCCCGGGGAGCGGAGCGAGATCGAGGCGCTGATGGCCGCGCTGCGCGAGACGGCGAAGAACAGCGAAGACGCGGCCGTGGTCGAAGCGGCCGTGCAGGCGCTGGCCAAGGGCACGGAGGCCTTCGCCGCGCAAAGAATGAACGAGGGCATCCGCAAGGCCCTTGCAGGCAAGAACCTCGAGGCCATCTAGTCCCTACCATGCCCGTCATCAAGATCCTTCCCCATCCCGAATACTGCCCCGAGGGGGCCGAGGTGAAGGCGCCCGCGGGCACGTCCATCTGCGAGGCCTTGCTGGACAACGGCATCGAGATCGAGCACGCCTGCGACATGAGCTGCGCCTGCACCACCTGCCACTGCATCGTGCGCAAGGGCTTCAGCTCGCTCAACGAGATGGACGAGAACGAGGAAGACCTGCTGGACCGCGCCTGGGGCCTGGAGCCGAACTCGCGGCTGTCCTGCCAGGCGATCCTGGCGCAGGAAGACCTGGTGGTGGAGATCCCGAAGTACTCGATCAACCACGCGAAAGAGAAGCATTGAAGTCTTTGTCGGGGTTCGGCTTCGCGCTCACCCCGACCTACGAGAAGGCCGGGTTCCGACACCCCGCTCACTCGTACTTCTTCCCTGCCGCCAGCAACTCGGGCGTCCCGATCACGGCGTTCAGTCCGTCGAAATCCAGCATCTCCCCGCGCATCGCCGCCGTCGTGCCGTCCTGCTTGAGCCTGCCGTAATAGCGCGCGAGCGTGTAGGCCACCGCCCGCGCCGTGCCGCCCGGGAAGATGACGATGCGGAATCCCAGCGCGCCCAGCGCCTGCGCATCCAGCACCGGCGTCTTCCCGCCTTCCACCATGTTGGCCAGCAGCGGGATCCGCGCCGCGAAGCGATCGCAGGCGGCGCGCATCTGTTCGGGACTGCGCAGCGCCTCGATGAAGAGCGCATCGACGCCGCACTCCAGGTAGCGCTGGGCGCGCTCCAGCGCCGCGTCCACGCCTTCGATGGCCAGGGCGTCCGTGCGCGCCAGGATCAGGGTGTCGCTGCTGCGCCGCGCATCCAGGGCCGCGCGCAGCTTGCCGCACATCTCCGCCGTGCCGACCACCGTCTTGCCATCGAGGTGCCCGCAGCGCTTGGGAAAGCCCTGGTCCTCCAGCTGGATCATGGCGGCGCCCGCCCGTTCGAACTCGCGCACGGTGCGCTGCACGTTCAATGCATTGCCGAAACCGGTGTCGCCGTCGACGATCACCGGCAGCCGCACGCGGTCGGTGATGTGCGCCAGCGTCTGCGCGACTTCGGTGGCCGTCGTCAGGCCGACGTCGGGGCGGGCCAGGCGCGTGTAGGCGATCGAGGCGCCGGACAGGTACAGCGCCTCGAAGCCGGCCTGTTCGGCCAGCAGCGCGCTGAGCGCGTCGTAGACGCCCGGCGCCAGCAGGGGCTGCGGGCGGGCCAGCAGGGTCTTCAGGGAGGTCATGGCTGCTTTCCTGGGCGCAGTTGCGCGGCCGCGGTGCGGGCGGCGATCCAGCCGCCGGCGATCGCGCTCAGCAGGCCGTTGCCGGAGAGATAACCCCAGACCGCATTGCCGCTGACGCCGCGCGCGGCGCCGCCGGCGGCCAGCAGGTTGGGGAACAGGGAGCCGTCGGCGCGGCGCACGCGGCAGCCCGCGTCGATGTCGAGGCCGCCTTGCGTGTGGAACAGGGCACCGGTGACGCGCACGGCGTGGAAGGGCGGGCCGAAGCGTTCGATCTCCGGCGCGAGCGTGGACGGCGCGCAGCCGATGATCGCCGCCAGCGCATCGCGGTCCGCCGCCGTGCGCAGCGCGCCCGCCGCTTCCGCCGCTCGGAAGTCCGGGAACTCGCGCGCCAGCGCCAGCTGCGCCGCGCCGAAGACGTTCCAGGCCGTGCCCCCGGGTTGCGCCAGCACGTCCACCGCCGCTTCCGAATAGCCCTGTTTCTCGT
>JALHLO010000212.1 GCA_022844525.1 Ramlibacter sp.
TTCGGGTTCCGGAACCGGCGTCGGCGCGGGCTCGGGCTGCGGCGCCGGCAGCTGCAACTGCGACTCGGTGCGCAGCTTCGGCGCCGCCGCCTCGGGTGCCGGCGTTTCCCGGCGCTCGCGGCGCGGCTTGCGCGTGGGTTCCCGCAGGGCGTCGGGCAAGGTGTCGGTCGCCTGCAGCGGCAGGCTGGACTCCGGCCGCAGCGTGAACACCGACAGCGGATCGCCCGGTGTTCCCGGCGCGGCCGGCGGCGTGATCGCCCGGCTGGCGTTGCTGGTGCTGGCGGCCGGCGCGCTGAACGGCCGCACGGCCTGGTAGACCACGTAGCGCACCGCCTGCTGCACCGGCGTGTACTGCAGCAGCATCCAGACCAGCGCGACGTGCAGCGCGCCGGTGGCCACGAGGCCTTCGGGCGACAGGCGCTGCCGCTGCAGTTTCGGTGGGGTGGGCCGGTCCAGCATGGGGAATAGCGGTCGCAGGGATAATCGCACACATGGGTCGCAAGCCTCGTGTCGTGGTCGGTCTGAGCGGGGGCGTGGACTCCGCGGTCAGCGCGTACCTGCTCAAGCAGCAGGGCCACGAGGTCGTCGGCATCTTCATGAAGAACTGGGAAGACGACGACGACAGCGAGTACTGCTCCTCCAACGAGGACTTCGTCGACGCCGCCAGCGTGGCCGACGTGCTGGGCATCGAGATCGAGCACGTCAACTTCGCCGCCGACTACAAGGACCGCGTGTTCGCCGAATTCCTGCGCGAATACCAGGCCGGCCGCACGCCCAACCCGGACGTGCTGTGCAACGCCGAGATCAAGTTCAAGTCCTTCCTGGACCACGCGATGCGCGTGGGCGCCGAGAAGATCGCCACCGGCCACTACGCGCGGGTGCGCGAACGCGCGGGCCGCTTCGAGCTGCTCAAGGGCCTGGACGACGGCAAGGACCAGAGCTACTTCCTGCACCGCCTGAACCAGGCGCAACTCTCGAAGACGCTGTTCCCGGTCGGCGAGCTGCGCAAGAGCGAGGTGCGGCGCATCGCCGAGGAGATCGGCCTGCCCAACGCGAAGAAGAAGGACTCCACCGGCATCTGCTTCATCGGCGAGCGGCCCTTCCGCGAATTCCTCAACCGCTACATCAGCAAGGAGCCTGGCCCGATCAAGGACCCGCGCGGGCGCGTGATCGGCCGGCACCAGGGCCTGTCCTTCTACACGCTGGGGCAGCGGCAGGGCCTGGGCATCGGCGGCGTGAAGGAAAAGGGGGCGCAGCGCGGCGGCGGCGAGCACGCGCCCTGGTTCGTGGCGCGCAAGGACATCGCGAAGAACACGCTCTGGGTGGTGCAGGGGCACGACCACCCCTGGCTGCTGTCGTCCGAGCTGGTGGCCGACGACGTGAGCTGGATCGCGGGCGAGGCGCCCGCCCCCGGCAGCTACGGCGCGAAGACGCGCTACCGGCAGGCCGATGCCGCCTGCACGCTCGCGCAGGCGGACGGGGGCTTCCGGCTGGATTTCGAGGAGCCGCAATGGGCGGTCACGCCGGGGCAGTCGGCCGTGCTGTACGACGGCGAGGTGTGCCTGGGCGGCGGGGTGATCGCGCGCGCGGTGGAGGCGGTGCCCGCGTGAGCGCACGCGTGTCGCGGTTCGGCGCTGCGCGCGCTCACCACGACCTACGGGGACTTGTAGTCTCCGTAGGTCGTGGTGAGCCCGCAGGCGAACCGCGACACCCTCAACGCCCGAACACGAACGCCCGGATCGCGTCCGCCAGCGCCGTGTCCGGCGTGTTGATCGCGTAGACCTCCGACATGTGGCTGTGCCCGCGCAGCTGCACCAGCGGCCGGCAGCGCCCGGCCCCGCACAGGGCGGCCTGCGCCTGCTCGGCCTGTTCGTGGAAATCCGAGGGATCGAGCTCCGCGTAGGCCACCATCATCGGCAGCCGCGACGCCGCCATCCCCGGCAGCGCCGAGCGCCGCGGGTACACCGACGCATCGCTGCCGAAATAGGCCTGCAGGCCCGGGCTCGCCGGCATGCTGGAAGGATCGAACACGCCCGACACCAGGATGGCGCCCGCGATGCCGCCGCCCGGCTCGACGTGGAAGCGCGGATGCCCCACGTACTGCGCGACATGGGCGGCGCCCGCCGAGTGCCCCATGAGGTAGATGCGGTCGGGGTCGCCGCCGCGCGCCGCGATGTTCTCGCGCACCCACTGGATCGCCGCGGCCAGGTCCTCCTGCGCCGCCGGCCACTTGTGCTGCGGCGCGAGGCGGTAGGTCGTGTTCACGCCCACCATGCCGTGCTTCACGGCCCACAGCGCGATGTTGTCGTAGAAGGGGCTGCTGCCGGTGCGGCGCGCGCCCGCGACGAAGCCGCCTCCATGCACGAACACCAGCACCGGCCGCGGCGCGCCCCGCGCCTGCGGCGTGAACACGTCCAGCACGTTGCGCTCGGCATCGGGGCCGAAGCGTTCCGCGCGCGCCACGTGGACGCCGGCATAGGGTTCGCGTTGCTGCAGGGGCGCATACAGCGCGCCGGTCTTCGGCGGGTCGATGACGCGGCCGATCTGCACGAGCTGCGCCGCGATCGCATCGGGAACCCGCGACGGCAGCGCGATGCTGCCCGCGGGCTGGAAGGCGCAGCCCGCAAGCGCCAGGGCCGCGCCCGCGGCAAGGAGGATTCGCACATCGGTCTCCAGTGGGTGCACTGGAGGCCGATTATGGGAGCGGATGCCGCCCTTGCGCCGGCCGCGCCTGCGCCGGCGCGAACCAGCCCAGCGTGCCGTGCAGGCGCACCACCTCGCCCACCACGATCAGCGCCGGGGCGGCGAGGTCCTGCGCGGCCGCCAGCACCGGCAGCGTGAGCAGGGTGCCGCAGACCACGCGCTGGTGCCGCGTCGTGGCCTGTTCGACCACCGCCGCCGGCGTGTCCGGCTCCAGGCCGTGCGCCACCAGCTGGCGGCAGATGCCGGCCAGCGCCCCCAGCCCCATGTAGATCACGGCGGTCTGGTGCGGGCGGGCCAGCGCGGCCCAGTCGGGGCCGGCGCCGCCTTCGCGGCAGTGGCCGGTCGCGAACACGACACTGGATGCGTGGTCGCGATGCGTCAGCGGGATGCCCGCATAGGCGCTCATCCCCTGCGCCGAGCTGATGCCCGGCACCACCTCGAAGGGAATGCCGGCCGCCGCGAGCGCCACGGCTTCCTCGCCGCCGCGGCCGAACACGTAGGGGTCGCCGCCCTTGAGGCGCACGACCTCCTCGCCCGCGGCGCCGAGCTCCACCAGCAGCGCGTTGATCTCCTCCTGCGGCAGCGAATGGCGCCGGTCGCGCTTGCCCACGCAGATGCGCCGCGCGCCCTCCGGCAGCAGCGCCATCACCCCCTCGCCCACCAGCAGGTCGTGCAGCACCACCCGGGCGGACGCCAGCAGGCGCGCGGCCTTCACCGTCAGCAGGTCGGGGTCGCCCGGGCCCGCACCGACCAGCCACACCTTGCCGGGGGCCGAGGCGCCCGCCGCGCGCTGCCCCGACCGGGGCGCCAGACCAACGTCGTGTTCCATGCAGGCATGGTCGCGCCCACTTCCTGCCTTGACCTTGAAGCAGATCAAGGATGTCCGCGGCTGCCGGGCAGACGATGGCGTCCGATTCGAGGCGACTCAAACCAAGGAGAAGACCATGTCGATACGCGCCCTCCGCGCCACCGCCCTCGCGCTCGCGGCGGCCCTGGCCGCCGGACTCACGTTCGCGCAAGCGAAGGACCCGCACCCGGTCACCCCGGCGGAGAAGAACTACCAGGCCGGCGCCTCGCCGCTGGCCGGCCAGCCGATGTACCAGAGCAGCAACCCGAAGGCGCCGCAGATGACGCAGGCGGAATTCGAGCTGGGCCGCAAGGTGTACTTCGAGCGCTGCGCGGGCTGCCACGGCGTGCTGCGCAAGGGCGCGACCGGCAAGGCGCTGACGCCCGACATCACCCTGGGCAAGGGCACGGAATACCTGAAGGTGTTCATCGCCTACGGCTCGCCCGCCGGCATGCCGAACTGGCTGACCTCCGGCGAGATGGACGAGAAGACCGTCGACGTGATGGCCCGCTACATCCAGCAGGACCCGCCGGTGCCGCCGGAGTTCGGAATGGCGGAGATGAAGAAGACCTGGAAGGTCATCGTGCCGCCGGCCCAGCGCCCGAAGCGCAAGATGAACGACTTCAACATCGCCAACATCTTCTCGACCACGCTGCGCGACACCGGCGAGGTGGCGCTGATCGACGGCGACACCAAGAAGATCATCAACATCGTCAAGACCGGCTACGCGGTGCACATCTCGCGCATGTCGGCCTCGGGCCGCTACCTGTTCGTGATCGGCCGCGACGCCAAGATCAACATGATCGACCTGTGGATGGAGAAGCCGGACAACGTCGCCGAGCTGCGCATCGGCCTGGAAGCGCGTTCGGTGGAGACCAGCAAGTACAAGGGCTTCGAGGACAAGCTGGCCATTGCCGGCGCCTACTGGCCGCCCCAGTTCGTGATCATGAACGGCGACACGCTGGAGCCGCTGAAGATCGTCGCCACCCGCGGCATGACGGTGGGCACGCAGGAATACCACCCGGAGCCGCGCGTCGCCTCCATCGTCGGCAGCCACTTCAAGCCGGAGTTCGTCGTCAACGTGAAGGAAACCGGCAAGACCCTGCTGGTGGACTACTCGAACATCGACGCGCTCAAGGTGACCGAACTCGAGAGCGCGCCCTTCCTGCATGACGGCGGCCTGGACTCGACCAAGCGCTACTTCATGGTGGCGGCCAACCAGAGCAACAAGATCGCGGCCATGGACCTGAAGGAAGGCAGGATGGCCAAGCTGATCGACGTGGGCAAGATCCCGCACCCCGGCCGCGGCGCGAACTTCACGCACCCGAAGTACGGCCCGGTGTGGTCCACCGGCCACCTGGGCGACGAGACCATCTCGCTGATCGGCACCGACCCGGTGAAGAACAAGGCCAACGCCTTCAAGGTGGTGCAGACGCTCAAGGGCCAGGGCGGCGGATCGCTGTTCCTCAAGAGCCATCCGAAGTCGCAGCACCTGTACGTCGACACGCCGCTGAACCCGGATCCCAAGATCTCGCAGACGCTGGCCGTGTTCGACATCAGGAACCTGGACAAGGGCTTCACGGTGCTGCCGGTGGCCGAGTGGGCCGGCATCAAGGACGGCGGCGCCATGCGCGTGCTGCAGCCCGAGTACAACCGGGCCGGCGACGAGGTCTGGCTGTCGGTCTGGTCGGCCAAGGACAAGCAGTCCGCCATCGTCGTGATCGACGACAAGACCCTCAAGCCCAAGGCCGTGATCAAGGACCCGCGCCTGATCACCCCCACCGGCCACTTCAACGTCTACAACACCCAGCGCGACGTGTACTGAACGGAGAGAAACAAGACATGAAAAAGCAGATCGTGATTGCCGTGGCGGCGCTGTTCGCCGCCGGCGCCTGGGCCGCCGGCCCGGAAGATGCGATGAACAAGGCCGGCTGCATGGCATGCCATGCGAAGGACAAGAAGCTGATCGGCCCGTCCTTCAAGGACATCGCCGCCAAGTACAAGGGGCAGGACGCCACGGCCAAGCTGATGGACAAGGTCCGCAAGGGCGGCAGCGGCGTGTTCGGGCCGATCCCGATGGCGCCGAACCCGCCGGAGAAGATCAACGACGCGGACTTGAAGAGCGCCGTCGAGTTCATCCTCAAGACCACCTGAGGACCGTGCCGTGAAGCTGCTCGCGCTCGCCGTGGTGTTGCCGGCCCTGCTGCCCGCTGCCTGGGCGCAGGCGGAACCGGACGCGCAGCGGCAGCGCGAGCTGGTGCGCATGGTGCGCCAGGACTGCGGGTCCTGCCACGGCATGCGGCTCACCGGCGGGCTGGGCCCGCCGCTGGACGCCGCCCGCCTGGCGCAGTGGCCGCTGGAAGCGCTGGTGGCCACCATCCACCAGGGCCGGCCCGGCACCCCCATGCCGGGCTGGTCCGCGCTGCTTTCGCGCGAGGACAGCACGTGGATCGCGCAGCAGCTGCAAAAGGGATTTCCGGGAGAAGCGCGATGAAACGGCGCACCTTGCTGGGAGCGGCCGCGGCGACGCTCGGCGCGGGGGCCTTGCCCGGCTGCACTTCCCTGCCGCCGGCGAACGGAACCGGCGACCTCGGGCTCGTCATCGAACGGGCGAGCGGCACGCTGGCGGTGGTCAACACCACCGCCCGCTCGGTGCTGGGCGAGATCCCGGGCCTGGGCGACCTGTCGCATGCCAGCGTGGTGTACGGGCGCGACGGCGCGCACGCCTACGTGTTCGGCCGCGACGGCGCGCTGACGCAGGTGAACCTGCCGCAGCGGCGCGTGCTGGCGCGCATCCAGCAGGCCGGCAACAGCATCGGCGGCGCGATCTCGCAGGACGGCGCGCTGGTCGCCGCCCAGAACTACACGCCGGGCGGCGTGCGCGTGTTCGACGCGCGCACGCTCGCACCGCTGGCGGACATTCCCGCCACTTACCAGGCGGCCGACGGCAGCACCCGGCGCTCGCGCGTGGTGGGCCTGGCGGACCTGCCGGGTCGGCGCTTCATCTTCTCGCTGTTCGACGCCGACGAAATCTGGATCGCCGACGTGTCCGATCCGGCGCGGCCGCGCATCACGCGCTTCGGCAACGTCGGCCGCCAGCCCTACGACGCGCTGGTCACGCCCGACGGCCGCCACTACCTGGCCGGCCTGTTCGGCGAGGACGGCCTGGCCCTGATCGACCTCTGGGACCCGGCGCCGCGCGTGCGCCGCATCCTGGACGGCTACGGCCGCGGCAGCCAGCCGCTGCCGGTCTACAAGATGCCGCACCTGCGCGGCTGGGCCGTCGCGGGGCGCGAAGCCTGGCTGCCGGCGGTGGGGCGGCACGAGCTGCTGGTGGTGGACACCGCGCGCTGGGAGGAAGTGGCCCGCGTGCCGGTGGCCGGCCAGCCGGTGTTCGCGATGGCGCGGCCCGACGGCCGCCAGGTCTGGGTCAACTTCGCGCTGCCGGACTACCACCTGGTGCAGGTGATCGACACCGTGACGCGCAAGGTGGTGCGCACGCTGGAGCCGGGCAAGGCGGTGCTGCACATGGAGTTCACGCCGCGCGGCGAGGCCGTGTGGATCAGCTCGCGCGACGCCAACCACGTGTCGGTGATCGACACCGCCAGCTTCGAGACGCTCGCGCGCCTGCCGCTGGCCGCGCCCAGCGGCATCTTCTTCACGGCGCGCGCGGGCCGCATCGGCCTGTAGCCGCCAACGCCATGCAGTACGCCGCCCCTCCCGACGACGCCGCGCTGGCGCTGCTGAACGACTTCCAGCAGGCGTTTCCGCTGGAAGAGCGGCCCTACGCGGCCCTGGCCCGCCGCCTGGACCTGACCGAGGACGGCGTGCTGGCGGCCCTGCGCCGCTGCCGCGGCACGGGCCAGATCAGCCGCATCGGCGCCGTATGGGGCCGGGGCGCGGGCGGTGCGGCCGCCCTGT
>JALHLO010000213.1 GCA_022844525.1 Ramlibacter sp.
GCCCGCCGCGGGCGGCGCGGTCAAGGGGCCGACGCTGATCGCCGCGGCCGGCACGCGCAGCGCCGGCGCGCCGGCCGCACCGGCGAGCTGCCATGCGGGCACGGTGACCGTGCCCAGTGCCCGCGGTGCATTCACGACCTGGTAGTCCACGGCGAGCCAGCGCCGGCCATCCGGTCCGCGTTCGAATCGCGCGGGCCGGCGCTCCAGCCAGGCGCTGGCCCGTGCCGCATCGGGCAGCGCGGATGGCGCGAACCCCTCGGGCAGCAGCACGCGCTGGGTGGCGATGTCGCCCACGGTGTAGCCGAAGGGGCGCGGCTGTTCCACGGTGGCGTCCTGCTGCTGCGCCTGCGCGCCGTGGCACGCGAGCAGGGCGCTCGCCAGCAGGGCGGCGAACCCCGGCTTCATGCCTCCACCTCGCACAGGTGGTTGCTCAGCGCCTGCGCATCGAAGCGGCCTTGCAGGTAGAAGGGACGCAGCCCGTGCGCGCCGAACAGGCGGTCCAGCGTGGCGCGCCGCCGGTCCACCGCCTCCCGCCAGCGCGCGCGCAACGCAGGGCGCAGCCACAGCGTGCGGGTGCGCCCGCCCTCGGCGTCGCGCAGGACCGCGAGGCCGTCGCCCGCGGGCGGCTCCACCTCGGCGGGGTCCCAGGCCACCAGGGGCACGACGTGCGCGGGCGCCAGCAGGTCCAGCACCTCGTCCATCCCCTCCAGCGGCCACATGAAATCGGACACCAGGAACACGATGCCGCCGCGGCCGCCCAGCAGCAGCGCGGCTTCGCGCAAGCCGTCGATGCCGCCGGCGCCTCCCTCGCTTTGCAGCAGCAGCGACGCCAGCATCTCGCCCATGCCGCGGTGCCGCCAGGCCGCGATGCGCAGGTCCGGCCGCTCGGCGCGGTCGAAGGCCGCCATGCCGACCGCGTCGCCGACCCGGAAGGCGCTCTGGCCGAGCGCCTGCACGAAGCCGGCCACCACCTCCAGCTTGGACGGCGTGCCGAAGCGCATGGAGGCGGAGACGTCGACCAGCAGGCGCACCGTCAGCGCCGCCTGCTGGCGGTTCACGCGCACCAGCCACTCGGAGCGCAGGCTGGCGATGCTGGCGCGCAGGTCGAGCCGGCGCGGGTCGGGGCGGTCGTGCAGGCGCCAGTGGGTGGCGAATTCCAGCCCGCCGCCGGGCGCCTTGCCCTCGTGCGAGCCGACGCGCCAGCCGGCCACGCGATGCGGCGAGCGGTAGCGGAATTCGTGCGCGGCATCCATGGCCTGTCGCCTCGCCGGCCCGCGCTCAGCGCGGCGTCGGCACGCGCTGCAGCAGTTGCGCGGTCAGCGCCGCGGCCACCTGCGCATGGCGCATTTCGTACAGGGGCGAGAAGAACAGGCGGTGCCCCATCACCGCGGGGAACACCGAGGACACGTCGTCCGGCACGACGTGCGTGCGGCCAGCCAGCCACGCGACGACGCGCGCGGCGCGCACCAGGGCCATGGTTCCGCGCGGGCTGGCGCCGGCCAGCATCAGGCGCTCCATCTCCACGCCTTCGATGGCCACGCCGACGCGCTGCGGCGCCTGCGTGGCGTCCCACAGGTCCATCACGTAGCGCTGCAGCGCCTCGCTGGCCGTCACGCTGGCCTGGATGGCCGCGCCGATGTCGTTCAGCTCGCTGGCCGCCACGATCCCCGGCTCCACCCGCTGCAGCAGGGACTCGGTGTCGTGGAAGGCGGGATCGAACACGATCGCATGCCGCGCCGCCTCGTCGGCGGGAGCGTTCATGCGCAGCTCGAACATGAAGCGGTCGCGGGCGGCGGCGGGCAGCTCGAAGGTCTCCTCGCGCTCGAGCCGGTTGCGGTCGGCGAACACGGTCATGTGCGGGAAGCGGAACTCGCGGTTGAAGGCCGACACGCTGCGCTCGGCCATCGCGCGCAGCAGCAGCGCCTGCACCTGCGGGCGCGCCCGGTTGATCTCGTTGAAGAAGAAGGTGGCGAGCGCCTCGCCGTGCCGCAGCAAGGGGCCGGGCTCGATGCGCGGCTGGCCCTGGGCGTCGACGTAGGTGTGATAGATCAGGTCGCCGGGCATCAGGTCGACCGTGCCCTCCACGCGCTCGAACTCGCCGCCGATGGCGCGCGCGAAGGCGCGCAGCACGGTGGTCTTGCCCACCCCGACGTCGCCTTCCAGCAGCACGTGGCCGCGCGCGAACAGGGCGACGTTGATCATGCGCAGCGTGCCCGGCTGGCCGACCACGGCGCGGGTCACGCTGTCCTCGATGCGCAGCGCGCGCTCGCGCCAGTCGTGCAGCAGTTCGTCAGCGCGCCGCATCGGGGACGATCATGCAGCTCTTGCGCGCCTGCGCCTGCAGCTGCCGGAACTTGCGGATCTGCACCTGCAGCCCCTCGACGTCGCGGATGTAGGAGCCGCGCTCGCCGCCGATGCTGGTGGCCTTGGCCGCCGTGCTCATTTCCTCGAACTGGTCGAAGGGAACGTCGCGCGCGATGGTGTCGATCACGCAGGAGCACTTGTTCAGCATCTCGTAGTAGCCGCCGGGGTGGTCGCGCATGCAGCCCTGCACGAAGATGACGCGCTCGGCGGTGGGGTAGTCGTGCGCGTGAGCGAGCGCCGGCAGCGCCAGCGCCAGCACCGCGGCGAGGATCCAGGGCGGGCGTGTCATGGGTTCGACTCCTCGAGGGTCAGGGTTCGGCGGGCCGCGCTGCCGGGGACGGCCGCGCCCATCTGGTAGACGCCGCCGGGAACGGCGTCGGAGAACACGAAGACGTATTCGGTGGCCGCGTGGGCGGGGAAGCGGCCGCGGTAGGGATCGGTCAGGAAGGGCGCGATGCGCACGCTCCGCGCCGGCAGGCTGGCGGCGCCCCAGCGGATCGTGGCATCCGTGACGGTCGCTTCGTCCGCGAGTGCCAGCCGCATGCGCCGGCGAAAGTGCGCGGCCTGGCCCCGCGTGGCCTGCTGCAGCCGCCGCACCTCGCCTTCCAGGAAATGCAGCAGCATGGGATTGGCGCGCGCCGCGGGGATGTCGGCCAGCTGCACCGCCTTCGCGCCCGACAGGTAGTCGGCGTGCGCGTCGCAGCAACGGCCCGCCGCGTCCGGCGCCAGGGTCAGCACCGCACGGTCGCTCGCGCTGGGCTGGCCCTCGGCCTCCTCGACGTACCGGTAGCGCAGGACGCGGGCCCCCTGGATGTTGGACAGGTGCGGCTGCTGGAACAGCAGGCGCTCCGCTTCCGACGGCGCGCCCGCTGCGGGAGCTGGCGGCTGCTGCGCCGCCGCCAGGGGCAGGGCCGCTGCGAGCAGGACGGCGCCGGCCTTCATGGCTACTTGCCGGCGGGGTCCGGCACCAGGGGCACCGCGTACTCGCGCAGGATCGCGAGGATCTGCGCCTGGTTCCTGGCCAGGAAGCCCTCGACCACCGCCTTCCATTTCGGCTCGCCGTGGCGCACGCCCATGGCCATCGAGAATTCGAAGGGCAGGCCCGGTTCGGACTTCATGGGCACCACCATCAGCTCGGGCGAGCGCACCCGGGTGGCGAAATAGCCCGCGATGGGGCCCCAGACGATGGCCGCGTCGATCTTGCCCTGCGCCAGGTCGCGCTCGATCAGCTGGCCGGGGTACTGGTCCGGGTCGGGGCTCATGATGGGATAGGGCACGCCCCGGTCCACGAGCTCATGGCGCACCAGCCACAGCGCGGCGGGCGAGCGGTCGAACACGCCGATGCGCAGCTTGCGCTGCGTCTCCGCCGGCAAGGCGAGCAGGTCGTCGGAGTTCTTCACCGCATCCAGCCCCTTGCCCTTGGGGAACACCAGCGCATAGGTGGAACGGTAATAGGCCTTGGTGGCCGAGACCTGGTCGAATTCGGCCGGCACGCCCAGCACCACGTCGCAGCGATAGTCCTCGCCGGGCAGGCGATAGCGCAGCGTGTTGCGGATGAAGGCCAGGCGGTTGGGAAAGGAGAAGTAGCGCAGGGGCACGCCCAGGTCGCGCGCGAACAGCTCGGCGATCCGGTTCTCGTAACCCTCGCCCTTGAGGTTGGAGAAGGGCAGGTTGTTCGGGTCCTGGCAGACCTTCAGCACCGTACGCGGCGAGTCGTCGGGAACGGCCTGGGCCCACGCGGCGCCGCCGGTGCAAGCCAGCG
The DNA here is from genome assembly GCA_022844525.1 of Ramlibacter sp. Lineage (GTDB taxonomy): Bacteria > Pseudomonadota > Gammaproteobacteria > Burkholderiales > Burkholderiaceae_C > Ramlibacter. The sequence continues at coordinate 4,127 of JALHLO010000213.1, forward strand.
CCGCGAGCCCGAGTGCCAGCAGGCGGCGCGCGCGCATCGTCAGCCCCCGCCCGCCATCGGCTCCACCTTGGCGCGCGTGATGGCTCCGTCCGATCGGCCCTTGAGGTAGGCGTAGAGTGCGTCCATGTTGTCCATCACCGTCTTGTTGGCGGAGAAGCTCACCATGCCCTTGTCCAGGCGCCCGTCGCGCACGATCTTGACGAACTCCTCCTTGGTGAGGGTCTTCAGGCTGTTGACCAGCGAGGGGCCGACCATCCCTTCCTGGTTGGCGCCGTGGCAGCGGTCGCAGGCCGCGGCGCGCCAGGTGCGGAAGCCGGTCATCGTGACGGCGTCGACCTTGTAGCCGTCGACGACCTTGTAGGGTTTCGGCTCCTCGCCCCCCGCGCTGCCCGAGGCCACCGCCACGGACAGCGCGATGAACAGCAGGCAGCGGGCCAGGGTCGTCATCAGTTGGGCAGCGTGAAAACGGTCAGCGATCCGCCCAGCTCGGTGTACTGGTTCAGTTCACGGTAGCCGCCCACCGCACCGAGGCCGTCGGTGTCCTTCTCCAGGCCGGCCGCCATGCCGATGCCGGCCCAGCCGCCGATGCCGGAGAACACGCCCAGGTACTGCTTGCCCTTGTGCTCGTAGGTGAACACGTTGCCGATGATGCCGGACGGGGTCTTGAACTTGAACAGTTCCTTGTTGATGTTCTTCGCATCGACGCACTTCATGTAGCCCTCGAGCGTGCCGTAGCAGGAGATGCCGCCGGCGGTGTTGAGCGAGCCGCTCCAGACGGAGAACTTCTCCGGCTTGCTCTGCACGATCTTGCCGGTGCCCGCGTCCCAGGCGATGAAGTTGCCCATGCCGCCGTGGCTGCCCGGTGCCGGGTACATCGACAGGGTGGCGCCCACGTAGGGCTGCCCCGCCGTGTATTCGACCTTGAACGGCTCGTAGTCCATGCAGACATGGTTGGTCGGCACGTAGAACAGCTTCGTGTTCGGGTCGTAGGAAGCCGGTTGCTGGTCCTTGGTGCCCAGGGCCGCCGGGCAGATGCCCTTGGTGTTCACGTCCGGTCCGCCGGCCGCGGTCGAATACTTCTTCACGACCTGCGGGCGCCCCGTCTTCATGTCCACGTGCGTCGCCCAGTTCACCTTCGGGTCGAACTTCTCGGCCACCAGCAGTTCGCCGGTCACGCGGTCGAGCGTGTAGCCGAAGCCGTTGCGGTCGAAGTGCACCAGCGCCTTGCGCGGCTTGCCCTTGACGTTGATGTCCGCCAGGATCATCTCGTTGACGCCGTCGAAGTCCCATTCGTCGAAGGGGGTCATCTGGTAGACCCACTTGGCCTGGCCGGTGTCGACGTCGCGCGCGAAGATGGTCATCGACCACTTGTTGTCGCCGGGCCGCTGGGCCGGGTTCCAGGTCGAGGGATTGCCGGTGCCGTAGTACATGAGGTTGGTGGCCTTGTCATAGCTGAACCAGCCCCAGGTGGTGCCGCCGCCGATCTTCCACTGGTCGCCCTGCCAGGTCTTGAGCGAGGAGTCGCGGCCGACCGGCGCCATCCTGCCGTCGGTCCAGGTCATGGTCTTCTCGGGGTCGATCAGCATCTCGTTGTCGGGGCCGGTGCTGTAGCCGCGCCAGACCTGCCGGCCGGTGTTGATGTCGTAGGCCGTGATGTACCCGCGCACGCCCCACTCGCCGCCGCTGATGCCGGTGATCACCTTGTCCTTGAAGACGTGCGGCGCGTTGGTGTTGACCGCGCCGACCTTGGGGTCGCCGTTCTTGACCGACCAGACGACCTTGCCGGTCTTGGCATCGAGCGCCACCAGGTTGCTGTCGGCCTGCTGCAGGAAGACCTTGCCTTCGGCATAGGCCAGGCCGCGGTTGACCGTGTCGCAGCACATCTGCGGGATCACCGCCGGGTCCTGCTTGGGTTCGTACTTCCACACGATCTTCTGGTTGTTCAGGTCGACCGCGAACACCTTGTTCGGGAACGGCGAGTGCAGGTACATCATGTCGCCGATCACCAGCGGCGAGCCTTCGTGGCCGCGCAGCACGCCGGTGGAGAAGGTCCAGGCGACCTGCAGCTTGCCGACGTTGCCGGTGTTGATCTGGCGCAGCTTGCTGTAGCGCTGGTTGTACATGTCGCCGGCCTGCATCGCCCAGTTCTTCGGGTCGGCGATGTGTTTCTCGACGTCGGCATTGGCCTGGGCCAGCGCCGGCAGGAAGAACAGGAGGGCGGCGCTGCACAGCCGCCACGGGATTCCGAATCGGATGGTCATGATTGTCTCCTTCGTCGTTGGGGGACAGCGCGGCTCAGGCGGCCTGGAACGGGTGGGCGGCGGTGTGCCTCTGCTCCACGATCTTGCCGGGGGAGGGCTCGCGGTTGACCGCGCGCTTGATCGATTCTTTGGTCGCGCGGTAGTTGAACTCCTGGATCTTCTTGTCGTCGCTGGCTTCCCAGTGGATGAAGACGCCCACGCAGACGAAGATGTCCTCGGCCTCGGCCAGCGGGATGGTGCCGTCCTCGACGCAGTCCGCCACGGCGAGCGCGACGCCGTGCTGGGCCGGCCCGAACATCTGGACCGCCTGCTTGGCGCCCTTGATCGTCACCTTGTTGAACATCACCGTGTGCGGCTTGGCCGGCAGGTTCGGCGCGATCACCGCCAGCAGGGAGGTGAAGCCGTCCTTGTTGTTGGTCAGCGCGTTCGCGAAGGCGGTTTCCGCCGGCGAGCCGCGCGGTCCGATGATGAGGTCGATGTGGGCGACCTCGTTGCCCTCGCCGACGAGGGACTCTCCAACCAGCAGGCGGTCGATCTTGGCCATGTGTGCTCCTCCGGAACAGGTTTCCACGGCGCGGCCGCGCCATGGGCGACAACCCGCTCACATATTCCATGCCGGGTCGGTTCGGGGAAAACGCTTAGGGGCCCGCAAGCAGTGCCGCCGCCATGGCGACGGCCACGCCGAGATCGGCGCTGGTGCCCGGATTGAGCCCTCGCGCCTTGAGCTCTTCGTCCCAGCCGACGAAGGCGGCATCCGCGTCCAGGTCGCCGCCGCGGCGCGCGTGCGCTCGCCACGGCGCGGCCTCGCGCATGACAGACTGCGCCATCGCGTCCCCGTGCTTTCGCACAATGTGTGAGTCCGGCAGGGCCGCGGCGAACTCCAGGAAGGCGGCCTGCAGGGCGCGCGCGGCCGTGGCGCCGGCGGAGCGCGCGGCCAGGAAGGCCGGCAATCCGAGCTCGAACACATCCGCGTAGTCGTGCCGGTACTGCCAGGCGATGCGGTCGCGGTCGGCTGCCAGCGCCATGGCCTCCCGCAGGCCGACGGTCGGCGGGT
>JALHLO010000214.1 GCA_022844525.1 Ramlibacter sp.
CACGACCTACGGGTGCGTTCGCGGCGCGCGGGCGAACCCCGACTGTAGGTCGTGGTGAGCGCGCAGCCGAACCGCGACGCGCTCAGCGCGTCTCGATCAGCTCGACGTCGAACTTCAGCGTCGCGTTCGGCGGGATCACCCCGCCGGCCCCGCGCGCGCCGTAGCCCAGTTGCGGCGGGATCACCAGGGTGCGCTTGCCGCCCACCTTCATCCCGGCCACGCCTTCGTCCCAGCCGCGGATCACCATGCCGGCGCCCAGGGAGAACTCGAAGGGGTCGTTGCGGTCGCGGCTGGAGTCGAATTTCGCCCCCTGCACGCCGTTGTTGTACAGCCAGCCGGTGTAGTGCACGCGCACGTCCTGGCCGGACTTCGCCTCGGGGCCTTGCCCCACGAGTTCGTCTTCGTACTGCAGGCCGCTGGGAGTGGTGATCATGTTGTTCTTTCGAAAGGGGTCAAAGCAGCCGCCGGCGGGCGAGGTCGCGCATCAGCGCGCCCACGCCGTAGCGCCAGGGTTCGATCCGGTCGCTGGTGTTGACGCGGTTCACCAGTGTACCGAGGCGCTGCGTCGCGATGGCCACCACGTCCCCCACCGCATGGGTGAAGCCCTGGCCCGGACCGAAGCGGTCTTGCGTTGGCGCAAACATCGTCCCCAGGAAGAGCACCAGCCCGTCCGGATACTGGTGGTTCGGCCCGATCGCATGGCCGACCAGCTCCAGCGGGTCGCGGCTGATCATCTTCAGGCTGCTGGCGCCCTCCATCTGGAAGCCCTCGGGGCCGGTCACCTTCATGGCCAGGTCGGCCTGGCGCACGTCGGCGATGCCGAAGTGCCCGTCGAACAGGCGGATGAAGGGGCCGATGGCGCAGCTGGCGTTGTTGTCCTTGGCCTTGCCCAGGAGCAGGGCGCTGCGGCCCTCGAAGTCGCGCAGGTTGACGTCGTTGCCCAGCGTGGCGCCGACCGTCTCGCCGCGGCTGTTGACCACCAGCACGATCTCCGGCTCGGGGTTGTTCCATTCGCTCTTCGGGTGGATGCCGATCTCGGCGCCGGTGCCCACCGCGCTCATCGGCTGCGACTTGGTGAAGATTTCCGCGTCGGGGCCGATGCCGACCTCGAGGTACTGCGACCACAGGTTCTTGGCCAGCAGCACCTTCTTGAGCTGCGCGGCTTCCGGCGAGCCGGGCCGCACCTTGGACAGGTCGTCGCCGATCACGGCCACGACTTCCTTGCGCACGGACTCGGCCAGGGCGGGGTTGCCGCGCGCCTGCTCCTCGATCACGCGCTCCAGCATGGAGGCGACGAAGGTCACGCCGGAGGCCTTCACCGCCTGCAGGTCGCAGGGCGCCAGCAGCCAGGGGGTCTCGTCCACCCGGGCATCGGCGCTGCTGTTGGCGATCACGTCGGCGACCGACGCGATCCGCGGCGCCTTGAAGTCGCGCACCGCCGCCGCCGGGTCGGGGAACTCCATCAGCGCGCTGGCAGTGGGCGCGAGCAGGGACAGGTCGTACACGGACTCGTGGTCGGCCCGGACCAGCACGGGGCCCTGGCCCTCGATCCACACGCGGCCCACCAGGGTGGCCTGCTGCGCATCGGCCGGCAGCGTCGCCTTGAGGAAGGTTTGCATCAGCTTGCCTGTTGTTTCTTCTTCGCCTGGGCGGCCACCCACTTGGCGGCGAAGGGCTGCAGGTCGGCCAGGCGCTTGAGGAGGTCCACGCCGCTCGGGGTGACACTGTAGCCGTCTCCGTTGTGCTGCATCAGCCCGGCCTCGCGCAATTCCTTGATCCGCGTGTTCAGGGTGTTGGGCGTGATGCCGCCCACGCTGTCCTGCAGCAGGCGGAAGGTCTGCGGGTGGCCGTCGCGCAGGGCCCAGAGCACGCGGATGGCATAGCGCGCCTCCAGCAGGGCCAGCAGCTGGTTGGTGGCGACGTTCTCCTTGGCACTCATTCGCTCGGCATTTCCTGGCGCCCACGCGAATGCGGGGCGGGGAACGGAGTGTACGCAGCTTGCGCTACACAAACAATAGCAGCGTGACGGCGGCACAACGCGACCGCGCGTCGCCGCTAGGCGGGCTTGTAGACCTTTTTCAGCAGGGCGATCAGCGTGCGCTGCTCCGCCGGGCTCAGGCGCGCGGCCACCTCGGCCTCGGCCGCGGCGGCCGTGCGTTCCGCATCGCGCATCAGCTTCTGTCCCGAAGGCGTCAGGTACAGGCCCATGGCGCGGCCGTCGTGCGGATGGGGCTTGCGCGCGACCAGCTCGCGCTTTTCCAGGGTGTTCACCATGCCCACCAGGTTGGGCGGCAGGATGCCCAGCGCGGTGCACAGCTGGCGCGAGGTGATGCCCGGGTTGTGCGCCACCAGCGACAGCACGGAGAAATCGACCGGCTTCAGCCCGAAGGGCTCCATGCGCTGCAGGAAGACGTCGATGGCCGACAGCGCCGCGCGCCGTGCGTTGTAGCCCACCAGCGTCTCCAGGAAGCTGGTGTCGACTTCGTCCACCGCCGGCGCGGACCGGCCGGGGGTGCTCTGGCGGGGCGTGCGAAGTTGCGCCATCGTCGCGCTGCTCAGTCGGTGCGGCCGCGCGCGGCGCCCAGGTAGGTCTCGATCACGCGCGGGTCGCCGGACAGCTGCTGCGCCGGGCCCTGCATGCTGATCTCGCCGGTCTCCAGCACGTAGCCGTAGTCGGCCACCTGCAGCGCGGCGCGGGCGTTCTGCTCCACCAGCAGGATGGACACGCCCTGTTCGCGCAGCCGCTCGATGATGTGGAAGATCTCGCGCACCACCAGCGGCGCCAGCCCCAGGCTCGGCTCGTCCAGCATCAGCAGCTTGGGCTGCGACATCAGCGCGCGGCCCACGGCCAGCATCTGCCGTTCGCCGCCGGAGAGCGTGCCGGCCAGCTGCGCGCGGCGCTCCTTCAGCCGGGGGAACAGCTCGTACACGCGATCGAGCTGCGCGCGCCAGTCCGGCATGCGCAGCTTCATCGGCCGGAAGCCGCCGAGGACCAGGTTGTCCTCCACCGGCATGGTGCCGAACAGCTCGCGTTTTTCCGGCACCAGCGCCAGCCCCAGCATCACGCGCTCTTCCAGCGTGGTGTCGGCGAGGTCCTGGCCGTCGAACAGGATGCGGCCGCGCGCGGGCAGCAGGCCCATGAGCGCGTTCAGCGTGGTGGACTTGCCGGCGCCGTTCGGGCCGATCACGGTGACCACCTGGCCGCGCGCCAGTTCGAAGGACAGGCCGGTCAGCACCTCCGCGCGGCCGTAACCGGCGTGCAGGTCCTTCACCTCCAGCAGGGGGGCGGCCATCAGTGCTCCGTTCCCAGGTAGGCGGCGCGAACCGCCGGGCTCGCCTGCACTTGCGCCGGCGTGCCTTCCATCAGGCGGGTGCCGAACTCCATCACCACGATGCGGTCGGTCAGGCCCATGACGAATTCCATGTCGTGCTCCACCAGCAGCAGGCTCATGCCCTCGCTCTTCAACTGGCGCAGCACGTCGCCGAGCGCCTGCTTCTCCTTGTGGCGCAGGCCGGCCGCCGGCTCGTCCAGCAGCAGGAGAGCCGGGTCGGTGCACAGGGCGCGCGCGATCTCCATCAGCCGCTGGGGGCCCAGCGCCAGGTTGCCGGCGAGTTCGTGCATGCGGTCGGCCATGCCGATCCGCGCGAGCTGCCGTTCCGCTTCGGCGAACAGGCGCTTCTCCTCGTCCCGGTCCAGCCGCAGCATGGCGCGCACGCTGCCGGTCCTGCCGCGCAGGTAGCCGCCCAGCGCCACGTTCTCCAGCACCGTCATCTCCGGGATCATCTTGACGTGCTGGAAGGTGCGCGAGATGCCCTTGCGCGCGATGGCGCGCGAGGGCAGGCCGGCGATGTCCTGGCCGCGGTAGCGCACCTGGCCGGAGGTGAGGCCGAGCACGCCGGTGATCAGGTTGAAGGTGGTGGACTTGCCGGCGCCGTTGGGGCCGATCAGGCCGACGATCTCGCCGGCGCGCAGCTCGAAGCTGACGTCGTTCACCGCCACCAGGCCGCCGAACTCCTTGCGCACCGCCTGCACCTGCAGCAGCAGCTCGCCGTGCGCGGGCTTGTCGCGCGCGGGCAGCGGCGGCGCGCCTTCCCAGTCACGCTTGCGGTCGGCCCGGGGCAGGCGCCGCACCACGAAGCTCCACAGGCCGTCGGGCGCGTACTTCAACACGACCACCAGGATCACGCCGAAGACGACCGTCTCGAAGCTGCCGCGGTCGGTGATCCATTTGGGCAGCACCTGCGGCAGCTGGTCCTCGATGATCTTGACCACGCCGGCGCCGAGGAAGGCGCCCCAGACGTGGCCGACGCCGCCCAGCACCGCCATGAACAGGTACTCGATGCCCTTGGCGATGGAAAAGGGCGAGGGGTTCACCGTGCGCTGGAAGAAGGCGAACAGCCAGCCGCTGACCGCGGCCAGCACGGCCGCCAGCACGAACACGTTCAGCTTGTAGCGGAAGGTGGAGATGCCCATGGCCTCGGCCATCGTCGCCCCGCTCTTCATGGAGCGGATCGCCCGGCCCGGACGCGAGTCCAGCAGGTTGGAGCAGGCCCAGGCCGCCAGCAGCGCGATCGCCCAGATCAGCACGTGCAGGCCGCGGCCGGTGCCCAGGTCCATGCCGAACAGCGTGAGCGTGGGCACGCCCAGGATGCCGTCGTACTTGCCCAGCCAGTCCATGTTGCCCATGGAGTAGTAGAGGACCAGGCCCCAGGCGATGGTGGCCAGCGGCAGGAAGTGGCCCGACATGCGCAGCGTGATCGCGCCCAGCAGCACGGCGGCGGCGACGGCCAGCGCCACGCCGATGGCCAGAGCCAGCCAGGGCGAGGCCGACAGCTTGACCGCCATGAAGGCGGCCGTGTAGGCGCCGATGCCGACGAAGGCGGCCTGGCCGAAGGACGTGAGGCCGGCCACGCCGGTCAGCAGCACGAGGCCCAGCGCGACCAGCGCGTACAGGCCGACGTAGTTGCTCTGCGTGATCCAGAAGTCCGGCACCGGCAGCGCCGGCAGCACCAGCATCACGAGAGCGAACAGGGGGAAGGCGAAGCGGCGCAGGCCGGCCATCAGTGCTCCTCCCCGTGCGGGTCGGAGAGCGAGCGCCACAGCAGCACCGGCAGGATGGAGGCGAACACGATCACTTCCTTGAAGGCGCTGGCCCAGAAGGAGCTGAAGCTTTCCAGCAGGCCGACGCCCAGCGCGCCGACCAGTGCCAGGGGATAGCTCGCCAGGCCGGCGAACACCGCCGCGACGAAGCCCTTGAGGCCGATCAGGAAGCCGCTGTCGTAGAAGATCGTGGTGGTGGGGCCGATCAGCAGGCCCGACAGCGCGCCGATCAGGGCCGCCATGGTGAAGGCCAGGCGGCCGGCGCCGCTGGAGGAGATGCCCATGAGGCGGGCGCCCGCGCGGTTCACCGCGGTGGCGCGCAGGGCCTTGCCGGTGAGCGTGCGCTCGAAGAACAGGTACAGCAGCACGATCAGCGCGAACGAAGCCAGGAAGATGATGATCGTCTGGCCCGTGAGCGCCAGCGCGCCGGCGGAGAAGCGGCTGTCCCAGAAGCTGGGATTGCGGAAGCCCTCGGCGCCGAAGAAGAACAGGCCCAGGCCGACCAGCGCGAAGTGCACGCCGACCGAGACGATCAGCAGCACGAGCACCGACGCATCGGCGAGCGATTCGTAGGCCAGGCGGTAGATCAGCGAACCGAAGGGCGTGACCAGCGCCAGCGTCAGCAGCGCCTGCACCATCAGCGGGAAGCCGCGCGGCGCCGCCCAGATGGCGATCGCCGAGGCGATCACGGGAAAGGCCAGCGTGCGCAGCAGCTGTTTCGCGATGCGCGCGGGCGGCTGCCGATGGCGCCACCCGGTCACGACGTCGCCGATCGCCGCGAGCCCGGCCAGGATCAGCAGGAACCAGACGGTGCCGGGCACCTTGCCGGTCTGGAACAGGGCCAGCGTCAGCGCGCCGAAGGCGACGAACTCGCCCTGCGGGATGAAGATCACGCGGGTGACGGCGAACACCAGCACCGTCGCGAGCGCGAGCAGGGCGTAGATGGCGCCGTTGGTGAGGCCGTCGATCGCGAGGATGCCGGCGATGGAGAGATCCATGGATTCGTTGTCTTTGTTCCCTCCCCCTCTGGGGGAGGGTCAGGGTGGAGGCGCCCGCAGGCGCGATGCGGTGTCGGTGCACAGCGCCCCCGTCCCAGCCTTCCCCCAGAGGGGGAAGGAGCTTTCTTCATTCCCTTGTCTTACTTCTCGACGACGAACTTGCCGCCGGTGACCTTGAGCATCACGCCGGTTTCGTTCGTGTAGCCCCAGTGGTCGTCCTTGCTCCAGTTCATTACGCCGTGCGCGAAGACCGTGCGGCCCATCGTCTCGAAGGCGTCGCGCAGCGCGGCGCGGAACTCGGGCGTGCCGGGCTTGGCCTTCTTCAGCGCGATCGGCACGGCCTTCTCGAGCGCGATGGCGGCGTCGTAGGAGTGGCCGGCGAACTGGTTGGGCGCCCCGAAGGCCTTGTCGTACTTGCCGAAGAAGTCCATCGCGACCCTCTTGGACGGATGGTTGTCGGGCAGCTGCTCGCCGACCATCGCCGGGCCGGACACGACGTAGGTGCCTTCCACGGCCTTGCCGCCGATGCGCATCAGGTCCTGCGTGGCCGCGGCGTGCGTCTGGTAGATCTTGCCCTTGTAGCCGCGCTCGACCAGCGCCATCTGGGGCATGGCGGCACCGGAGCCGGAGGCCACGACCAGCATCGCGTCCGGGTTGGCGGACGTCAGCTTCAGGGCCTGCGGCGTGACGCTGGTGTCGGTGCGGGCGAACCGCTCGGCGGCAACGATCTTCATGCCGGCCTTCTCGGCCAGCGGCGTCAGGGCCTTGAGCCAGAGCTCGCCATAGGCGTCGGTGTAGCCGAGGAAGCCGATGGTCTTGATCTTCTGCTTCTTCATGTGCTCCACGACGGCGTGGGCCATGACCTCGTTGCCCTGCGGCAGGCGGAACAGCCAGGGGCTGTCGCCACCGACCGGAGAGGCGGCAAGCTGCACCGTCTTGAACTCCGTCGCGACCGGCGTCATGGCGGCCGCCACCGGCGTCAGGCAGGAGCCGATGATCAGGTCCACCTTGTCCTCGGTCACGAAGCGGCGGGCGTTGCTCACGCCCTTGCCCGGGTCGGAGGCGTCGTCGAGGATGATCAGGTTGACCTTCTCGCCCGCGATCTCCTTGGGGAACAGCTTGAACTGGTTGTTCATCGGGATGCCGAGGCCGGAGCCCGGGCCGGTGAGCGAGAGGCTCACGCCGATGTTGATGTCGGCCAGGGCGGCGCCCGCGGCGGCGAGGGTGACCGCGGCGGCGATCAGGGAGCGTACGAGTTTCATCTTCTGTCTCCGGGTTGAAATCTTCAGTCAGCGCGGCGCCATGCGCAGCGCGCCGTCGAGGCGGATCACCTCGCCGTT
>JALHLO010000215.1 GCA_022844525.1 Ramlibacter sp.
CCGGCGCGCAGGCCGGCGCCGGCCCCGAGGCCGCGGCGGGTGCGTCTTCCAAGCCGGCCAACGACGACAACGTCGTGGACGCGGAAGTCAAGGAAGTCAAGAAGGGTTGAACGCGGACGCTTCGCGCCGGTTTGACTCGCCGCGTTCGACACTGATGCCTTCGGCACGGGTCGACGCGGCGTTCTTGTAGCAGTACCTAACGAACAATGGCCACGAAACGCGACTACTACGAAATCCTGGGCGTGCCGAAGAACGCCTCGGAGGACGAGATCAAGAAGGCTTATCGCAAGCTGGCGATGAAGCACCACCCGGACCGCAACCAGGGTGCCGATGCGGGCGCCAAGGAGGCGGAGGCGCGCTTCAAGGAGGCCAAGGAAGCCTACGAGATGCTCTCCGACGCGGAGAAGCGGGCCGCCTACGACCAGTTCGGGCACGCCGGCGTGGACCCCAACATGCGGGGCCCCGGCGGGGCGGGCGCGGAGGGCTTCGGCGGGTTCGCCGAGGCCTTCGGCGACATCTTCGGGGACATCTTCGGCCAGCAGCGCGGCGCGGGCGGCCGCGGCGGCCGCCAGGTCTATCGCGGCAGCGACCTGTCGTACGCGATGGAAGTCACGCTGGAAGAAGCGGCCAAGGGCAAGGACGCGCAGATCCGCATTCCCTCCTGGGACGAGTGCGACAACTGCCACGGCACCGGCGCCAAGCCGGGCACCCAGGCCAAGACCTGCTCCACCTGCCACGGCGCGGGCGTGGTGCAGATGCGCCAGGGCTTCTTCAGCGTGCAGCAGACCTGCCCGCACTGCCGCGGCACCGGCAAGATCATTCCCGAGCCCTGCCAGGCCTGCCACGGCCAGGGCAAGGTCAAGCGCCAGAAGACGCTGGAAGTGCGCATCCCCCCCGGCATCGACGACGGCATGCGCATCCGCAGCGCCGGCAACGGCGAGCCCGGCTCCAACGGCGGCCCGCCGGGCGACCTGTTCATCGAGATCCGGCTGAAGAAGCACGCGATCTTCGAGCGCGACGGCGACGACCTGCATGTCGTGGTGCCGGTGAGCATCGCCCGCGCGGCCCTGGGCGGCGAGATCGAGGTGCCCACGCTGGACGGCAAGGCGGCCATCGACATCCCCGAAGGCACCCAGGCCGGCAAGCAGTTCCGCCTGCGCGGCAAGGGCATCAAGGGTGTGCGTTCCAGCGTCGCCGGGGACCTCTACTGCCACATCGCGGTGGAGACGCCGGTCAAGCTGACCGAACACCAGCGCAAGCTGCTCAAGGAGCTGGACGAGTCCCTGAAGAAGGGCGGCGCCAAGCACTCCCCCAACGAGGAGTCCTGGGCGGACAAGCTGAAAGGGTTCTTCAGCGCGTAGCGCGTGAACCCGAAGCGCAGCGGCGCAGGGTAACAACTGCCCGGAGGGCTTGTTGGCCGAAGCCACAAGCTGAAAGGGTTCTTCAGCGCGTAGCGCGCGGGGGCGGCCCTGGCGCTGTCGTTTCCATAGCACAGCCGCCCCTGCCTTGGCGCTGCGGCCAGTGCCAAGGCCCGGCGCCCGGGCGACAATGCGGCCATGGCGCTCCGGCTGTTTCGTACCACCGGTTACTCGACCCTGCTCATGCCGGGCGAGTCGCGCCTGGCCACGCACCCGGCGATGCTGGTGCTGTGGGCGAGCCTCTGGCTGGGCGTGGCCTCGAACGTCGCCGTCTGGCGCTGGCTGGGGGGCACGCTGGAATGGCGCATGGCGCTGGCCTCCGTCCTGGTGATCGGCGGTGGGGCCGGCGCGGTGTTCAGCATCCTCGGCTGGCGCCGCACCCTGAAGCCGGCGGTGACGGTGGCCCTGGTCGCGGGTGCCCTGGTGGCCGCCGGCCTCTGGAGCCAGCAGCTTCCGGTGCAGACCCTCTGGCAGGGTCCGCCGCGAACCCTGCTGCCGGCCTGGACCAGCTTCATGCGCTGGGACGTGCTGCTGATGGTCCTGGTGCTGGCGGTGGTGCCCATCGTCTGGCTGTGGAACCACGGCGTGCGGCGCATGCCCGGCCCCAAGCAGCTGCAGTCGAACCTCACCGGCGCGATGCTCGCCGCGGTCGCGTTCGGCTGCGGCCTGTTCCTCCTGCGCTGAGGGCCGCGACGCTCAGAACAGCGCGCCCTGCCCGGGCGGCGAGGGCGGCCGGAACAGGTCGTTGCGGAAGTCGATCTTCTTGGCGTTGAAGCCGAGCCGGGCCGCGGTCTTGTCGAAGCGCTGCTTGAGCAGCGCGGCCCAGGTGCCCGAACCCTTCATGCGCGTGGCGAAGTCGCTGTCGTAGTCCTTGCCGCCGCGCATTTCCTGGATGCGGTGCATCACCCGTTGCGCGCGCTGCGGATAGTGCGTCTGAAGCCATTGCCGGAACAGCGGCGCGACCTCCCAGGGCAGGCGCAGCACGTGATAGAAGGCCTCGCGCGCGCCGGCCTCCCACGCGGCCTCCAGCACCTGCTCCATGTCGTCGTTCAGGAAGGGAATCTGCGGCGCCAGGCTCACGCCGCAGGGCACGCCGTGTTCGGCCAGCGTCCGCAGCACGCGCAGGCGGCGGTGCGGCGCGGCCGCGCGCGGCTCCAGCGTGCGCGCGAGGTCCGCATCGAGCGTGGTGATGGTCACGTACACCGCGGCCAGCCCCTTCGCGGCCATGGGCGCGATCAGGTCGAGGTCGCGCTCCACGCCGCTGGACTTGGTCACGAGCCCGAAGGGATGGTTGGTCTCGTGCAGCACCTCGATCACGCCGCGCGTGAGCCGCAGTTCGCGCTCCACCGGCTGGTAGCAGTCGGTTGCCGTGCCGATCGCGATCAGTTCCGGCCGGTAGGAGCGGCGGCCCAGCTCCTCGCGCAGCAGGGCCACCGTGTTGCGCTTGGCGATGATCTTCGTTTCGAAGTCCAGGCCCGGGGAGAGGTTCAGGTAGCTGTGCGTGGGCCGCGCGTAGCAGTAGATGCAACCGTGCTCGCAGCCGCGGTAGGGATTGATCGACTTGTTGAAGTAGATGTCGGGCGAGTCGTTGCCGGCGATGATGCTGCGCGCGTTTTCCCAGATGACTTCGGTGCGCGGGACCGCGGCGGCCTCGCCTTCTTCCCGCTCCCAGCCGTCGTCGAAGCCTTCGCGCAGGTCGCGCTCGAACCGGTGCGCGAAACGCGTCGCCGTGCCCCGGCCCTTGATCGCCGCAAGCGGCACGCGCACCTCGGGCACTTCGTTGGAGGTGGACCGGTCGATACTGTTCATGCGTACAGTATGCCGCATGCAGGGCGCTGGCAAAGCCCTGCTGCCACTGCCAGAAATTTCAGAACTTCCTGAACTGGCCGAAGATCGCGTCCAGAATCGCGACCATGGCGTTGCAGGACCACCTCCCCGTGCTCAGCCGGCAGTTCGTTGCGCATTTCGGCGAGATGGGCAGCCGGTGGGGCATCAACCGCACCGTGGGGCAGATGTACGCCCTGATCTTCCTGTCGCAGCGCCCGCTCAACGCGGACCAGATCGCCGAGACCCTGGAGTTCTCGCGCTCCAACGTGAGCATGGGCCTGAAGGAACTGCAGTCCTGGCGGCTGGTGCGCATGAAGCACCTGCCGGGCGACCGCCGCGAGTACTTCGAGGCGCCCGCGGACGTCTGGGAGATCTTCCGCGTGCTGGCGGAGGAGCGCCGCCGGCGCGAGATCGAACCGACCCTGTCGATGCTGCGCATGGCGCTGCTGGAGCAGCCGGACTCCGACGCCGAGCGCCACGCGCAGCAGCGCATGCGCGACATGTACGAGCTGATCGACCGCCTCCTGACCTGGTTCGACGACGTGCAGAAGCTCGCCCCGGAAACGGCGATGCAGCTGATGGGGATGGGCAGCGCGGTGACGCGCGTGCTGGAGCTCAAGGACCGGGTGACCGGCCGGTCCGCCCGCAACAACGACAAGGAATCGTGAGCATGGACACCCTGATGCTGTCGCGCCTGCAGTTCGCGGCCAATATCTCCTTCCACATCCTCTTTCCCACCATCAACATCGCGCTGTGCTGGTTCCTGGTGTACTTCCGCCTGCGCCACGGCGCCGCGAAGGACGTGGAGGACGCGCGCCACTGGGAGGAGGCCTACTACCTGTGGACCAAGGTGTTCGCCCTGAGCTTCGCGCTGGGGGTGGTCACCGGCATCACCATGACCTTCCAGTTCGGCACCAACTGGCCCGGCTACATGGAACGCGTGGGCAACATCGCCGGCCCGCTGCTCGGGTACGAGGTGCTGACGGCCTTCTTCCTGGAAGCGACCTTCCTCGGGATCATGCTGTTCGGCCGCAACCGCGTCTCCGGCCGCGTGCACATGGTGGCCACGCTGATGGTGGCCGTGGGCACCACGCTGTCGGCGTTCTGGATCCTGAGCCTCAACTCCTGGATGCAGACGCCGGTCGGCTTCAAGGTGATCGACGGCGTGTACCACGCGCAGGACTGGCTGCAGATCGTCTTCAACCCCTCCTTCCCCTACCGGCTCGCGCACAAGCTGCTCGCCTCGACGCTGACGGCCTCCTTCCTCATCGCCGGCCTGTCGGCGTGGCAGCTGCTGCGGGGCACCGCGAACGGTGGTACCCACCGCGCGCTGCGCTCGGGCGTGGTCGCGGCGGCGATCGCGATCCCGCTGCAGATCCTGGCGGGCGACCTGCACGGCCTGAACACGCTGGAACACCAGCCGGCCAAGATCGCCGCCATCGAAGGCATCTGGCACACGGAGAAGAGCGCGCCGCTCACGCTGTTCGGCTGGCCGAACGAGAAGGAAGGCCGCACCGACTACGCCCTGCAGGTGCCCAAGCTCGCCAGCCTGATCCTGGCGCACGACCTGGACGCCGAGCTGAAGGGCCTCAACGAGTTCCCGGATGCGCACCCGCCGGTGGCGCCGGTGTTCTGGGGCTTCCGGATCATGGTCGGCGTCGGTCTGCTGATGCTGGCGGTGTCGTGGTGGGGCGCATGGACCCTCTGGCGGCGCCGGCGCGCGGCGGGCCCCGATGGCACGCCCCTGTCCCGCTGGCAGCTGCGGCTGCTGACGGCGATGACCTTCTCCGGCTGGGTGGCGACGCTCGCCGGCTGGGTCGTGACCGAGGTCGGCCGCCAGCCCTTCCTGGTCTACGGCCAGCTGCGCACGGCGGACCTGGTGGGACAGCACCCGCCGGGCACCGTGCTGGCCACGCTCGTTTCCTACCTGGTCGTGTACGTGTTCCTGCTCGGCGCCTACGTGCGGGTGCTGATGTACATGGCGGAGCATCCGGCGATGCCGACCCCCGACACCCCCCAGAGCCCCAAGGCCGCCATGCCGGTGGGCGGACCCGCCTGAGGAGATGCAGATGACTGTCGACTGGCCCACCCTGCTGCCCCTGGTCTTCATGGCCGTGATGGGACTCGCGCTGCTCGCGTACGTCGTGCTCGATGGCTACGACCTCGGGGTCGGGCTGCTGCTGCCCTTCGCCTCCGACGAACAGAAGGACGTCATGGTCTCGAGCATCGGCCCGTTCTGGGACGCCAACGAAACCTGGCTGGTGCTGGGCGTCGGCGTGCTGCTGATCGCCTTCCCGGTGGCCCACGGCCTGGTGCTGTCGGCGCTGTACCTGCCGGTGGCGGTGATGCTGATCGGCCTGGTGCTGCGCGGCGTGTCCTTCGACTTCCGCGTGAAGGCGCGGGCGGCGCGCAAGGAGATGTGGAACCGCCTGTTCTCGCTCGGCTCGCTGATGGCGGCGGCCTCGCAGGGCTGGATGCTGGGCCGCTACCTGACGGCCTTCGACCGCGGACTGTGGCCCACGCTGTTCACCGTGATGATCGCGGTCACCCTGCCGACCGCGTACGCGATGCTGGGCGCGGGCTGGCTGATCATGAAGACCGAGGGCGAACTGCAGGCCAAGGCGGTGCGCTGGGCGCGGCTGGTGCTGTGGCCCATGGGCGCCGCGCTGGTGGGCATCTCGGTGGCGACGCCGCTGGTGAGCCCCAACGTGTTCGACAAGTGGTTCGCGATGCCGCAGTTCCTGGGGCTGCTGCCCATCCCCGTGGCCTGCGCGGCGGCCTTCTTCGCCTCGTGGCACGTGACCAGCCGCGAGAACGTGGTGCAGGCGGGCTACGGCTGGATCGTGTTCGCGAGCACGGTGCTGATCTTCGTGCTGTCCTTCCTGGGGCTGGCGTACAGCATCTACCCCTACATCGTGATCGACCAGCTGACCGTGTGGCAGGCGGCGAGCGCGCACGAATCGCTGGTCGTGATCTTCGTCGGCGTGGCGATCACGCTGCCGGCGATCATCGTGTACACGGTGTTCATGTACCGGGTGTTCTGGGGGAAGGCTTCGGCCCTGAGCTACGGGCCGGGCAACTAGGCGGTGGCGAGCGAAGGCAGCGACAGCCGCGCTCGCGCCTCGGCGTACTCGCGCTTGAGCCGCGCGACGTAGTCCGCCACGTGCATCACTTCCTTCACCGCGGAGATGCCCTGGCCCGAACCCCAGATGTCCTTCCAGGCCTTCTTGCTGCCCTCGCCGCCGCCGAAGCTCATCTTGCTGGGATCGCTCTCCGGGAGCTTGTCGGGATCGAGCCCCGAGGCGCGGATGCTGGCCTTGAGGTAGTTGCCGTGCACGCCGGTGAACAGGCTGGAGTAGACGATGTCGTCGGAGGTGCCTTCGACGATCGCCTGCTTGTAGGCATCGCTGGCGCGCGCCTCATGGGTGGCGATGAAGGCCGAGCCGATGTACGCGAAGTCCGCGCCCATCGCCTGCGCGGCGAGGACCGCGCCGCCGTTGGCGATCGCGCCGGACAGCGCGATCGGGCCGTCGAACCACTCGCGGATCTCCTGCACCAGCGCGAACGGGCTCTTCACGCCCGCGTGCCCGCCGGCCCCGGCCGCCACCGCGATCAGGCCGTCGGCGCCCTTCTCCACCGCCTTGCGCGCGAAGAAGTTGTTGATGATGTCGTGCAGCACCACGCCGCCGTAGCTGTGGATCGCCTCGTTGACGTCGGTGCGCGCGCCCAGGGAGGTGATGATGATCGGCACCTTGCGCCTGACCACCGCCTCCATGTCGTGCTCGAGCCGGTCGTTGCTCTTGTGCACGATCTGGTTGATGGCGTAGGGCGCGGCCGGCCGGTCGGGATGCGCGCGGTTGTACGCCGCCAGCGTCTCCTCGATCTCGTGCAGCCACTCGTCCAGCTGGGACGCCGGGCGGGCGTTGAGCGCCGGCATGGAGCCGACGATGCCCGCCTTGCACTGCTCGATCACCAGCTTCGGCGTGCTGACGATGAACATCGGCGAGGCGATGACCGGGAGGGGGAGGTTTTGCAGGACGGGCGGCAGTTTCGACATCAAGGTTCCTGTTGGTGCGGTTCGCCTGCGGGCTCACCACACCCTACGGTGGCAACGGGGGTCTCGCAGGTCGTGGTGAGCCCGCAGGCGAACCGCGACACCCGCACAGTCAAAAATCATACAGCGGCAGCGC
>JALHLO010000216.1 GCA_022844525.1 Ramlibacter sp.
GCCTGGGGCGTGGCAGGCGCCGCACGCTGCGTGCCGGGGGAAGGCGAGACCTGCGCCGTCAGCGGCGCGCCGGACTGGCGCAGCGCCGGCGGGTCGAACAGCATGGTGAAGTCGCGCTGCACGCGGCCGGACGACCAGAAGGCCTCCAGGATCACGTCCACGAACGGTTCGTTGACCGGGCGGTCGCTCGCGAGCTGCAGGAAGTAGCCGCCGTTGGGACGGCGCTGCAGGGTGATGGTGACGTTCGCCAGGGCCTGGCTGTACTCCAGCCCCTGGCTGCGGAAGGTGGTCGGCGAGGCGATCGAGGCGCGCAGGGAGGAGACTTCCTCCGGCGTGATCTCGGGCACGTCGATCTCGGCGCGCAGCGGTTCGCCAAGCGCGGACTGCACGGTGACGCGGCCGAGGGCGAGCGCCATGGCATCGGGCGCGAAGCCGAAAGTGACTGCGGCCGCCAGTGCCAGCGTAGACAGCCGGAGCCTTGCATGGCTCTTCTGTGGTGGCGTCCCTACTCCTCGGTGGGGAGGCAGTCTTTTTCTCTTCATGCGGCCCATTGCCTTCGAGGCTTAATTCGAAAAAGGACCATAACAGCAACGCCTTAGACTGACAAGCTGAGACACCGCTTAACGTGCGTGGAACACATGCGCACGCCATGATGCGACCGCGCTTGTTGCCGGGTCACAACGTGCTGTAACGGGTGGATACAGCCCGTGTGTCGCGGTTCGCCTGCGGGCTCACCACGACCTACCAATTCCGCCGTAGGTCGTGGTGAGCCCGCCGGCGAACCGCGACTTGCAGCCCGTGCTTACGCCTCCAGCAGGATGCGCAGCATCCGCCGCAGCGGCTCCGCCGCGCCCCACAGCAGCTGGTCGCCGATGGTGAACGCGCCCACGTACTCCGGCCCCATCGCCAGCTTGCGGATGCGGCCCACCGGGATCTCCAGCGTGCCGGTCACGGCCACGGGGGTCAGGCCCTGCAGCGTCGCCTCGCGGGTGTTCGGCACCACCTTCACCCACTGGTTGTCGGCGGCGATCAGCGCCTCGATGTCGGCCAGCGGCACGTCCTTCTTCAGCTTGAAGGTCAGGGCCTGCGAGTGGCAGCGCATGGCGCCCACGCGCACGCAGAAGCCGTCCACCGGCACCGCCTTCGTGCCGAAGCCTTCGCCCTGGCCGAGGATCTTGTTGGTCTCGGCGCCGGCCTTCCACTCCTCGCGCGAGACTCCGCCGCCCAGGTCCTTGTCGATCCAGGGGATCAGCGAACCGCCCAGGGGCACGCCGAAGTTGGCGGTCTCTTCGCCCGTCATGGACTGCTGGCGCGCCAGCACCTTGCGGTCGATCTCCAGGATGGCCGACTTCGGGTCGTCCAGCAGGGAGCGCACTTCGGCGTTGAGCGTGCCGAACTGCGTGAGCAGCTCGCGCATGTGCTGGGCGCCGCCGCCGGAGGCCGCCTGGTAGGTCATGCTGGTCATCCACTCGACCAGGCCCGCCTTGTACAGCGCGCCCACGCCCATCAGCATGCAGCTGACGGTGCAGTTGCCGCCGATCCAGTTGCGGCCGCCCTTGGCGAGCGCGTTCTTGATGACGGGCATGTTGACCGGGTCGAGGATGATGACCGCGTCGTCCTTCATGCGCAGGGTGGAGGCCGCGTCGATCCAGTGGCCGTTCCAGCCGGCGGCGCGCAGCTTGGGGAACACCTCGGTGGTGTAGTCGCCGCCCTGGGCCGTGATGACGATGTCGCACTTCTTCAGCGCCTCGATGTCGAACGCGTCCTTCAGGGTGGACTCGTTCTTCGCCATGGCGGGCGCCTTGCCGCCGGCGTTCGAGGTGGAGAAGAAGACCGGCTCGACCAGGCCGAAGTCGCCTTCGGCCTGCATGCGGTCCATCAGGACCGAGCCGACCATGCCGCGCCAGCCGACGAGGCCGACCAGCGGTTGTTGTCCGTTCGAGAGTTTCATCGGTGCGCGCCTTTCAGTTTGAATCTGGTTCCCCCGGCTCGTCGAGCCGGGGAGGGCGCGCGACGAACCGGAGCTGCTAGCTCTTGGTAATCGTCTTCTTGGTGATGGCAGCCACGACCGCGTCGCCCATCTCACGCGTGCCGACTTTCCGGGTGCCTTCGGAATGGATGTCCGCCGTCCGCAGCCCTTGCGACAGCACGTCCTTCACCGCGGACTCGATGCGGTCGGCGGCGGCGGGCTGGTTGAGGGAATAGCGGAGCATCATGGCGGCTGACAATATTGTAGCCAAAGGGTTTGCGATTCCCTTGCCGGCGATATCCGGCGCGCTGCCGTGGGACGGTTCGTACAGGCCCTGGCTGGAGGCGTTCATGCTGCCGGAGGGCAGCATGCCGATGGAGCCGGTCAGCATGGCGGCCTCGTCCGAGAGGATGTCGCCGAACATGTTGCCGGTGACCACCACGTCGAAGGACTTGGGGCTCTTGACCAGCTGCATGGCGGCGTTGTCCACGTACATGTGGTCCAGCTTCACGTCCGGATACTGCTGGCTCACCTCGGTGACCACGTCCTTCCAGAACTGGAAGGTCTCCAGCACGTTGGCCTTGTCGACGCTGGTGACCTTCCTGCTGCGCTTGCGCGCCGCCTGGAAGGCGACGTGGGCGATGCGCTCGATCTCCGGGCGCGTGTAGCGCATGGTGTCGAAGGCTTCCTCGGCGCCGGCGTGCGGGCCGTCCGGTGCGGTGCGGCGGCCGCGCGGCTGGCCGAAGTAGATGTCGCCGGTCAGCTCGCGGATGATCAGGATGTCCAGGCCCGACACCAGCTCCGGCTTCAGGCTGGAGGCGTGCGTGAGCTGCTCGTAGCAGATGGCCGGGCGGAAGTTGGCGAACAGGCCGAGGTTCTTGCGCAGGCCCAGGATGGCCTGTTCGGGGCGGAACTGGCGCTCCAGCTTGTCGTACTTCCAGTCGCCCACGGCGCCGAACAGCACCGCGTCGGCTTCCTTGGCGAGCTTGAGCGTCGCTTCCGGCAACGGGTGGCCGTGGTGGTCGTAGGCCACGCCGCCGACGTCGGCGGTTTCCATCTCGAACTTCAGGTCCAGGACCTTCAGGACCTTCACCGCCTCGGCGACGATTTCGGTGCCGATGCCGTCACCCGGCAGGACTGCGATCTTCATGGGGGTTCTTCGTTCTTCGTTCGGCGTTCAGCGGGGCATGGTGTGCGCGAGCCAGGGCTTGGTGGCCAGGCGCTGCGCCTCGTAGGTCTTGATCTTCTCGGACTTCAGCAGGGTCAGGCCGATGTCGTCGAAGCCGTTCAGCAGGCAGTACTTGCGGAAGCCCTGGACCTCGAACGGGATCTCCTCGCCCTGCGGCTTGACGACCACCTGGCGCTCCAGGTCCACCGTCAGCTCGTAGCCGGGGAAGGCCAGCACCTCGTCGAACAGCTTGGCCACCGTCGCTTCGGGCAGCACGATCGGCAGCAGGCCGTTCTTGAAGCAGTTGTTGAAGAAGATGTCGGCGAAGCTGGACGCGATCAGCGCGCGGAAGCCGTACTGCTGGATCGCCCAGGGCGCGTGCTCGCGGGAAGAGCCGCAGCCGAAGTTCCTGCGCGCCAGCAGCACCGAGGCGTTGCGGTAGCGCGGCTGGTTCAGGACGAAGTCCGGGTTCGGCTTGCGCGTGGCGGGGTCCTGCCCGGGCTCGCCGTGGTCCAGGTAGCGCCACTCGTCGAACAGGTTCGGGCCGAAGCCGGTCTTGCGGATCGACTTGAGGAACTGCTTGGGGATGATCGCGTCGGTGTCGACGTTCTCGCGGTCGATGGGCGCGACCACGCCCTTGTGCACGACAAACTTGTCCATTACTTCTTCGCCTTTTCTTCGATCTTGTCGCCGACCTTCTGCACGTCCTGGCCGAAGCCGCGCATGGTGTTGCAGCCGGCCAGCAGGACGGCGACGGCGATCAGGGTGGCGGTGGTGATGGTCTTCATGAAGGGCATTCCTCCGGGCTAGGCAAACTGCCGCACGTCGACGAAATGGCCATGGACGGCGGCAGCGGCAGCCATGGCGGGACTCACGAGGTGGGTGCGGCCGCCGGCACCCTGGCGGCCCTCGAAATTGCGGTTGCTGGTGGAGGCGCAGCGCTCGCCCGGCTCCAGCCGGTCGGCGTTCATCGCCAGGCACATCGAGCAGCCCGGCTCGCGCCACTCGAAGCCCGCGGCCTTGAAGATCTCGTGCAGGCCTTCGCGCTCGGCCTGTTCCTTGACCACGCCGGAGCCCGGCACGACCAGCGCCGCCTTGATGTTGGGCGCGACCTTGCGACCGAGCTTCTTCACCACGGCGGCGGCCTCGCGCATGTCCTCGATGCGGCTGTTGGTGCAGGAGCCGATGAACACCTTGTCCACGAAGATGTCGTTCATCGGCTTGCCGGGTGCCAGGCCCATGTAGGTCAGCGCGCGCTCGATCGCGCCGCGCTTGTTGGCGTCCTTTTCCTTGTCGGGGTCGGGCACGCGGCCGTCGATGGAGGTGACCATCTCGGGCGAGGTGCCCCAGGTCACCTGCGGGACGATCTGCGCGGCGTCGAGCTGCACGACAGCGTCGAACTTCGCGTCCGGGTCGGAGAACAGGGTGCGCCAGTAGGCCACGGCCTGTTCCCATTCCACGCCCTGGGGCGCGAGCGGCTTGCCCTTGACGTATTCGAAGGTCTTCTCGTCGGGCGCCACCATGCCGGCGCGCGCGCCCGCCTCGATGGCCATGTTGCACACCGTCATGCGGCCTTCCATCGACAGGGCGCGGATGGCGGTGCCGGCGAACTCGATGGTGTAGCCGGTGCCGCCGGCGGTGCCGATCCTGCCGATGATGGCCAGCACGATGTCCTTGGCGGTCACGCCGAGAGCCAGCTTGCCCTCGACCTTCACCAGCATGTTCTTCGCCTTCTTGGCCAGCAGGGTCTGCGTGGCCAGCACGTGCTCCACCTCGGAGGTGCCGATGCCGTGGGCCAGCGCGCCGAAGGCGCCGTGCGTGGAAGTGTGCGAGTCGCCGCAGACCACGGTCATGCCGGGCAGCGTGGCGCCCGACTCGGGGCCGATCACGTGCACGATGCCCTGGCGCTTCGACAGGAAGGGGAAATAGGCGGCCGCGCCGAACTCGCCGATGTTCTTGTCCAGCGTGGTGACCTGCTCCTTGGAGATCGGGTCCGTGATGCCGTCGTAGCCGAGCTCCCAGCCGGTGGTGGGCGTGTTGTGGTCGGCGGTGGCCACCACCGAGCTGATGCGCCAGACCTTGCGGCCGGCCTCGCGCAGGCCCTCGAAGGCCTGCGGGCTGGTCACCTCGTGCACCAGGTGGCGGTCGATGTAGAGGATGGACGTGCCGTCCTCCTCGGTGTGGACGACGTGCTCGTCCCAGATCTTGTCGTACAGCGTGCGTCCCATGGGGCTTTCCTTCGGGTGAAATTCTATGCGGCCAGTTCGGCGGCACCTGTTTCAGCGCGTGTGCGCAGGTGGTCGACCAGCAGGCGGGCGGTCAGGGGCAGGGTGGAGAAGTCGCGGGCGACCAGGCGGATGTCGCGCAGGGCCCAGGCATCGGTGAGGCGCACGCACTCGAGGTCGCCCACGCCGTGCATCAGGGTGAAGGCGCGGCGCGGCATGACGCCGACACCGAGGCCGTTGTGGATCATGCGGCACATCGCGTCCAGGCCGGTGACGTGGATGCGCAGGCGGATGGTGCGGCCCGCGGCGGCGGCCGCCTCGCGCATCGCCAGGTAGATCGAGCTGTTGGAATGCAGGCCGACGTGGTCGAAGTCCAGCGTGTCCTCGAAGGCCACCGCCTGGCGCCGGGCCAGCACGTGGCCGCGCGGCACGATCAGCACCAGTTCGTCGCGCCGGTAGGGCAGGGTCTGCAGGCCGGGGTCCGAGGCCGCGGCGACGTTGCAGATGCCCAGGTCGGCCGCGCCTTCCTGCACCGCCCGCATCACCTCGGTGGACAGGTGCTCCTCGAGGTCGATCTTGACCTGCGGATGTTCCTGGCTGAAGGCGCCCAGGTCTTCCGGCAGGAACTGCACGATGGCGGAGATGTTCGCGTGGATCCGCACGTGGCCGCGCACCCCGTCGGCGTACTCCGACAGCTCCGCCTGCATCTTCTCCAGGCTGAAGAGGACCGAGCGTGCGTGGTGCAGCAGGCTTTCGCCGGCAGGCGTCAGCTTCACCCCGCGCGTGTGGCGATACAGCAGCGGCGTCTCCAGCGTCGCCTCCAGGTCCGACAGGCGCTTGCTCACGGCGGACGCAGCGATGAACTCGCGTTCCGCGGCGCGGCCGATCGAGCCCAGCTCGCAGACAGCGACGAACAGCTGCAGCGAGGTCAGGTCGATCCGGCGGGCGAAGGAGCGTTCGGTGGGGCGCATGAGGGCGAGGGCATCGCAGGCGGCGATGGCCGGGCGCTATTTTCCCCTCATGGAGCGGGCGCCGTCATCGCGATCCGCGATGGCCCGCCTGCCCGGCGGGTTGTCCTTGCCCGGGGCTCAGCCGGCCGGCTGCCTCGGCAGCCGCAAGATCACTTCGAGCCCGCCCTCGGGCCGGTTGCGCAGCTGGATGTCGCCCTCGTGCACCTGGGCGATGTTGCGGGCGATGGCCAGGCCCAGGCCGGTGCCGCCGGTGGCGCGGCTGCGCGAGGCTTCCAGCCGGTAGAAGGGCTGGAACACCGCTTCGAGCTGGTCGGGCGGAATGCCCGGCCCCTCGTCCAGCACCCGCAGCGTCAGGCGCTCGGGGCTGTCCTCGATCCGCACCGTGGCCGAACCGCCGTGGAGGACCGCGTTGTCCACCAGGTTGGCCAGGCAGCGTTTCAGCAGCGAAGGCACTCCGGGGAAGGGCGCGGCCGGCCGGCCCTCGATGCGGACCGTGCGCCCCATCGCCTCGTTGTCCGAGCGCAGGCTCTCCAGCAGGGCCAGCATGTCGACCGGCTGGCGCGGCTCGCCGCCGCCCAGGCCGCGCATGAATTCCAGCGTGTCGGTCACCATGGCCTGCATCTCCACCAGGTCGGCGTCGAAGCGCTGCCGCAGTTCCTCGTCCCCCAGCAGCTCGGCCCGCAGGCGCATGCGGGTGATCGGCGTCTTCAGGTCGTGCGACATGGCCGCGAGCATGCGCGTGCGGTCCTCGATGAAGCGCTGCAGGCGCGCCTGCATGGTGTTGAAGGCGCGCGCGGCCTGGCGGGTCTCGCGCGGCCCTTCCTCCGGCAGCGGCGGGCTGTGGATGTCCCTGCCCAGGCCCTCGGCTGCCTGCGCCAGCACGTGCAGCGGCCGGACCAGCCAGCGCACGGCCAGCAGCGACAGCAGCAGCACCGCCGCCAGCAGCACGGCCAGGCTGCCCGCCAGCCGCCACGACAGGCCGCCGGTGCCGGCGGGCAGCTCGGTGTCGAAGCGCGCCCACTGGCCGTC
>JALHLO010000217.1 GCA_022844525.1 Ramlibacter sp.
GCCGAGCCCGTCGCTGCCGCAGCTGCAAGTGCAGCGCGACGCCATCTGGCCGCTGCGCGTGCGGCCGGACTTCCTGTCGTCCATCCAGGACATGCGCTTCCGCAACGGGACGGAGATCCACGACTGGTGGCTGGCCCGCACGGGGCAGTCCTTCATCGAGTGGTTCAACGCGAAGCACGCCAGGCGCGGCTGGTGGAGCGGCAACGTGCCGCGGCGGGACAAGGCCGGGCTGCCGCTCATGAAGGACGGCAAGCCCCGCATGTACCGTTCGATCCACATCGACGGCGCGCCGGCCGGCGTGCTGCAGGCGCGCTTCGTGTCGTTCTGGAACAGCATCCCGGTGATCTTCGCCCCGCAGCGGGAGATCGGCCTGGTCCAGTTCCTGTCGCTCATGTCGATCGCGATCAACGAAGTGAACGGCGACCTCGTCTCGCATTCGGAGAACGGCACGCTGAAGTACATGTTCGCGTACAACCGCGAGGGCAACCGGCTGGCGGCCGACCTGTTCAACGACCCGGCCTTCAACGAGGCCCATGGCGGCAAGCCGCTGGCCGCGCAGCTGATGGGCAGCAAGTCCCCGGTGTGGCGCGGTCGCGAATGGCCCGCGGGCGTGCCCGAGAAGCCCTCGCCCAAGGGCGCGACGCCCAGCTACGCGGAGGAAGCGGACTTCTACAAGTTCCGCGGCCGCGGGGTGATCCAGACGACCTTCCGCGAGGCCTACAAGGTCCTGCTGCGCTACCTCATGACGAAGTACGCGGGGAGCAATCCCGTGCTGCTGGCGTACCGCGGGCGGTGGAGCGGCCAGGACCTGGAGACCGTGCTGACGCAAAGTTCCAACCAGGACTGGGACCGCATCTTCGAGCAGCCGGAGATCGTGCCGATCGCCGTGCACCTGCATGCGAGTTCCCGGAAGAACAACTACCTGCACCTGGCCGCCGATGCCGCCACGCTGAACGGCGAGGGCCCCGGCTCCATCTACATGGTCGGGCGCGCGATCAGCGGCAGCCCGGACTACGGACGCACGTTCACGCAGCGCGTGGTGCAGCTGCTCGATGGCCTGGGCAATGCCGGCGCGGTGCGGGAGGTGCTGGAGGACTACGCCATGTGAGCAGCGGCCGGGCCAGCGGCGGTTGCGGGGTATCGCTCCCTTGCGGGCGCGCCGGGGCGGCGTATGCTGGCCCCGCCCCAACGAGGAAGGAAACCTCATGCCCGACAAGCGCTGCGTGGAGATCGGCGAAGGCACGCACACGGTCATCATGGAGAAGAACCGCATGCAGGTGTTCCAGGCGGTGCAGCATTTCCTGGACGAGCAGCTGCAGCCGGGACGGTGATGGCACCGGCGGTCACTGCGCTGGCCGCCCGCCTGCGGCGCGCAGCGGCCGCGGCGATCGCGCTCGCCGCGCTGCTGGCCCTGGGCGCGTCCGCGGCGACCATGCCGCCGGTGCGCATGACCTTCGCCGACGCGACCACCGGCGCGCCCATCCCCGGCGTCGTGGCGGCGTTCTACGGCACCGCCCGCCAGGGCACCTTCACCGGCCATGGCGGCCGCACGGCCACGCTGTTCCTGACGGAAGCCGTCTCGGACGCGCAGGGGGAGGTGCGTTTCCCGGCGCAGGAATTCGACCCGCGGCCCTTCTTCATGAACACCAACTACGAGAACCCGGGGATGATCGTGCTGGCTCCCGGCTACCGGCTGGAGATCCTGCACAACCAGCGCTCCATCGTGCCGCGGTCGGTGCAGGAGATCAGCCACTGGGAATACGACGGGCAGACGCGCAAGCTGCAGCCCTGGCGCGGCGAAGCCGAGGCGCCGCAAATCCTGTCGCTGGTCGACATCCACCTGAAGATGCTGCTGGCGGCGCCGTGCGACTGGCAGAAGGTCCCGCGCCTGCTGGTGATGACCGAGCGCATCGCCCTGGGCCCTGCCGGCAGCGACACCGCCGGTCGCCGCCGGGGCCCGGTCGTCACACCCCTGAGCAACATCCTGCGCAACGACGCCGCCTACCGGCAACATGGGTGCCCCTCGCCGCAGGCGTTCTTCGCGCCTTACCTGCGCTGACGTGACAAGCGGGCCCCGGCGGGACTAACATGGCTGCATCCAGGCCGCGCTGTCCGCGGCCCAAGGAGTCCGTCATGAAGCGAGTGAAGCACTGGCAGGACCCGGTCAACGCCCTCCTGGGCGCCTGGCTGATCCTGTCGCCCTGGATCCTCGGCTTTCAGAACGTGGTGATCGCCACCACCAGCACCGCGGCAATAGGCGCCCTGCTCATTGCCACGGGCCTCGGCGCGATGCAGTTCGCGCAGGCCTGGGAGGAATGGCTGGACGTAATCCTCGGCCTCGCCCTGATGCTGGCCCCCGTGCTGCTGGGGTTCGACGCGGTCGATGCCGCGTTGCAGAATGCGTTGATCACCGGGGGGGTCGTCACCGCGCTGGCGCTGTGGGTGCTGGTGAGCGACGACGAGTTCGCGGCGGCCTGGCAGCGGCTGGTGGGTTGAGCCGGGTGTCGCGGTGCGCGCGGCGCACCACGACCTACGGGGGGCCGCGCGAAATCAGACCACCACCGGCTCCGGCTCCAGCCGGATGCCGAAGCGCTCGTACACGCTGGTCTGGATCGCCCGCGCCAGGGTCACCACTTCGCCGCCCGTGGCGCCGCCCCGGTTGACCAGCACCAGCGCCTGCTTCTCGTACACCCCGGCCTGCCCCACCGACTTGCCCTTCCAGCCGCAGGCATCGATCAGCCAGCCGGCGGCGAGCTTCACCGTGCCGTCCGGCATGGGGTAGTGCACGATCCCGGGGTCGCGGGCGATGATGTCCTGGCACTGCTCGGGCGTGACAGTGGGGTTCTTGAAGAAGCTGCCGGCGTTGCCGATCACGCGCGGGTCCGGCAGCTTGGCGCTGCGGATGGCGCACACCCAGTCGTAGATCTGCCGCGCGCCCGGTTCGGCGACGCCGCTTTCCGCCAGCTTGCGCTGCAGGTCCACGTAGCCCAGCACCGGCTTCCAGGGCTTGGGCAGGCGCACGCGCACCCGCAGGATCAGGGCCCGGCCGGCCAGGCCGAAGTCGCTGTCGCGCGCCGGCGAGTGCTTGAACACCGAGTCGCGGTAGCCGAAGGCGCACTGCGTGGCGTCCAGCGTGAACTCGCGCCCGGTCATCAGGTCGATGGCATCCAGGGACTCGAAGCGGTCCTGCAGCTCGATGCCGTAGGCGCCGATGTTCTGCACCGGGGAAGCACCCACCGTGCCCGGGATCAGCGCCAGGTTCTCCAGGCCGCCCAGCCCCTGGTCCATGGTCCAGGTGACGGCCTCGTGCCAGTTCTCGCCGGCCCCGAATTCCACCACCGTGGCGCGGGGGCCGTCCTCCAGCACCCGCTTGCCCATCACCTCGACCTTCAGCACCACGGCCTTGACGTCGCCGGTCAGCACGATGTTGCTGCCGCCCCCCAGGATGAACTTGGGCTGGCCCTCCAGTTCGGGGTGCGCCAGCACGGCGTGCACGTCCGCGGCGCCCTTCACCCGCACCAGCGTCTTCGCGCGGGCGACGATGCCGAAGGTGTTGTAGGGCTGCAGCGAGGCGTTGGACTCCACGATCATGGGAGAATTGTGGCCCAAGCAGCCGGGTTACAGGTGCAGGAGGAAAGCCAATATGCCGTCATTCGACACGGTGTGCGAGCCGAACATGGTGGAAGTGAAGAACGCCGTGGACAACGCCGCCAAGGAGATCGCGACCCGATTCGACTTCAAGGGCACGGCCGCGGGCATCGAGATCAAGGAAAAAGAGATCACGATGACCGGGGATGCCGAATTCCAGCTGCAGCAGGTGCTGGACATCCTGGTGGCCAAGATGGCCAAGCGCAACGTCGACGTGCGCTTCCTGGACAAGGGCGACGTGCAGAAGATGGGCGGCGACAAGGTCAGGCAGGTGGTCAAGGTGCGCAGCGGCATCGAGTCCGAACACGCCAAGAAGATCCAGAAGCTCATCAAGGACAGCAAGCTGAAGGTGCAGGCGGCCATCCAGGGCGACGCCGTGCGGGTCAGCGGCGCCAAAAGGGACGACCTCCAGGCGACGATGGCCCTTGTGCGCAAGGAAATGGCGGAGCTACCCTTGTCGTTCAACAACTTCCGGGACTGACACCATGACCAAGCGCCTGCTCGCGGTCACCCTGGCATTGGCGGCGGGGGCCGCCGCGGCGCAGACGGCGGTCGCGCTGCAGGGCATGCTTGGCAGCAAGGCCCTGCTGATCGTGGACGGCGCCCCGCCGAAGTCGGTGGCGCCCGGCGAATCGCACAAGGGCGTGAAGGTGCTGTCCACGCTGGGCGACCAGGCGGTGGTGGAGTTCGGCGGCCGCAAGCACACGCTGCGGGTCGGGGAAGCGCCGGCCAGCGTCGGCGGCAGCGGCGGCGCGGGCCCGGGCGGCTCCAAGGTGATCCTCACCGCGGGCAGCGGCGGCCACTTCGTGACCCAGGGCAGCATCAACGGCCGGGCCGCGCAGTTCATGGTGGATACCGGCGCCACTTCGGTGGCCATGGGCATGCAGGACGCCCAGCGCCTGGGCGTCGACTGGCGCAAGGGACAGCTCGGGCGCAGCAGCACGGCCAACGGCGTGGTCACCGTGTACTTCGTGAAGATCGCCTCGGTGCGCGTGGGCGACGTCGAGGTGTACGACGTGGACGGCGCCGTCATGCCGGGCTCCATGCCCTATGTGCTGCTTGGCAACAGCTTCCTCACCCGCTTCCAGATGACGCGCCACAACGACCAGCTGGTGCTGGAGCGAAGGTACTAGGCCCTCTTGCAGGACTCCGAGTTTCCCGTGCCGCCGCCGGCGGCGCGCCCCACCGAAAGCGCGCTCGGTCCCCTGAAGGGGCCGGTGTTCCGCATGCTGTGGTTCACCTGGCTGGCGGCCAACACCACGATGTGGATGAACGACGTCGCGTCGGCCTGGCTGATGACGTCGATCGCGCCCTCCCCGCTGTGGGTGGCGCTGGTGCAGACCGCATCCACCCTGCCGGTGTTCCTGCTCGGCCTGCCCAGCGGCGCGCTGGCCGACACCGTGGACCGCCGGCGCTATTTCATGTTCACGCAGTTCTGGGTGGCGGTGGTCGCCACCGTGCTGTGCGCCGTGATCCTGCTGGACCAGCTCACGGCGCCGCTGCTGCTGGCGCTGACCTTCGCCAACGGGGTCGGGCTGGCGATGCGCTGGCCGGTGTTCGCCGCGATCATCCCCGAGGTGGTGAGCCGGCCGCAGCTGGCGCAGGCGCTGGCCCTCAACGGCATCGCGATGAACGCCTCGCGCATCGTCGGCCCCCTGGTGGCCGGCGCGCTGATCGCCAGCGTCGGCAGCGCCTACGTGTTCGTGCTGAACGCGGTGCTTTCCATCCTGGCCGGCGTGACCATCATGCGCTGGCGCCGCGTGCACGTGGAAAGCCCGCTCGGGCGCGAGCCCCTGGCCAGCGCGATGCGGGTCGGCGTGCAGTACGTCTGGCAATCGAGCCGCATGCGCGCGGTGCTGCTGCGCATCGCGCTGTTCTTCCTGCATTCCACCGCCCTGCTCGCGCTGCTGCCGCTGGTGGCGGTGGCCCTGCCCGGCGGATCGGCCGCCACCTTCACCTTGCTGCTCGCTTCCATGGGGGTGGGGGCGATCATCGCGGCGCTGCTGATGCCGCAGATCCGCAACTGGCTGCCGCTGCAGCCGCGGGTGCTGGCGGGCACCGCGGTGCAGGCGGCCGGCGCGCTGGTGGTGGCCTTCGCGCCCAGCATCTGGTTCGCGGTGCCGGCCATGGTGCTGGCGGGCGCCGCCTGGATCACGGTGGCCAACTCGCTCACGGTGGCCGCGCAGATGTCGCTGCCGGACTGGGTGCGGGCGCGCGGCATGTCGATCTACCAGATGGCGCTGATGGGATCCACCGCGGCCGGCGCGGCGCTGTGGGGGCAGGTCGCGACCTGGACCAGCATCCACCAGGCGCTGGCGATCTCGGCCTTCACCAGCGTGGCGGCGATGGTGGTCGCCCAGCGCGTCGTGGTGGACCGCGGCACGGAGGAGGACCTGACGCCCTCGCGCGTGATCAAGGTGCCGGCCATGCAGGAGCCGCCGCGCGCCGGCCGCGTGCAGGTGCGCGTGGAGTACCGCATCGACCCCGCGCGGGCGGCGGAATTCCTGGCGCTGATGCAGGAAAGCCGGCGCAGCCGCCTGCGCCAGGGCGCCCTCGACTGGCAGCTGCTGCACGACCTCTACGACCCCGCCCGCTACGTGGAGCAGATCACCGATGCCTCCTGGACCGAGCACCTGCGGCGCTTCGACCGCATCAGCGCCGCCGACGTCGCCCTGCGCGACAAGCGCCTGGCGTTCCACGTCGGCGAGGAGCCGCCGCTGGTGACGCGCTTCCTGATCGAGCAGGAGTAGGAAAGACCGTCGCGGGCGGCGGCAACCCGGCCGGGACCGGCTAGCCGTGGTGGCGCGGCGCGGGGGGCGCTTCCTTCTTCGATCCGCCCAGCCGGCTTTCCTTGCCCGCCAGCAGGCGCTGGATGTTCGCGCGATGGCGCCACGCGAGCAGCAGGCCCATCGCGAACAGCGCCACGGCGACCGGCCGCTCCGCGTACCAGCCGGCGCGGTCGCCCATTAGGTAGTACACCGGCGCGAACGCGGCGGACACCAGCGAGGCGAGCGAGGAGTAGCGGAAGAAGAAGGCGATGATCAGCCAGGTCAGGCCGGTGGCGACCCCCAGCATCCAGTGGATGCCGAACACCACGCCGATGAAGGTGGCCACGCCCTTGCCGCCCTGGAAGCGGAAGAACACGGGATAGAGGTGGCCGAGGAAGGCGGCGAGGCCGACCATCGCCATGGTCCCTTCCCGCAGGCCGTAGGGCGCCCCGTAGAACTTCACCAGCAGCACCGGCACCAGGCCCTTGAGGGCGTCGAGCAGCAGCGTGACGATGGCGGCCGCCTTGCTGCCCGAGCGCAGCACGTTGGTCGCGCCGGGGTTCTTGCTGCCGAAGGTGCGCGGGTCGGACAGGCCCATGACCTTGCTCACGATCACGGCGAAGGCGAGCGAGCCCAGCAGGTAGGCGGCAACGACGGCCAGGACGGGGTAGATCGCTTGCATGCCGGGCTCCTCTTTCTTGTGGGGCGCTATTCTGCCAGTGCGCAGTTCACCGGCTTGGCCCCGAGCAGCTTCACGCACGCCTGCGGGTCGAGCCCCACCAGGTAGCCGCGCCGGCCGCCATTGAGCACGATCCTGGGCAGCGCGAGGATGCTCTCCTCGATGTACACCGGCATCTGCTTGCGCGTGGCGAAGGGCGAGGTGCCGCCCACCAGGTAGCCGCTGTGGCGATTGGCCACTTCAGGCGTGCACGGCTCCACCGACT
>JALHLO010000218.1 GCA_022844525.1 Ramlibacter sp.
GGCCGCTCCTCGGCGCGCCTGACCGCGCCCATGGTCGCCGCCGGCGCCGTGGCGAAGAAGTGGCTGAAGGAAAAGCACGGCACCGCCTTTCGCGGCTGCATG
Source organism: Ramlibacter sp. (assembly GCA_022844525.1). Taxonomy (GTDB): domain Bacteria; phylum Pseudomonadota; class Gammaproteobacteria; order Burkholderiales; family Burkholderiaceae_C; genus Ramlibacter. The sequence continues at coordinate 103 of JALHLO010000218.1, forward strand.
CAGCAGATCGGCGACGTGGCCATTCCCTTCGAGAGCTGGGAGCACGTGCCGAACAACCCCTTCTTCGCGCCGGTGGCGGACGTGTCCGCCCTGGAGGCCTACATGGACAGCCTGCGCAAGGCGGGCGACTCCTGCGGCGCGCGCATCCGCGTCACCGCCACCGGCATGCCGGTGGGCCTGGGGCAGCCGCTGTTCGACAAGCTGGACTCCGAGATCGCCTACGCGATGATGGGGATCAACGCCGTCAAGGGCGTGGAGATCGGCGCCGGCTTCGCCAGCGTGGCGCAGCGCGGCTCCGTGCATGGCGACTCGCTCACGCCCCGGGGCTTCGCCAGCAACAACGCGGGCGGCGTGCTGGGCGGCATCAGCACCGGGCAGGACCTGGAAGTCTCCATCGCGGTCAAGCCCACCAGCTCCATCATCACGCCGCGCGACAGCATCGACGTGACCGGCCAGGCCACGCAGGTGGTCACCAAGGGGCGCCACGACCCCTGCGTCGGCATCCGCGCGACGCCGATCGCCGAGGCGATGCTGGCGCTGGTGGTGATGGACCTGGCGCTGCGCCACCGGGCCCAGTGCGGCGACGTCGAGTCGCCGCTGGCGCCGATCGCGTCCTCCTCCTTCCTCTGAATGGCGCGTCCCCCGGACCTGGCGGGGCCCCGCCAGCTGGTGCCGTTCGCGGCGCTGTCGGCGACCTACTTCGCCCACATCGGCTTCTTCAACCCCTACCTGCCGCTGTGGCTGAAGTCGCTGGGGCTGCCGATCACCGTGATCAGCCTGCTGGCCTCGGTGCAGTCGCTCACGCGCGTGTTCGCGCCCTACGCGTGGGGCGCGCTCAGCGACCACACGGGCGAGCGCGTGAAGCTGCTGCGCTTCAGCGCGCTGGTGGCGCTGGCGGCATCGGCCGGCCTGTGGATCCCGGGCGACGCGTGGTGGATCGCGCTGGTGCTGCTGCTCGTGTTCACCCACACCAGCTCGATGATGTCGCTCACCGAGGCGGCCATGGCGCACCTGGTGGCGGGCGACTGGGGCCGCTACGGGCGCGTGCGCCTGTGGGGCTCCGCGGGTTTCATGCTCACCGTGTTCGCGGCAGGCGCCTGGTTCGAGCGCTTCGGCATGGGCAGCTTCCCTGCGTGGACGGCGGTGACATTGGCCGGCGTGCTCCTGTGCACCTGGTGGCTGCCCAACGTGAAGGAGGCGGCGCACCACCAACACGCCGTGCGCGAGCCGGTGCTGCCGGTGCTGCGGCAGCCGCCGGTGCGCTGGTTCTTCGCCTCGCTGTTCTTCCACGTCACGGCGCACTTCGCCATCTACGGCTTCTTCTCGCTCTACCTGGACAGCCTGGGCTACAGCAAGGCCACCATCGGCGCCCTGTGGGCGGTGTCGGTGGTCGTGGAGATCGCCTGGTTCTACGCGCAGGGGCGCCTGATCGGCCGTTTTCCGATGGAGAAGTGGCTGGTGGTGTGCGCCGTGGCGACGGTGCTGCGCATGGCGATGACGGCGGGCCTGGGGAGCTGGCTGCTCGCCCTCTACCTCGCCCAGCTGCTGCACGCGCTGACCTTCGCCACGCATCACACGGCTTGCATCGCCATGGTCAGCAAGCACTTCCCCAGCCGGCTGCGCGGGCGCGGGCAGGCGCTGTTCACCGTGATCGGCTATGGCTTCGGCGGGGTGCTCGGGGTGCTGGCCGGCGGACTGGTGATCGACCGCCTGGGCTTCGAGGCCCTGTATGCCGCGGCGGCCGGCCTCGGCCTGCTGGCCCTGGCCTGTGCCTGGCGCGCCCGCAAGCTGGGCAGCGGCACCGGCCCCGTCTGACGGCAGGTCGGGCCGCGCCGGCCGAGCAGAAATTCCGCACCCGCCGCACAATGGCGCCGATGATCCGGACCGCACGCCTGCTTCGCTACCTCTGGGCCGCGCCCTACACGGCGCTGGGCCTGCTGCTGGGGGCGTTCGCGATCCTCTTCGGCGGCCAGGCGCGGCGCCACCACGGGGTGATCGAGATCTTCGGCGGCCGGCTCGGCGAGCAACTGGCGGGGGTGCCGGAGCCGCTGCGCTTTTCGGCGATGACGCTGGGCCACGTGATCCTGGCCGTGGACCGCTCCGCCCTAAACCAGCTGCGCCTGCACGAGCACGTGCACGTGCGCCAGTACGAGCGCTGGGGCCCGCTGTTCCTGCCGGCCTACCTGCTGTCGAGCCTGCTGCAGCTGCTGCGCGGGCGCAATCCCTACCGCGAGAACCACTTCGAGCGCCAGGCCTACGCGGTGGTCGCGGCCAAGCGCCGCGTGGCCCGCGAGGCGCGCGCGGCCGAGCACGCCTGAGCCGCCCGGCGGCGCGATTTCGCGTCATCATGGCGGCCGGCAAAGGAGAGTCCGCCATGCAGAACGACATCAATCCCGCGCAGGCCCCGCGCCTGATCGACTTGACGAGCCAGACCGACGTCCAGTTCTGGTGCCGCGTGTTCGACGTCAGCATGGACCAGCTGCGCGACGCCGTGCACCATGCCGGCCACCAGGTGGACGAGGTGGAACGCTACCTGCGCCAGAAGAATATCCACGCGCAGTGAGCGCATCCCGGCCCCGGCCGGCTTCCGAGGAGGAGTGATGGAGTACACGCGCCTGGGCCGCACGGGCCTGAAGGTTTCCCGCATCTGCCTGGGCATGATGACCTACGGCACGCCGCAATGGCGGCCCTGGATCCTGGACGAGGAGGCGTCGCGGCCGCTGGTGCGGCACGCGGTGGAACTGGGCATCAACTTCTTCGACACGGCGGACCTCTATTCCGGCGGCGAAAGCGAGGTGCTCACGGGCAGGTTCCTGCGCGAGTTCTGCCGGCGCGAGGAGGTGGTCGTGGCCACCAAGCTGTTCTACCCGGTGGACCTGAACTTCAAGGGCGGCGCGGCGCTGGGCGCGAAGCCGCCGAAACGGCCCAACCTCGACGGCCTGTCGCGCAAGCGGATCTTCCACGCGGTGGACCAGAGCCTGCAGCGGCTGGGCACCGACTACATCGACCTGTACCAGATCCACCGCCTCGACCACGACACGCCCATGGAGGAAACCATGGAGGCGCTGCACGACGTGGTGAAGTCCGGCAAGGTCCGCTACCTCGGCGCCAGCAGCATGTACGCCTGGCAGTTCGCCAAGATGCAGCAGATCGCCAGGGAGCGCGGCTGGACGCCCTTCGTGAGCATGCAGAACCACTACAACCTGGCCTACCGCGAGGAAGAGCGCGAGATGATCCCGCTGTGCCGCGACCAGGGCGTGGGCCTGATCCCCTGGAGCCCGCTGGCGCGCGGCTTCCTCGCCGGCAACCGCAAGCGCGAGGACCAGGACAGCGGCGAGACCTCGCGCGCCAGGACCGACGACATCGCGCAGAAGTACTACTACCGCGACAGCGACTTCAAGGTCGTCGAAGGCCTCACGGCGCTCGCGCAGGCGCGCGGCGTGAGCAACGCGACCTTGGCCTATGCCTGGCTGCTGCGCAAGGGCGTGACGGCCCCCATTGTCGGCGCCAGCAAGGCCTACCAGCTCGACCAGGCCGCGGCGGCGCTGGACCTGCGGCTCACCGACGACGAGGTGCGGCAGCTCGAAGCGCCCTACGAGCCGCACCCCGTCCTGGGCCACGTGTAAGCCTGCTCCGACAGTCCCGGCCGGCGTTTTCGGCGGCCGTGCGGCGCGCCCGCCCCGCACCATGGAGGTTTGCATTTGGAGGCCTCCGATGAAAGACAAGCCCAGCGCCAGGAGCAAGGCACGCGACGGCGCCAACGAAGCCGCCGCCGAGAAGCAGCGCGCGCTGCAGCGCGAGCAGGACCGCAAGGAACCCGCCGAAGGCGGCGGGGAAGGCGGCGAGAAGAGCCCGCCGCAGACCGGCAGGCAGAAATACCCGAGCGAGCTGCCGGCGCAGCACCTGGAGAAGCCGGGGCAGGAAGCGGACATGCAGCTCAAGCCGCAGTTCCAGGCCCCCGAGTACCGGGGCAGCGGCAAGCTCAAGGGCATGGTGGCGCTGATCACCGGCGGCGATTCCGGCATCGGCCGGGCCGTGGCGGTCTTGTACGCGCGCGAGGGTGCCGACGTCGCGATCGTCTACCTGTCCTCGCACGAGGACGCGGAAGAGACCAAGCGCTACGTCGAGAAGGAAGGCCGCCAGTGCCTGCTGATTCCCGGCGACGTGAAGGATCCGGCGTTCTGCAAGGAAGCGGTGGAGAAGACCGTCGCGGAGTTCGACGGCATCGACATCCTGGTGAACAACGCGGCCTTCCAGGAGCACGCCCACAAGCTGGAAGACATCACCGACGAGCGGCTGGACGAGACCTTCAAGACCAACATCTACGGCTACTTCTACATGGCGCGCGCCGCGGTGCCCCACCTGAAGAAGGGCTCGTGCATCATCAACACGGGCTCGGTGGTGGGATTGCGCGGCAGCGCGCAGCTGCTGGACTACTCCGCGACCAAGGGGGCGATCCACGCCTTCACCATGTCGCTGGCGTCCAGCCTGCTGGAAAAGGGCGTGCGCGTGAACGCGATCGCGCCCGGCCCGGTGTGGACGCCGCTGAACCCGGCCGACCGCAGCGCCGAGGAGATCGTGGAATTCGGCAAGCAGACCGACTTCAAGCGGCCGGCGCAGCCGGAGGAACTGTCGCCGGCCTACGTGTTCCTGGCCTCGCCGGTGTGTTCCAGCTACATCACGGGGATCGTGCTGCCGATCACGGGGTCGGTGGGGTCTTGATCGGCATCCCGGCGCCCGTCCGCGGGAATGACGAAAATCTGCCCATGGCCCAAACCCTCCACATCGACTTCGTCTCCGACGTGGCGTGCCCCTGGTGCGCCGTCGGCCTCGCCTCCTTCGAACGCGCCCTCGAGAAGCTCGAGGGGGAGGTCGAGGTCGAGATCGACTTCCAGCCTTTCGAGCTCAATCCGCAGATGGGGCCCGAGGGCCAGGACGTCACCGAGCACCTGACCGCGAAGTACGGCTCGACGCCCGAGCAGCAGGCGCAGGCCCGCGCCGGCATCGCCGCGCGCGGGGCCGAGGTCGGCTTCCAGTTCCGCAAGGAAGGCCGCGGCCGCGTGTGGAACACCTTCGACGCGCACCGGCTGCTGCTGTGGGCCGGCGAACTGGGTGCGAAGCAGCAGCGCGACCTGAAGATGGAGCTGCTGAAGTCCTACCACGGCGAAGGCCGCAGCCCCGCGGACCATGCCGTGCTGCTGGACGCCGCGGACGCCGCGGGCCTGGACCGCAAGGAGGCGCAGCTGGTGCTGGAAAGCGGCCGCTACGCCAACGAAGTGCGCGAACGCGAGCAGCAGTTCCAGCGGATGGGGATCAGCGCCGTGCCGTCGGTGATCGTCAATGGCCGGCACCTGATCCAGGGCGGGCAGCCGCCGGAGGTGTTCGAACAGGCCTTGCGGAAGCTGGCGGGGCAGGCGTCGGCGGGGTGAAGGTCGGCGGGGTGGGTGTCGGCGCGTCGGCGTCGCGGTTCGCCTGCGGGCTCACCACGACCTACGTCAGTGGCCGCCGGCGGCGCGCGCGAGGGCGGCGCAGTAATCGAGCAGGGCCTCGGTTTCCATCGCCTTGTCGAAGACACCGTCGGCGCCCATGTCCTGGCAATGGCGGCGCACCTGCGGGTCGGCGGTGCCGGTGAGCACCACCATCTTCTGCGTGGACTGGCGGGTCTGCAGCGCCTGCAGCACGCCGAAGCCGCTGCCGCCGCCCGGAACGAGCACCAGGTCGACCACCGCGATGTCCCAGTGATTGGCCGGGTTGCGCAGCCAGGCGACCGCGCTCTTCTCGTCGGCGGCCCAGCCGGCGGTGTCGATCCCGCTCACTTCGGACAGCGCATCCACCAGGCTCTCCCGGATGGGCGCCTGGTCCTCCACGACGAATGCCTTCAGCGGCAACGGCCTCTCCTTGAACGGGGCCAGGCGAGCGCCTGTGCCGCGGGCCATTGTGCACCGAAGGCCATCCGCCGGCCCTGCGCCGGACGGCGTAGGGGGCGCGCCCGTCAGCCTGCCTGAATCTGGATGCGGCGCGGCCGCGCCTCCTCGGCCTTCGGGATCGTCAGGCGCAGCACGCCGTCGCGCAGTTGCGCCTCGATGCGCGAGGTGTCGAGTTCGCGGCTCAGGGTGAACTGGCGGCGGTACGCCGCGTACTGCGCCTCGCCGTAGACCAGTTCCATGTTCTCGGGGCCGCTGGTGACGGCTGTTGCTTCCAGGAACAGCGTGTCGCCGTCCACGCGGACGTGCAACTGGTCGCGCGGCACGCCCGGCAGGTCGGCCAGCAGGGTGATCGAGGCCTCGTTCTCGTACACGTCCACCGGCGGGATCACGTAGCGCTGCTGCGCCTGTTCCCGCGCGTCGTTGGCCGCGGGGCTGGAAGAAGAAGTGGTCTGGACTTCGTTGTTCATGACGGTCTCCTTCAGTTCACTTCGATGCGGCGCGGCAGCGTCGATTCGCGCTTGGCCACGCTGATGCGCAGCACGCCGTCGCGGTAGTTGGCCGCCACGCGGGCCGCATCGGCGTCCTCGGGCAGGCTCACCACGCGGCGGAACTTGCCGCTGAAGCGCTCGTTGGCATAGACGCTGGTGCGTTCCCCGGCGGGCGGCAGCTCGCTCCTGCGCTCCCCGGCGATGACCAGCAGGCCGCGGTCGACGGTGATCTCCAGCTTCGCGGGGTCGAGGCCCGGCGCCAGCGCCTGGATCTCGACGCTGGAGGGCGTGGTGCCGACGTTGAGCACCGGGAAGCCCGCCCCGGCCATGGAGCGGATGCTCGAGCCGCGGGTGGGGAACACCTGGTCCAGCAGGGTCTGCATACGGTTGAGTTCCGCGAACAGGTCCGCGGAGGATCGGAACATGGGGTTCATGGTCTTGCTCCTTGTTTCAGCGCGTTGGCGGTCCCGAGTTAGGGATCGCCGGCGGCGGTTTCAAGGGGCCGGCGCGCGGGCCAGCAGCACGGGAACGGACGAAGCGAGCAGCGCGACCCCGCTGGCGCCCAGCAGGCCCAGCACCAGCTTGCGGAAGGCCAGTTCGCTGATGCCCAGGTAGATGCGCGTGCCCAGCAGCACCGGGACGACCACCGCCGGCGCCACGATGGCCAGCAGCGGCCACATGCGCGGCTCGATGATCCCGGTGGCCAGGTAGCTGGCGAAGGTCACCACCTGCATGGCCAGGTTGAAGTTCTGGATGATGGCGCGCTGCGAGTCCTTGTCGAAGCCGCGCACCGTGCACCAGAGCGTGGGC
>JALHLO010000219.1 GCA_022844525.1 Ramlibacter sp.
GCTCTTCCAATCTGGGCGGCACGTGCCGCCGCCAGCGCGAGCCGGCCATGGCCGCGCGGACGGCGACGACGCTGCTGTAGCGCACGTCCGGCCGGCCGCGCCGGCGCAGCAGCCACACGTAGAGCACCGGCAGCAGCGGCACTGCCGGCATCAGCCAGAGGTAGTGGGGCCAGAGGAAGGACATCGGTGCTGCGCGTGCGTCGCGGCAGCGCTATCGTGCACGGGGCGCGCGTGCTTGGCAACGGCCGAACGGAGGTCTTGGCCCACAATGGCTTCGCCCAAACAAGGAGGCCCCATGTCCAACCACGTCTACAAGACCCTGGAGCTCACCGGTTCGTCCACCACCGGCATCGAGGATGCGGTTAACACCGCGCTCGCCAAGGCCCACGAGACCGTCCGCAACATGCAGTGGTTCCAGGTGACCGAAACGCGCGGGCACATCCATGACGGCAAGGTGGCCCACTGGCAGGTCACGGTGAAGGTCGGCTTCACCCTCGAGTAGCCACCAGCGCCAGCGTCTCCGGCACGGCCTCGCAGAAGCTGCGCTCCTCGCGCAGGATGAAGCGCTGCCGCTGTGCCAGCGCGAAGTTCTCGCGCCCTTCCGGGTCGGCCCGCAGGCGCGCGCGGTAGGCCTCGTAGGCCGCCAGGCTGTCGAAGGCGATCAGCCCCCACGCGATGTCGTTGCTGCCCTCGTGCGGCAGGAAGTAGCCCAGCAGGTGGCCGCCGCAGCGCGGGATGATGCGCGCCCAGTTGCGGGCGTAGCCCGCGAAGGCCTCGCGCTGGAAGGGGTCGATCTGGTAGCGGATGAAGCAGGTGATGCGCATGGGGGGTCTCCGGTGATGCGGGCCGCATGGTGCGGGCGCTGCACGGCGGAACGCTTCGCTGCCGGACGAAATGTCGCGCCCGCGCGCTGAGGCAGACTACGCGCCATGAACCCGAACCAGCTCGCCCGCATCGCCGCGCTCGTGGGCGATCCCGCGCGCGCCGGCATGCTGCTGGCGCTGATGGATGGGCGCTCGCTGACGGCCAACGAACTGGCGGGCGTCGCGCGCGTCACCGCGGCCACCGCCAGCCGCCATCTTTCGCTGCTGGTGGACGCGGACCTGCTGCGCGCCACCCGGCAGGGACGGCACCGCTACCACCGGCTGGCTTCTCCCGACGTCGCTCGCGTGCTCGAAGGGATCATGCAGCTCGCGGTGGCGCACGACCGGCCGCAGCCGCCGGCCACCGGGCCGCGCGATCCGCAGATGCGCTTCGCCCGCACCTGCTACGACCACCTTGCGGGCCGCCTCGCCGTCGCACTGGCGGACCGCCTGGTGGAGGAGGGCGCGGTGCTGGTCGACGAGGACACGGCGGTGCTGACCGACAAGGCCCCCGCCGTGCTCGCATCGCTGGGCCTGCGCGACCTGGGCGATGCCAAGGCAGGCGGCAAGCGTCCGGCCTGCCGCCCCTGCCTGGACTGGGGCGAGCGGCGCATGCACCTGGCGGGGCAGCTCGGCTCGCTGGTCTGCTCGCATTGCGTGCAGCAAGGCTGGCTGCTGCCCAGGCCGAAGAGCCGCGCCATGGAACTCACGCCCGGTGGTGCCGCGGCCTTGCGCGACTGGTTCGGGCTGCAACGCTGGAACGCCCTGACGCAGCCGGAAGCCTGAGCGTCCGCCGCGGCGAATCGACTAGCATCCGGCGATGCAGTATTCCGTCGCCGTCCGCGCCTTGTGCGAATTCACCGCCCGGCGCGGCGACCTGGACCTGCGCTTCACCCCCGCGCCGAGCGCCCAGGAAGGCGTGGCGGGACACCAGTGGGTGGCCGGCCGGCGCGGGCCGCGGTACGAAACAGAGATCTTTCTCCAGGGCACCTTCGAGCAGCTCGCGGTGCGCGGCCGCGCCGACGGCTACGACCCCGCGCTCAACCGCCTCGAAGAGATCAAGACCCACCGCGGCGACCTCGCGAAGCAGCCCGCCAACCACCGCCACCTGCACTGGGCGCAGGCGAAGGTGTACGGCTGGCTGTTGTGCCAGGCGCGCGGCCTCGCTGAACTGAACGTCGCGCTGGTGTACTTCGACATCGCCAGCCAGCAGGAGACCACGTTCTGCGAGACGCACTCCGCCGAGTCGCTGCGCCTGTTCTTCGAGGACCACTGCCGCGAATTCCTCGCGTGGGCGCGGCAGGAGCTGCAGCACCGCGAGGGCCGCGACCGCTCGCTGGCGGCGCTGGCCTTTCCGCATGCCGCGTTCCGCACCGGCCAGCGCGAACTGGCCGAATCGGTCTACCGCGGCGCGGCCACCGGGCGCTGCGTGCTGGCGCAGGCGCCCACGGGCATCGGCAAGACCGTGGCCACCGTGTTCGGCCTGCTGAAGGCGGCGGCACCGCAGGCCATCGACAAGGTGTTCTACCTGACCGCGAAGTCCACCGGCCGCCGGATGGCGCTCGATGCGGCGGCGCTGATCGCGCGCAGCGCCCCCGCGCTGCCGCTGCGGGTGCTGGAACTCACGGCGCGCGACAAGGCCTGCGAGCACCGCGACAAGGCCTGCCACGGTGACTCCTGCCCGCTGGCGCGCGGCTTCTACGACCGGCTGCCGGCCGCGCGCAGCGAAAGCCTCGCGCTGGACTGCATGGACGCCCCGGCGCTGCGCACGGTGGCGCTGAAGCACGGCGTTTGCCCCTATTACCTGGCGCAGGAGCTGGCCCGCTGGGTCGACCTGGTGGTGGGCGACTACAACTACTGGTTCGACGGCAGCGCCATGCTGCACGCGATGACGCTGGGCAACGAGTGGCGCGTCGGCGTGCTGGCCGACGAGGCGCACAACCTGGTGGAGCGGGCCCGCGCGATGTACTCCGCGACGCTGAGTCAGGCATCGCTGCGCACGGTGCGATCCGCCGCCCCGGCGCCCGTCCGGCCGGCGCTGGACAAGGTCAACCGCGGCTGGAACGTGCTGCGCAAGGCGCGGGCCGCCGCGCCGGATGCGCCGCTGGACGCACTGCCCGCATCGTTCCTGAACGCGCTCAAGCAGGCCGCCGGCGCCCTGGAAACGCACTTCGCCGAAGCGGCCCCCGGCGCCGCGGACGGCGCGCTGCTGCAGGCCTACTTCGACATCCTCGCGTTCCAGCGCCTGGCCGAATCCTTCGGCACGCACTCGGTGCTGGAACTGGCCGAGACGGCCGGCGCATCGACGAAGCCCGCGGCCAGCGTGCGCATCCAGAACCTGATCCCCGCGCCCTTCCTGAAGCCGCGCTTCGCCGCCGCGCGCACCGTGACCCTGTTTTCCGCGACGCTGAGCCCGCCGCACTACTTCATCGACATGCTGGGCCTGCCGGCCGATACCGCCTGGATCGACGTCGAATCGCCCTTCAGCCCCGAGCAGCTCGCGGTGCAGGTGGTCAGCCGGATCTCCACGCGCTATCCGCACCGGCAACGCTCGGCCGCGCCGATCGCGCGCCTGATCGCCGAGCAGTACGCGGCGCGACCCGGCAACTACCTCGCCTTCTTCAGCAGCTTCGACTACCTCGACCTGGTGGCGGCAGAGTTCCGGCGGGCCCACCCGGAGGTGCCGGCGTGGACGCAAGGCCGCGGCATGGACGAAGCGCAGCGGCAGGCCTTCCTCGAGCGCTTCGTCCCGGGCGGTGCGGGCGTCGGATTCGCGGTGCTGGGCGGCAGCTTCGGCGAGGGCATCGACCTGCGCGGCGACCGCCTCGTGGGCGCCTTCGTCGCGACCCTGGGCCTGCCGCAGGTCAATCCGCGCAACGAGCAGCTCAAGGAAAGGCTGGAGGGCGTGTTCGGCGCGGGCTACGACTACACCTACCTGTATCCCGGCATCCAGAAGGTGGTGCAGGCGGCCGGCCGCGTGATCCGCACGCAGGAAGACAAGGGCATCGTGGTGCTGATCGACGACCGCTTCGCGCGGCCCGCGGTGCGCGAGCTGCTGCCGGCGTGGTGGCGCGTCACGCACGCGGAGCCGGGGGCGCGCGCATGACGCAGGGCAAGCGCAGCGAACGCGTCATGAAATGGCTTCGCGCGCTCATCGCCCGCTCGCCGAGGCGCGCCCTCGTGATCGGCAAGACCGTCTTCCTCGCGGGCGCCATCCTGGTGCTGGGCGCGGTGTTCGCGCGCGCGAGCCTGATGGCGGTCAACGCGGAGCGCGCCGAAGCGAAGCTGCCCGTGCTGCGCACGCTGGCGCAGGCCTATCCCCAGTACCCCACCTGGCTGGTGCCCGAGGGCCCGGTCGGCTTCACGATCTCCGCGCTGCTGGTGCTGGCCGGCATGGGGCTCACGGCCCTGGCCAGCGAGGCGGTGCGGCAGGAGCGCGCGCGCGGCGGCCAGTGGTGGTGAGGCGCAGGCGCGCGGCTACCTGAACTCCTCGCACTTCCTCGCCATGTCCGCCGTGCGCTGCAGCCGCGCGTTCGCGCAGAGGGCGCGGGCGGCGTCGTGGCAGGCGGTGGCGGCGATCTCCTCGTCCTGCTTCGTCTGCCGTTTCAGGCCCGGGATGACGAAGGGCCGGAAGGTCTTGCCGCACTCCCCGGCCAGGCGCGGGTCGCGGTGGTGCCGCGCGAAGTCGTTCACGACGTCCCAGGCCCGATAGGCTACGTCGAAGGCGGGGGCGGGCGATGCGGCGTGCGCCGCGGCGGCGTGGACGAGGAGCGCGGCGAGCGCCAGGAGCGCGGTGAGCGCCAGGGGCGCGGATCGGCGGACGGGCTTCATGCGGCGGTGAATGAGCGACGGCAGCTGTCGTGTCCACCCTGTCATCGTCTCTCGCCGAAGCGCGCAACCGCGCGCTCCCTGGCCTTGGCGGCTTCCGCCTCGCGCGTGCGGGGCTCGGCGTGGGTGACCAGCGACTGGATCAACTGCCTCGCCGAGGCCGCGACTTCCTCGTCCGCGCGCTCGAAAGCCGCTTCGTTGGCCCTGGACGGCACGTTGAAGCCACTGAGCTTGCGCACGAACTGCAGGGATGCATCGCGGATCTCGAGCTCGGTGGCGGGAGGGTCGAAATTGAAGAGGGTCCTGATGTTCCGGCACATGGGGTCTGCACTCCGCGATCAAAGCTGGCTCCATGGTACGCAGCCGGGGCGTGCAAGCGGGCCATGGGGGCATCCGGCGAAAGGCGCAAGCGCGCTTACATGCTGAGCGGTAACCGCACGTTTTCGCGCGCGCGGCGCCGCGATGTTGACCTAGAGTGGCGCGATGCACATCAAGGACTTTTCCAACCGGGTGATCACGTTCAAGCTGGCCGCCGCCCTGGAGAAATACGAAATGGACCTCCGCGTTCTTGCCGACACCTGGCTGGATGCGGAACTGTGCCGGCGCCTGCAGGCGGAGTTCGGCGAATTGCGCATCCTGGGCGCATCCCTGCCCAGGCTGTCCGTCGCCTGGGTCGCCGTCCTCGTCTCCCGCACGCGGCTGCTGCAGGCGCTGGGCGGCAGGACTTCATCGGCGGCGGCGCTGCAAGAGCACCTGCTGGCGGTCGACGGGCTGCGTAAACGCTGCCTGCGCAGCATCGGGGCGCAGACGGTGGCATTGGCCTAGGCGGCGTCCGCGATCGATTCCGTCGACGAGAAGAAGCCGCCTCCAATGCAAAATGCCCGCCGAAGCGGGCATTGACGCAGGCGCGGGGAAGCCTTACTTCTTGGCTTCTTCCTTCTTGGCATCGGCCTTCACTTCGGCCTTCTGCTGCTTGGCATCCGCTGCCACGACGGCCTTGGTCTTGGCCGCGTCGGCCGCGGTGACCTTCTTTTCCGCCTTGGCGCTGGCAGCGGCCTTCTCGGCCTTCTTCTGGGCGGCGGCGGCCTTCTTCGCGGCCTTGGCATCCGCGGTGGCCTTCTTCTTCTCGGCCGCCGAGGTGGCCTTGGCGGCCTTGGAGTCGGCCTTGGCCTCCGCCTTCATTTCGGTCTTGGCGGCGGCCGAAGCGCCAGCCATGGGGGCACCGGCGTGCGACGCCGCAAACGACGACACGGCGAAGAAAGTGGCGGCCAGGAAGGCAAGAAGCTTGGTCATGGGGATCTCTCGGTAGGGAACGAAATGCGTTGTCGGACTGGGACTCCCTGATGTAACGCGGCAGCGTGCCGAACCGTTGACCGCGCTGCGCATGCGCAGACCGCGGCGTCCGGAAACGGACGCAGGGTTAAGCTTCGCCCCTCCGCCGGACACGACCAGGAAAGGCAGCATGGGGCAACGCGAAGCGCCGGGCGAACGCCTCCCGCAGGGCCTCTCGGCGGATGCGGGGCTGACGTCGGCGCAGGTCGCATCGGCGCGGCAGCAGTACGGGGCCAACGAGGTCATTCCCGAGTCGCATTCCGGATGGGGGGATGTGGTGCGGCACACCGCGCGCGACCCCATGCCCTGGTTCCTGCTGTTCACCGCGGCGCTTTTCGCCGGGCTGGGCCAGGCCGGCGAGGCCGCGACCCTGCTGGCGGCCCTGGTGCCGCTGCTCGGCATGGACGCCTACCTGCACCGCCGCACGCTCCTGTCGACGGCCGGCCTGGCCAGCCGCATGGCCGGCACGGCGCGGACACTGCGCGATGGCGCCTGGAGCGAGTTGACTTACCAGGACCTCGTGCCCGGCGACCTGGTCGAGGTCGCGCCGGGCGCGTACTTTCCTGCCGACGGCGTCCTGGTCGCCGGCTCGGGCCTGCAGTGCGACGAGTCCGTCCTCACGGGCGAGTCGCTGCCGGTCCGCAAGGCGGCACTGCAGGCGCCGCCGCCGGCCAGGCTGCCCCTGGACGACGGGCACTGGGGCACCGCGGGCACACGGCTGCTCACCGGGGTGGCGCGCATGCGCATTGTGTGGACCGGCGGTGACACGCGCTATGGAGAGATCGCGCGCAGCGCCGCCGAAGGCGGCCACGCCGCGACGCCGCTGCAGCAGGCGATCGGCCGGCTCGTGGGCATCCTGGTCGGCGTGGCGCTGGCGATTTGCCTGGTCCTGGCCGCGGTGCGGCTGTGGCAGGGGCACGGGTGGGAGGACGCGCTGCTCAGCGCGGTCACGCTCGCCGTGGCCGCCCTGCCCGAGGAATTCCCCGTCGTGTACACCTTCTTCCTCGGGCTGGGCGTGTTCCGGCTGGCGCGCCGCAAGGCCCTGGTGCGCCGCGCGGTCGCGGTCGAGAACATCGGCCGCACCACCTGCATCGTCTCGGACAAGACCGGCACCATCACCTGCGGCACGCTCACGCTGGCGCAGCGCGTCGCTGCCGCAGGCTGGGACGAGGCATCGCTGCTGGCCACCGCGCGGCTGGCATCGCGGCCGGACAGCGGCGACCCGCTCGACGCGGCGCTGCAGGCCG
>JALHLO010000220.1 GCA_022844525.1 Ramlibacter sp.
CGCGCAGCGCCCCCACCGGCCGCTGCGGCATGTCGATGCCGGTGACCAGCGCCTCGGTCTTGCGGAAGGGCGTGGACGAGGGACAGGCGCCGGCGCAGATGCCGCAGCTCGCGCACAACTGCGCCTGCACGCGCGCCAGCTGCACGCCCGCGCGGCGTTGCGGATGCGGCACCAGCGTGATCGCGCCGAAGGGGCAGTCGTCGGCGCAGCGGCCGCAGCCGCTGCACTGCTCCGGATAGACGACCGCCACCGGCTCGGCCGGCGCGCGCCGCAGCAGCGGCAGTGCCAGCAAGGCCGCCAGCACGCCTGCCACCAGCGCCCAGGTCACTGCGCCGGAAGTCGCATCCACCAGCGGGTGCAGGAACAGCAGCAGCCAGTCCAGCGAAAGCTGCTGCAGCGCCGTGCCCAGGTCGGCCGGCCCCTGGCTGCGCACCGGCAGCCCGAGCGCGAGCACCAGCAGCAGCGCCACGCTGCCCACGGCGAGCGCGCGGCGCGGGAACGCGTCGACGCGGCTGATGCGCTGCACGTGCGCCCAGCTGGCGAACACCAGGAACAGCGGCAGCCCCAGGTGCACGAACACGAACAGCGAGAACAGGCGGTCGCTCACCGCGCCGTGCAGGAAGTTGCGCGCCAGCGGCGAGGCCAGGAAGGGCAAGGCGTCCAGCCATTCGGCGGTGGCGATCGCGGAGAACTGGCCGAGCCGGTCCCAGTTGATCCAGAAGCCGCCGATGGCGCAGGCATAGGCCACCGGCAGCAGCAGCACGCCGGTCGTCCAGGAGTAGGTGCGAAAACCCGCGAAGCGGCCCAGGGCCCACTCGCGCAGCAGGTGCAGCAGCATCACCAGCACGAAGGCGTCGGCGCCGTAGCGGTGCAGCCCGCGCAGGGCGCTGCCCGCGCTGAAAGGCTCGCGCGACAGGGCATCGATCGAGCGGTAGGCGCCTTCCACCGAGGTGTCCAGCAGCACATAGAGGACCACGCCGGTCAGCGCCAGCAGCCACAGCAGCAGGAAGGCGAGCGCCCCCAGCTGCTTCAGCGGGTTGCGCGCGGCGCCGAAGGCGGCGTCGAAGCCGTGGTCAAGCGCGAGGACCCAGCGGCGCATGCCGGCGCTCCCTTCGCCGCACCCGCCATTCGTTGAACATGTACAGCGCGATGGCCAGGATGAAGGTCAGCCCGCCGGCGATCTCCAGCGGCAGGCTGTAGTCCACGCGGTAGCGGCCCGTCTCCGGGTCGTACACGGTGCACAGGATGCGGATGCGGTCGATCACGCCGGCCACCAGGCCTTCGTCCGCGGCCACGGGCTGGCCCGCCACCAGCTGCTTGAGCGCCTCGCCCAGCGCGTCGACGGCGGGGCGGTCGCCGTAGACCTGGCGCACGATGCGCCCCTGCGCGTCCACCAGGCTCACCTGCAGCACGTGGTCGAAGCCGGCGGCGGTGGCGGCGTAGCGGAAGCCGAACGCGCGCGTGAGCGGCTCCACCACGGCGGCCGGCACGCTGAGGAAGTCCCAGTTGCCGCGCGTGATGCGGTTCTGCGCGGCGAAGGCCTTCATCGCCTGCGGCGAGTCGGCCGGCTGGTTGAAGCCGATGCTCACCACGTTGAACTGGCGCGCGCCGAAGCGCGCCTCCAGCCCGCGCACCGATTCCTCCAGCGCCCGCGTGCCGGCGGGGCAGACCTGGAAGCAGCCGGTGTAGACGAAGCTCACCAGCAGCGGCTTGCCGCGCAAGGACGACAGGCGCACCGGCTGGCCCGCGCGATCCAGCAAGGCGTGGTCCGGCACCGTGCGGCCCACCGCCGCCTGGCTGGCGCGCATCGCCTCGGTCGCGTCGAGCTTCGGCACCTCTTGCGCCAGCGCCAGCCACGGCGCCAGCCCGCAGGCGGCGATGGCGGCACGGAGGCTGGAGCGGGTACGGCGGGCCATCGCGGGACTGCTCGAGAAGAAGAAGTCAGCGCAGCAGGGCGTCGAGCGTGGTCCCGGCGAGCAGCGCACTGAGCTGCACCAGCGAAGCCAGGAAGGAAGCGATCGCCGTGCGGCGCGTCGGCCGGCGCCCGAGCTGCCAGGACTTGCGCAGGAACCAGGTGCCGCCGGCCAGCGCACCCAGCGCGTGGATCCAGCCCGCGCCGTACGCGAGCGGCACCAGCGAAGCGGCCACCAGGGCGACGGTGCCGCCGAACACGATCCAGGCCGCGCGGCGGTCGCCCACCACCACCGGCAGCATGGGCACGCCTGCCATCAGGTAGTCGCTGCGGTTGGCGATCGCCAGGCTCCAGAAGTGCGGCGGCGTCCACAGGAACAGCACCAGCGCGAGCAGCCAGCCGTGCGCGCCCGGCATCGGGTCGGCGGCGGCCGCGCCGGCCAGCAACGCGAAGCTGCCGGCCAGGCCGCCGATCACGATGTTCCAGGCGCTGCGGCGCTTGAGCCACAGCGTGTAGACCACGCCGTAGAAGAAGGCGCCGAGGAACACGCAGGCCGCGGCGGCCGCATTGAGCATCGCCCACGCCGCGGCCACCGCGCCCGCGAGCATCAGCGCCATCAGCAGCAGCCAGGCGGGATGGCGCGGCAGCACGCCGGTGACGAAGGCGCGCCCGGAGGTGCGCATCATCAGCCGGTCGGCTTCGTGCTCGGCGTACTGGTTGAAGGCGCCGGCGCTGGCGGAAGCCACCAGCACCGACAGCGCCAGCACCAGCACCTGCGCCGCGCTGAGCGAGGCACCGGGCGTGACCGCCAGCCCCACCAGCGCGGTGACCATGATCAGCACGCCGATGCGCAGCTTGAACAGCGAGAGCACCGCCCGTGCCAGCACGAGGCCGCGCGGCGGGCTGGCGATGGCCGTGGTGGTCATGCTGCCGCCCTCCTCAGCTCAGGCCCCAGAGCTGCCCGAGGTACTTCCAGTTGATGAAGTAGTACAGCACGAAGGCCACCAGGAACAGCATGGCCAGCACGAAGGTGCCCGGCGCCGCGAAGCCGGCGGAGCCGTAGCCCTGCGCCACCGCCGTCGGCGCCGCGCGCGGCACCGGCGTGAAGGCCCTGCTGCTCGCACCGCTCTCCAGCTTGCGGCCGAACAGGATGGAGCCCACCGTCACCAGGATGTAGATGCCGCCGCCCGCGATGGCCGCGATGCCGGCGATGCCCACCAGGCCCATCATCAGGTAGGCCGCGCCCGGCCACTCGTAGCCCAGCGCCGCGCCCTGGAAGGCCATGTCCCAGTGGCGGCGGGACACGCCCAGGGTGCCGGCGCCCATCATCACCAGGCAGAAGAAGTACATCGACAGCCCGAACAGGTAGGGCTGCAGCTTCGCCCACTGCGGCAGGATCATCTCGCGCTTGAACAGCACCGGGATCAGGAAGTAGGTGAGCGCCATGAAGGACAGCGTGGTGCCCACCACCACCGTGGCGTGGAAGTGCCCCGGCACGTAGATGGTGTTGTGGATCAGCATGTTCAGCTGCTCCGTGCCCATCATCACGCCCGAGATGCCGCCCAGGAAGCCGAAGCCGATCAGCGAGATGAAGACGCCGGAGAACACCGGGTTGCCCCAGGGCGCCTTGCGCAGCCACTCGAACAGGCCGCGGTTGTAGCCCTTCTGCCGCTGCGCGACTTCGATGGCGCCGGGAATGGTCAGCCCGTGGATCATCGAGGCCAGCACCGCGAAGTACATGAAGTAGCTGGTGTTGACGACCTTCCAGCCGGTGGACAGCCCCGGGTCGGCCAGCAGGTGGTGCGCGCTGGCCAGCTGCAGGAACAGGATGTACAGCAGGAAGGCGCCGCGGCTCACCCGCTCGGACATCGGCTTGGCACCGAAGGCGATCGCCGCCACCGCATACCAGATCGAGATGTGGGCGGCGACGTTGATCTGCTGCGAGGAGTGGCCGAAAGCCCACCAGATGGTGCGGTAGACCAGCGGGTCCACTTCCTTGACCAGGCCGACGGACATCAGGAAGGTCGGGATCAGGATGATCGCGCCGGAGGTGATGGTGAACACGGCGATGATGGCTGCCGTGATCGCGCCGAAGGTCACCAGCGGCACCGAGCCTTCATAGGTCTTCTCGCGCCTGGCCACCACCAGGGTGCCGAAGAAGACGAAGCAGGCGATCAGCGCGCCGACGGCGAACAGGATCAGCCCCAGGTAGAAGGATGGCGCCGCCATCATGGGCACGTACGACGTCATCATCACGCTGGAGCCGCCCTGGAACACCGCCACGTTGTTGGTGACGGCGCCGATCAGCATCAGCGCGAAGGCGAGCCAGGCCAGGTTGGGTGTCGCCAGCCGGCATCGCAACAAGGTCGACGAACAGAAGTACAGCACCGCGACCTCGAAGAAGATGATCCAGAAGATCAGCATGTCGATGCCGTGGGCGGTGAGCACCATGTAGAAGGTGTCGGGCGCCAGCCAGTGCACGGCGGGCCAGCGCGTGAGCACCACGCCGATGGCGAGGATGCCCCCGACCAGCAGCGCGACCACGGCGGTCACCGCGTTGACGATCATCAGCCGCTCGGCGCGGGCTTCGAACTGCAGGCCGCTGCGCGGGCAGGTACGGTAGGTGGTGGCGGCCCCGGGCGAGGCCGGCGGCGCGGGAAGGACGGCGGACATGGCGTGCGGCCCCTATTTGACGTAGATGCGGCCCACCATCGAATGGTGGTTGATGCCGCAGAACTCGTTGCAGACGATCGAGAAGGTGCCCGACTGGTTGGGGGTGACCTTCACCACGTGCTCGTAGCCCGGCACCACCTGGATGTTGATGTTGGCCGGTTGCAGGGAGAAGCCGTGGTTGTAGTCCATGGCCGTGAGGTGCAGGCGGTAGGTCTTGCCCTTCTCCAGCTCGATGATCGGCCACCAGGACCACAGGCGCGCCACCAGGTAGACGTCGCTGTCCGGCGGCGGCGCCACCACCGGGATCTTCTGGTCGGTCTCGGTGCGCACCGTGTACTTGTCCACCACCGCCTGCGCCTTGGCCGCGAACTTCTCGGGCGTGGTCTTGTAGGTTTCGGTGGAGAGGTTCTGGTTGCCGTAGGCGTGCCAGTAGATCATCATGAAGAACATCACCATGCACCAGGCGAAGGCGATGGCGATCCAGGTGCCTTCGACGCGGTCCAGCGGATGCTTCCACCAGAGCCGTTCCGACGGCGGGAGGATGGCGGTCATGGCGTTTCCTTCACTTGGCGACCGGGATGGTCAGGATGTCGATGACGCCCCACAGCGTGTAGACCACCATGGGGATCAACACGCCCAGGAACAGCAGCAGGAAAGGGTTGTCCAGCAGCTTCTGCATCCATGGAACATCCGCGTCGTCGCTGTCGTGGCTCATGGCTTCTCCTCGTGGTTTGTGTCGTGGCCGCATGGTT
Organism: Ramlibacter sp.; assembly: GCA_022844525.1. GTDB lineage: Bacteria > Pseudomonadota > Gammaproteobacteria > Burkholderiales > Burkholderiaceae_C > Ramlibacter. The sequence goes on from JALHLO010000220.1 coordinate 5,338, forward strand.
CGCCGGACGGCCCGGCCGGACCTTGATCTGGGATAAGGTTTTCCGAAAACCCCGGCCGCGCGCATGCCGCGGCGTTGCGCACCGGTAGCATCCGCGCCATGAAAACGCCCGACCCCCGCCTGGCGCAGCTGCGCAAGCTGGCGTGGGCCTGCGCCCTGCTGGTGCTGGCCATCACCAGCCTGAGCGCCTTCATCCGCCTGTCGCGCGCGGGACTGGGCTGCGAGCCCTGGCCGCAGTGCTATGCGCAGCGCGCGGCGATGACGCCCGAGGCGCTGGACACGCTGGATTCGACGGCGGTGACCTCCGCGCGGGTCGCGCACCGGGTGGTCGCGAGCGTGGCGCTGCTGCTGGTCATCTTCATGCTGGTGAAGTCCATGGGGCAGCAGCCGGTGCTGCGGCGGCAGGGGCGGCTGGTGCTCGGGCTGCTCGGGCTGGCGCTGTTCCTCGCGGTGCTGGGACGCATGGCGGGCCCCTCGCGCGCCGCATTCGTGGGCGTGGGCAACCTGCTGGCGGGGCTGGCGATGTTCGCGCTGTCGCTGCGGCTGGTGCAGGCCACCGGCGCGTGGACGCCGGCCGCAACCGCGCCGAAGACCTGGACGCTGGCCGCGCTGGTCTTGCTGCTGCTGCAGATCGCGCTGGGCGGGCTGGTCAGCGTGACGCAGCTGTCGGACCGCTGCGGCGAGGCCGCGTTGTGCCAGTGGCACCGCTGGACGGCGCTGGGGGTGCTGGCGCTGCTGGTGCCGCTGGGCGTGGTCGCCGTGCGCAGGGGCGCCGGCGTGCTGGGCGGCTTGCTGGTGCTGCTGGCGCTGGCGCAGGCCGCGCTCGGGCTGCTGATGCTGTGGACGCCGGCGGTGCCGCTGGCGATGGGACTGGCGCACAACGTGCTGGCCGCCCTGCTGCTGGCCGCGCTGCTGTCCTTGCTGCCCGCGCCGTCCCTGCGCGCCGGCCTCTCACCCTCTCCCTCCGGGAGAGGGTGAGGGCAGGCCGTCCTAGGCGCGCGCAGTTCGCCGCGCCGGCGGCCGCCCGGCCCTTGCCATGTTGGCGGCGACCAGTGCGGCCGCCAGCGTGACCAGCCACGAGAAGTACACCCACAACAGGAACACGGGCACCACGGCGAAGCCGCCGTAGATGGTCTTGTACGTGGGCACCGAGAGCAGGTAGGCGGCGAAGCCGCGCTTGCCCAGTTCCAGCGCGATGCTGCCCAGGAGGCCGCCGACGATCGCGTCGCGCCGGCGCACGCGCGTGTTGGGCAGGAAGTAGAACAGGCTGGCGAGCGCCACCGTCCCCAGCAGCACCGGTCCGAGCTGGAGCACGAAGGCGGCCGAAGGCGGCAGCTGCCGCAGCAGTCCCGCGGACATGCCCAGGAGGTACGAGGTGGCCCACAGGCTGGCGCCGAGCACGAGCGGCCCCAGCGCCAGGATCAGCAGGTACATGCCCACGCGCTTGGCGAACGGCCGGTTCTTCTTGACCTGCCAGATGCGATTGAACGCGTTTTCGATCGTGAGCAGCAGCACCACCGCCGCCACCAGCACGAACAGCATCCCCACCAGCGTCAGGCCGCCGGTATTGGCGGCGAAGCGCGCCAGGTGCCGCAGCACGGTGCGCGAGATGTCGGCGGGCAGCAGCACTTCCAGCAGGTGGCGCTGGATCGCGTCGTGCAGCCGGCTGAAGATCGGGAAGCGCGTGATCAGCGCGAAGCTCACCGCCAGGAAGGGCACGACCGACAGCACCGTGGTGAAGGTGAGGCTGCCGGCGAGCTGCGGCAGGCGTTCCTGCCGGGCGCGCTGGAAGGTGAGTCGGGTCAGGCTGATCATGCCGCCTGGCTTGGTGGGCGCCGCGCCGCGTCAGCGGTGGCGGCGCGGTGACATCCGTGCGTCAGAACGGGATGTCGTCGTCCATGTCGTCGAAG
>JALHLO010000221.1 GCA_022844525.1 Ramlibacter sp.
GGAAGGTGAGCGTCTCGCTGGCCTGCGTCAGCACGTGCATGCCGCTGGTGAGTTCGCGGCCTTGCGCGTCCAGCAGGCCCAGCGCGACCGGGATCACGAAGGGCTGCTTGTCCGGCTGGCCCGGCGTGGGCGCGCAGGACTGCGACAGCATGACCGAGTAGATGCCGGAGACCCCATCGAAATGCGTCTGCACCTTCACCCGCGGGGTGCCGGCCTGGCTGTACCAGCGCTTGAACTGGTCCAGCCGCTGGGCGAGCTGCGAATCCGGGTTGGCGTCGGCGATCGCCTGCGCGAAGTCGTCGCAGGTGACGGCGTGGCCGTCGTGCCGCTGGAAGTACAGCGACAGGCCCTTGGCGAAGCCTTCGCGGCCCACCAGGGTCTGCATCATGCGCACAACCTCGGCGCCCTTTTCGTACACCGTCACGGTGTAGAAGTTGTTGATCTCCAGGTACTGGTCCGGGCGCACCGGGTGGGCCATCGGGCCGGCGTCCTCGGGGAACTGCGCGGTGCGCAGCACCCGCACGTCCTCGATGCGCTTGACGGCCCGCGCGGAGGCGTCGCCCGAGAGGTCCTGGCTGAACTCCTGGTCGCGGAAGACGGTCAGGCCCTCCTTGAGCGACAGCTGGAACCAGTCGCGGCAGGTGACGCGGTTGCCGGTCCAGTTGTGGAAGTACTCGTGGCCGACCACCGACTCGATGTTGGCGTAGTCGGTGTCGGTGGCCGTGGCCTGGTTGGCGAGAACGTACTTCGTGTTGAAGATGTTCAGGCCCTTGTTCTCCATCGCGCCCATGTTGAAGTCGCTGGTGGCGACGATCATGAAGCGCTCCAGGTCCAGCTCCAGGCCGAAGCGCGCCTCGTCCCAGGCCACCGAGGCCATGAGCGAGTTCATCGCGTGCTCGGTCTTGTCCAGGTCGCCCGCGCGCACGTACACCTGCAGCAGGTGCTCGCGGCCGCTGCGCGCGGCGATGCGCTGCTCGCGGCACACCAGCTGGCCGGCCACCAGCGCGAACAGGTAGCTGGGCTTGCGGAAGGGATCCACCCATTTCGCGAAGTGGCGGCCATCCTCCAGCTCGCCCTGGTCCACCAGGTTGCCGTTGGACAGCAGCACGGGGTACTTCTGCTTGTCCGCACGCAGCGTCACCGTGTAGCTGGCCATCACGTCGGGACGGTCCAGGAAGTAGGTGATGCGGCGGAAGCCCTCGGCCTCGCACTGGGTGAAGAAGGATTCGTTGCTGACGTACAGGCCCATCAGCTTGGTGTTCTTCGCCGGCGCGCAGGTGGTGAAGACCTCCAGGTCGAAGGGCTCGTTGCCTTCGGGCAGGTTCTCCAGCACCAGCTGGCCTTCCTCCATCTTGAAGGAGGTGCCCTGGCCGCCGACCAGCACGCGCGCGAGGTTCAGGTCCTCGCCGTCCAGGCGCAGCGCCTGCGGCGTGACGTCCGGGTTGCGGCGCACGCGCATGCGGTTGAGCACCCGCGTCTTGGCCGGGTCGAGGTCGAACACCAGTTCCACCGAGTCGATCCAGAAGGCGGGCGGGTGGTAGTCCGCGCGGTAGATCACCTTCGACGTTCCTTCACGCATGGAGGCTCTCCAGAAATGAGTCGTTCATGAGTTCTTGGTAGTCGCGCACCTGCGCGATCACGTGGGGTCCGGCGAGCTCTTCGGCGCGGTGCGTCGAGCAGATCGCCACCGCGCGCATGCCGGCGCGGCGCGCCGCCTCGATGCCGAAGGGCGCGTCCTCGAACACGATGCATTCGGCGGGCGCCGCCTGCACCCGCCGCGCCGCTTCCAGGAAGAGGTCGGGCTGCGGCTTGCCGGCGAAACCTTCGTCGCCGCCGACGATGGCGTCGGGCCGGCGGTCGAGCTTCAGGTGCTCGAGGGCGAACGCGATGTTGTTGCGGTCGCCGGCCGTGGCCACGGCGAACTTGAGGCCGCGATCGGTCACCTGGCGCGCGAACTCGCGGAAGCCCGCGACCTCGCGGAAGTCCCGCGCGAAGAAGTCGCGGTACAGCGCCTCCTTCTCGTTGATCAGCGCGACGGCGCGGTCGTGCGGCACGTCCTCGCCCAGCAGGACGCGGATGCATTCCACCCCGGTGCGGCCGGTGGTCTTGCGCAGCACTTCGTCGACGGACATGCGGATGCCATGCCGTCGGATGAAGACTTCCCAGCTGCGCGCGTGGGCCGGCATGGAGTCGACCATGGTGCCGTCCATGTCGAAGACGAGGGCCGTGGTCTTCGCGGCAGGTCCCGCCATCACACGCCCTGCTTCAGCGACGCTTCGATGAAGGGATCGAGATCGCCGTCCAGCACCTTCTGCGTGTTCGAGATCTCGACCCCCGTGCGCAGGTCCTTGATGCGGCTCTGGTCCAGCACGTAGCTGCGGATCTGGTGGCCCCAGCCGACGTCGGTCTTGCTGTCCTCCAGCTTCTGCTGCGCCTCCATGCGCTTGCGCATCTCGAAGTCGTACAGGCGCGAGCGCAGGCGCCGCCAGGCGACGTCGCGGTTGCTGTGCTGGCTGCGGCTGTCCTGGCACTGCACCACGATGCCGGTGGGGATGTGCGTCAGGCGCACCGCCGAATCGGTCTTGTTGATGTGCTGGCCGCCGGCGCCGGAGGCGCGGTAGGTGTCGGTGCGCACGTCGGCCGGATTGATGTCGATCTCGATCGAGTCGTCGATCTCCGGGTAGACGAACACGCTGGCGAAGCTGGTGTGCCGCCCGCCCGAGGAGTCGAAGGGCGACTTGCGCACCAGCCGGTGCACGCCGGTCTCGGTGCGCAGCAGGCCGAATGCGTACTCGCCCTCGATCTTGAGCGTGGCGCCCTTGATGCCGGCGGTGTCGCCCGGCGTCTCGTCTTCCACCGTGGCCTTGAAGCCCTTGCGTTCGGCGTACTTGAGGTACTGGCGCATCAGCATGCTGGCCCAGTCGCACGCTTCGGTGCCGCCGGCGCCGGCCTGCAGGTCGAGGAAGCAGTTGTTCGGGTCCGCCGGCTGGTTGAACATGCGGCGGAACTCGAGGTCCTTCACCGTGGACTCGAGCTTGGCGGTTTCCGCCTCGATGGTCGCGAGGCCGGCCTCGTCGCCTTCCTCCTTGCTCATCTCGAACAGCTCGAGGTTGTCCGACAGCTCGCTTTCCAGCTTCTGGATGGTCACGACGACGTCATCCAGCTGCTTTTTCTCGCGGCCCAGTTCCTGGGCCTTCTTGGGATCGTTCCAGACCCCGGGGTCCTCGAGCGAGGCGTTGACCGTCCTCAGGCGCTCCGACTTGGCATCGAAGTCAAAGATACCTCCGGAGGTCCCCGGTACGGGCCTGGAGGTCAGCCAGGGTCGTACCGATCAGGTTGATGCGTTCTGCGTCCATGATGATTTCTTTTCGTGGGTCTGTTGAGCCGCGCGCGGCCGGAACCGGCGATTTTCTCACGTGGGCGCGTCGGGCGCGGGCAGCGGCAGCGAGAGGATGAATTCGGCCCCGTCGCCGGGGGCGCTGCGCACCTCCAGCCGGCCGTGGTGGGCCTGCGCGATCTGGCGCGCGATGTACAGGCCCAGGCCCAGCCCGGCGATCTGCGCCGAGCCTTCCGTGCGCTCGAACTGCTCGAAGATGCGCTCCTGGTCCTCGGGCTGGATCCCCATGCCCTGGTCGCGCACCGAGACGAAGGCCTCGGACTCGCTCTCGCGCACCCCCACCGTCACCGCCACCGGCTTGCGCTGCCCGTAGCGCAGGGCGTTGGTCAGCAGGTTGGTGATCACCTGCTCGATGCGGAATTCGTCGCCCACCATGGGCAGCTTCGGGGGCGCGGCCAGCGTGAGCGTGACGCCGGAGGTCCGGGCCTGCTCCTGGATGGCATCCACCACCGCCGTCGTCGAGGCCGCGAGGTCGTACGGGGCCGGCACGATCGCCAGCTTGCCGGTGCGCGCGCGGGTGACGTCCAGCATGTCGTCCAGCAGCCGCACCATGCTGCGGATCTGGCGCTCGTCGCGTTCCACCATGCTCTGCATGGTCTGCGTGTCGGGCGGCCTGGGTGCGGCGAGCATCCGGCGCCGCAACTGCGCCTGCAGGTACACCGAGTTCAGCGGATTGCGCAGCTCGTGCGCGATCATGGACATGAAGTCGTCGCGCATGCTCACCGCGCGCTGCAGCTGCGCCTTGGCTTCCTGCAGTTCCTGCCGCTGGCGGAACAGGTCCACGAACACGTTGACCTTGCTGCGCACCGCATGGGGGTCCAGCGGCTTGTAGAGGAAGTCCACGGCGCCCGCCTCGTAGCCGCGGAAGGCGTAGTTCAGTTCGCGGCCGCCGGCGCTGACGAACACGATGGGGATGCTGCGCGTGCGCTCGGTGCCGCGCATCAGCTCGGCCAGCTCGAAGCCGCTCATGGAGGGCATCTGCACGTCCAGGATGGCCAGCGCGAACGGGTGCTCGAGCATCAGCGACAGCGCCTGCTCGCCCGCGCGCGCGGTGAAGATGCGCCGGCCGGGCTGGCGGATCAGGGCTTCGAGGGCGACGAGGTTCTCCTGCAGGTCGTCGACCAGCAGCACGTTGACGTCGGGGGAAGAGGAAGTCATCAGCTCACCACAGTGTGCAGCAGCCTGCGCAGGCCCGCCAGCGGCAGGACGTAATCGGGCCGGCCGGCGGCGATCGCCGCCTCGGGCATGGCCTTGTGCGCGGCTTCCGCGGGGTCCTGCACGGCCGTGAGGCCGCCCAGCTCCGCGATCAGCGCAAGGCCGCGGGCACCGTCCTCGTTGGCGCCGGTGAGGACGATGCAAGCCAGCCGCTCGCGCCAGGCTTCGGCGCAGGACTCCAGCAGCACGTCGATGGACGGGCGGGAGAACAGCACCGGGGGGTCGCAGCTGAGGGAGAAGCTGCGGTCATGTTCCACCAGCAGGTGGTAGCCCGGCGGCGCGAAATAGACCGTGCCCGGTTCGACGGGGGCGTGCGGCTCGGCTTCCTTCACCGGCACGGCCAGGCGCGCGCCGAACACCTGCGGCAGCCGGCTCTCGTGCTGCTCGGGCAGGTGCAGCACGATCAGGATGGGCGCGCGCATCGTCGCCGGCACGCCCTCCAGCAGGACCAGCAGCGCGTCGATGCCGCCGGCCGAGGCGCCGATGGCGACCGCTTCGGCGGCGAACGCGAAGTCCGCGGGCAGCTCGCGCTTCATGCGCGGTCCCCCAGGCGGCGGTAGATGCGGTCGGGCCGGCTCACCGGCTCGAAGCGGTCGGCATAGGAGGAGAAGTCCAGCGTCTCCTTGGAGCCCAGGCCGAGGAAGCCGCGCCGCGACAGCGACTCGTGGAACAGCCCGAGCGCGCGGTCCTGCAGCTGGCGGTTGAAGTAGATCAGCACGTTGCGGCAGGACACCAGCTGCGTCTCCGAGAACACGGCGTCGGTCGCCAGGCTGTGGTCGGCGAAGGTGATGCTGTCGCGCAGGCGCTTGTCGAACAGGGCGCCGCCATAGGCGGCCGTGTAGTAGTCGCTGAAGCTCGCGGTGCCGCCCGCGCGCTGGTAGTTGCGCGTGAAGGACTGCATGCTCTCCAGCGGGAAGATGCCCTGCTTCGCCTTTTCCAGCGAGGCGTGGTTGATGTCGGTCGCGTACAGGATGCTGCGCTCCAGCAGCCCCTCCTCGTGCAGCAGGATGGCCAGCGAGTAGGGCTCCTCGCCCGTGCTGCAGCCGGCCACCCAGATCTTGAGCGACGGGTAGGTGCGCAGCACCGGCACCACGTGGCGGCGCAGCGCCAGGAAGTAGCCCGGGTCGCGGAACATCTCGCTGACCGGCACGGTGAGGTACTGCAGCAGCTGCGCGAACGCATCGGCGTCGTGCAGCACGCGTTCCTGCAGGGCCGACACCGACGCGGCACCCATGCGCTGCTGGGCCTGCAGCACCCGGCGCTTGAGCGAGGCCTGCGCGTAGTCGCGGAAGTCGTGCCCATAGCGCAGGAACACCGCCTGGACCAGCAGCCGGATCTCGATGTCCGGAACCGCCAGGGTCACAGGATGCGCTCCAGCTTGGGCATCCACACCCGCATCAGCGAGAACAGCCGCTCCAGCTCGATGGGCTTGGCCAGGTAGTCGTTGGCGCCGGCGGCCAGGCACTTCTCCTGGTCTTCCTTCATGGCCTTGGCGGTGATGGCGATCACGGGCAGCTTCTGCCAGCGCGGGTTCTTGCGGATCTCGCGCGTGGCGGTCAGGCCGTCCATCTCCGGCATCATGATGTCCATCAGCACCAGGTCGATGCCGTCGGGGTTCTGTTCCAGCTTCTGCAGCGCCTCGACGCCGTTGCGCGCGATCTCGACTTCCGCGCCCTTGTGTTCGAGGGCGCTGGTCAGGGCGAAGATGTTGCGCATGTCGTCGTCCACCACCAGCACGCGGCGCGCCTCGAAGGCTTTGTCGCGGCTGCGCGCGGTGCGCAGCATCTTCTGCCGCTCGGTCGACAGCTGGTTCTCCACCTTGTGCAGGAACAGCGTCACCTCGTCCAGCAGCCGCTCGGGCGAGCGCGCGCCCTTGATGATGATGGAGCGCGAGTAGCGCAGCAGCTCGGCTTCCTCGTCGCGGGTGAGGTTGCGGCCGGTGTAGACGATCACGGGCGGGAAGGACTTGCCTTCGCCGGCGGCCATGCGGTGCAGCAGCTCCTGCCCCGTCATGTCCGGCAGCTTCAGGTCGATGATCATCACGTCGAACACCGAGCCGGCCAGCGCCTGCAGCGCGTCGGCCCCGCGGGAGGCCGCCACGATCTCGACGTCGCCGTCGCCGATCAGCGCCATCACGCTTTCCTGCTGGCGCCGGTCGTCCTCGACCAGCAGCACGCGCTTGACCTTCTGGCTCAGCTTGGCTTCCAGCCGCCGGAACACGTCCTGCAGGTCCTCGCGCGAGGCCGGCTTGCGCGCGTAGCCGATCGCGCCCATCTGCAGCGCCGGCTCCGAGCGGTCTTCCGCCGACAGCGCGTGCACGGGGATGTGGCGCGTGCGCGGGTCTTCCTTCAGGCGCTGCAGCACGGCCAGCCCGGTCTCGTCGGGCAGCAGGATGTCCAGCAGCACGGCGTCCGGCAGGTGCTTCATGGCGAGCTCGCCGCCTTCGCGCGCGTCGTGCGCCACCAGGCAGCGGTAGCCGAGCTCGTGCGCCAGGTCGAACAGGATGGACGCGAAGCTTTCGTCGTCCTCCACCACCAGCACGGTGCGGCGCGCGTCCCGCGGCAGGTCGCGGTCGTCGGCGAAGGACGGCGCCGGCGGCCGC
>JALHLO010000222.1 GCA_022844525.1 Ramlibacter sp.
CGGCGATCAAGGCGGGGATCTTCGGCTCGCCGACGATCGTGGTGGATGGGGAGCCGTTCTGGGGGAACGACCGGCTGGGGGACGTGGATGCGTGGCTGGCTTGCGGAGGTTGGTGAGGCGTGTCGCGGTTCGCCTGCGGGCTTGTATGTTTAGGGTGCTGGGGTGGAGTGACTCTGCGGGTCATCGGCCGGTAACGGACCGACATGGTGAGATCTCTCCCACCCCCGCCCCAAGCGTCGATGAGGAACCCAGCGGCACTGTGACCGCCGATCTGCACGCAAGCTAACGCTTTGGCGGGGCTCACACCCCAGCACGGTGATTCTGTGACTGGAGGTGATGCCATGCAATTGAATTCCATGATCCATGGAGTGGATGTGGCTAAGGATGAGCTGGTCATCCAGTTTCTCGGCCAAGCGTCCGCTTCGCCCCTGGGCAACAACGTCCGCGAGATCCGCGCCTGGCTGCGCAAGCTTCCCAAGGGCAGCATCGTCGCGATGGAGTCCACCGGCCGCTACCACCAGCTGCTGGCGCGGCTGGCCCACGCCGCGGGCATGCGGGTGTACGTGCTCAATGCGCGCCGGCTGTACTTCTATGCCAGGGGCCTGGACGTGCGAGCCAAGACCGACCGTGTGGACGCGGGCGTCATCGCCCGTTACGTCGCCGAGCACGGCCACAAGCTGCACCAGTGGCAGCCCGCCTCCCCGGAACACGCCCTCATCGACGAACTGATTCGCCGTCGTGCCCTGGCGGTGGTCAAGCGTGAATCGTTGCGCCAGTCCTTGGGCGGCTGCCAGGAGTTGAAGTCCCAGTTCAAGCAGCTCGATCACGCCATGGAGGCTTTCATCCGCTCGATCGAGCGCAAGCTCGACGAGCTGCTCAATGCAGACGAAAAGCTGCGCGACGCTCGCGCGCTGATCAAGGGCGTGGTGGGCTTCGGGCCCGTGGGCAGCGCCTTGCTGGCCGTCTTGCTCGAACGCGTGCCCTTTGCCACTTCCGACGCACTGGTGGCCTACAGCGGCTGTGATCCACGTCCGGACGACTCCGGGCGCAGGCGCGGCCGCCGCCGGCTGTCCAAGTGTGGGCCGGGCTACCTGCGCAAGCAGTGGTACATGGTGGGCCTCAGTGCCGCCAGATCAAAAGCCTTGGCGCCTATGTACCAGGCACTGCGCGCACGCGGCCTTGCAACAACCGAGGCCGCCCTCATCCTGGGCCGAAAGCTGCTCAGAGCCGCCTACAGCGTCTGGAAGACCAAGCGTGCCTTTGACCTGCAGACCTTCCTCGGCCAACCGGCTTGACTTCAAACATAGAACCTCACCACGACCTGCAGGGTGCCGTCTTCGTAGGTCGGGGTGAGCGGCGAAGCCCGAACCCCGGCACACGCCCTCACGCGAACGCGAACACCGTCTCCACCGCGATCGCCCCCAGCGCATCGCGTAGCCGCTGCTCCAATCGTGCATCGCGCGCCGCATCCACCGCCACCTCGGCGACGCAGCCGGCCCCCTTCTCCCTGACGCTCACCCGCAGCCCCACCCCCGGCGCCGCCGCCGACAGCACCTCCTGCAGCTTCAGCTCGGTCGCGCGCAAGCGCAGCGCCGGCTTGTAGACCTTGCCCACCGCCGTCAGCGGCAGCGCCTCCAGCACCACCACGCGCCGGGGCACGGCCGGCCGCTCGTAGACCTGGCCCGCGACTTCCCGCAGCACCGCCTCGCCCGGCAACTGCATCCCGGGCTTGAGCGTGACAAAGGCCGCCGGCACTTCCCCTGCATGCGGATCGGGTTCGCCCACCACGGCGCACATCGCCACGGCCGGGTGCGCCAGGAAGGCATCCTCCACCAGGCCCGGGTCGATGTTGTGCGAGCCGCGGATGATCACGTCCTTGGCGCGGCCGGTGACGTGCAGGTAGCCCTGCGCATCGACGTGGCCGAGGTCGCCCGACACCAGCCAGCCCTGCTCGAACATGCCGGCATCGCGCGCCGGGTCGGTGTAGCCGGGACTCACGTTCGGCCCGCGCAGGACGACCATGCCGGTCTCGCCCGCTGCGCACTCCTCGCGGACCGACGCGCTCGCACCGATCCAGGGCACCACCTTCACCTGCGTGTACGGCAGGCGCAGCCCGGCGGACCCTGCGACGCGCGGCGCGTGGAAAGGTTCGATGGACACCAGCCCCGCGCACTCCGTCATGCCGAGGATGTTGCGCACGGCGATGCCGAGCGTGCCCTCGAAGCGCGCGGCCAACTCCGTCGGCAGCGGCGAGCCGCCCGTGTATGCGACACGGATGCGCGAGATGTCCGCGTCCACCGGCAGGTTGCACAGGCCGGCCAGGATGGTCGGCACGCAGGCCAGCGCCGTCACGCCCTCGCGCTCGCAGAACTTCCAGTAATTGCGCAGGAAGGCCGCGTTGCGCATGCCGCTCACGGTGGGCAGCACCTGCGTGCCGCCGATGGCCAGCAGCGCCAGCCCGTAGACGAAGGCGCCGGCGACGTGGAACAGCGGGAAGCCGTTGACCTCCACCGTGTGTTCGTCGAAGCCGTAGAAGCGGTGCGCGAACCAGCCGGTGTGCGCCTCGTTGCCATGCGTGTGCCGCACCAGCTTGGGCGCGCCGGTGGTGCCGCCGGTGTGGAACAGCGCGGCGATGCGATCGGGTCCCAGCCGCGGATCGAAGCCGAGGACGCCGGACTCCTTCGCCAGCGCCTCCTCGAAGCTGCCGCCGATGGCCAGCACCGTGCGCGCGGCGAGGCCCGGCACCTTCTGCACCGCCGACCAGACATCCAGCTCCGCGTTGGGCCCCAGCGCCACCACCACCTTGGCACCGCTCGCGTCGAGCAGTGCCGCGACGTGGTCCGGCTGCAGCATGAAGTTGACCGGGCAGGCGCGGCCCGCGACCTGCGCGCCCCACAGGGCGTAGTGCGTGGCCGGAACGTTGGGCGCGAGGATGGCCACGGAATCGTCCGGGCCGACGCCCAGCCGGCGGAACAGGTTGGCGGCGCGGTGGATGTTCGCCAGCAGCTCGGCATACGTGATGCGCTGCGGCGGCGTGGCGAGTTCGCCGTCCGGCAAATAGGTGAAGGCGGTGCGCGCGCCGAAGCGCTGCGCGGCGCGGGCGATCAATCCGTAGGTCGTGCGCGCGGGAACCGCCTGCTCGTAAGGCGTGCGCTCCAGGGCCTCGATGTCCGCGAGGCCCCGGAAGAAGGAGGTCACGCCAGCCCCAGCAGGCGCACCGCGTTGCCCTTCAGGATGCCGGGCATCACCTCGGGCTTGAAGCCGGCCTCCTCGAAGTCCTTCATCCAGCGTTCCGGCGTGATCAGCGGGTAGTCGCTGCCGAACAGGATGCGGTCCTTCAGCAGCGTGTTGGCGTACTGCACCAGCTGCTTGGGGAAGTACTTCGGGCTCCAGCCCGAGAGGTCGATCCACACGTTGGGCTTGTGCGTGGCCACCGAGAGCGCCTCGTCCTGCCAGGGGAAGCTCGGGTGCGCCATCACGATCTGCATGTCGGGGAAGTCGATCGCGACGTCGTCCAGGTGCATCGGGTTGCTGTATTCCAGCCGCAGGCCGCCGCCGCAGCGCATGCCCGAACCGATGCCGCTGTGGCCGGTGTGGAAGATGGTCGGCATCTTGTGCGCGTTGATCACCTCGTAGATCGGCCAGGCCATCTTGTCGTAGGGGTGGTAGCCCTGCACCGTGGGGTGGAACTTGAAGCCCTTGACGCCTTCTTCCTTGATCAGCCGCTCCGCCTCGCGCGCGCCCATCTTCCCCTTGTGCGGGTCGATGCTGGCGAAGGCGACCATCATGTCGCTGTTCTCGCGCGCGGCCTGCGCGATCTCCTCGTTGGGGATGCGGCGCCGTCCCAGCTTGGACTCGCTGTCCACCGTGAACATCACCAGGCCGATCCTGCGTTCGCGGTAGTAGGCGATGGTCTCGGCGATGGTCGGGCGGCGGTTCGAGCGGAAGTACTTGTCCGCCGCGCGGTCGTACTCCTCGCCATAGTTGTCGAAGGGATTCCAGCAGCTGACTTCGGCATGCGTGTGCACGTCGATCGCGACGAGGTTCGCGTGGTCCATCTTGTCTCCGTGATCTGCGGATTCCTAGGGTAAGCCCTAGGGCCGCGGCCTTGATTTGGTTATTGTTTATAACAAACAATCCGCGCACTCCGCAAACGTTTCATGACCCGCATCAAAGACATCCAGCTCGACATCGACGGCGACGTCGCCGTCGTCCGCCTCAACCGTCCGGCCAAGCGCAACGCGCTGTCGGACGCGCTCGTGCAGGCGGTGCGCGACACCTTCCAGAACCTGCCCGCCGGCGTGCGCGCGGCCGTGCTCCACGGGGAAGGCGACCACTTCTGCGCCGGGCTGGACCTCTCGGAACTGCAGGAGCGCGACGCGGGCGCGGGCCTGCACCACTCGCGCATGTGGCACGCCTGCCTGGAGGAAGTGCAGTACGGCCCCGTGCCCGTCGTTGCCGCCCTGCATGGCGCGGTGGTGGGCGGCGGCCTCGAGCTGGCCGCGTCCTGCCACATCCGCGTGGCGGACGACACCACCTTCTACGCGCTGCCGGAAGGCTCGCGCGGCATCTTCGTCGGCGGCGGCGGCGCGGTGCGCATCCCGCGCCTGATCGGCGCCGCGCGCATGACCGACATGATGCTGACCGGCCGCGTCTACCAGGCCGCCGAGGGCGAGCGCGCCGGCTTCGCGCAGTACCTGGTGCCCGCCGGGCAGGCGCTGCCCAAGGCGCTGGAACTCGCCCGGCGGGTGGCGCAGAACGCGCCGCTGACCAACTACGCGCTGATGCACGCCCTGCCCCGCATCGCCGAGCAGCCCGCCGACCAGGGCTTCTTCACGGAGGCGCTGATGGCCGCCATCGCCCAGAGCGCCCCCGAGGCCAAGGAGCGCGTGCGCGACTTCCTGGAAGGCCGCGCCGCCAAGGTCGGCAAGAGCTGAGCCGCGCGCCGTGCGAGGAGACACCGACACCATGAGAGCGCCCCGGAGTGCCCATGCCCGCTACCGGCCGCTGCGCTTCGGCGTCACGCGCGCCATCCTGCGCGAAGGCGCCGGCGGCGCGCGCTATGTGCGCGCCGACGCCGAGCTGCAGCCCCATGCCCACCGCATCACCGACCGCGTCGTGCACTGGGCCGAGACACACCCGGACCGCATCTTCATGGCGCGCCGCCGGCGCAACGCCGACGGCAGCACCGGCGACTGGCAGACGGTCACCTGGCGCGAGGCGCTCGAGCGCGCGCGCAGCATCGGCCAGGCGCTGCTGGACCGCGGCCTGGACGCCGAGCGGCCGCTCGCGATCCTGGGCGAGAACAGCCTGGAGCACGCCCTGCTCGCGCTCGGCGCGCTGTACGTGGGCATTCCGCATTGCCCGGTGTCGCCCGCCTATTCGCTGGTCAGCCAGGACTTCGACAAGCTGCGCCACGCGCTCGCCACCCTGACGCCGGGGCTGGTGTTCGCGCCGGATGCGCGCTACGCCCGCGCCGTGCAGGCGACGGTGGGTGCGGACATCGAAGTGGTCATGGCCGAGGGCGGCATCGAGGGCCGCCGGACCACGCCGCTGGCGGACTTGCTGGCCACCGCGCCCACGCCCGCCGTGGAAGCGGCCATGCAGGCCACCGGCCCGGACACGATCACCAAGTTCCTGTTCACCTCCGGCTCGACCAAGCTGCCCAAGGCGGTGATCAACACGCATGCGATGTGGTGCGCCAACCAGCAGCAGATGCGGCAGTCGATGCCGGTGCTGGCCGAGGAGCCGCCGGTGCTGGTGGACTGGCTGCCCTGGAACCACACCTTCGGCGGCAACCACAACGTCGGCCTGGTGCTCTACAACGGCGGCACGCTCTACATCGACGACGGCAAGCCGACGCCGGCGCTGATGCACGAGACCCTGCGCAACCTGCGCGAGATCGCGCCCACCGTCTACTTCAACGTGCCCACCGGCTTCGAGGCCATCGCCCACGCGATGAAGGCGGACGCGGTGCTGCGCAGGAACCTGCTGTCGCGGGTGCGCATGTTCTTCTACTCCGGCGCGGCGCTGGCCCAGCCGATCTGGGACCTGCTGCACGAAGTGCAGGAAGCCGAGATCGGCGAGCGCATCGTCATGGGCACGGGACTGGGCATGACCGAGTCCTCGCCGTTCGCGGTCTTCATCACCAATCCGGACGTGAAGTCCGGCTACATCGGCCTGCCCACGCCCGGCATGGAGCTCAAGCTGGTGCCGGTGGAAGGCAAGACCGAGATCCGCTACAAGGGCCCCAACGTCACGCCCGGCTACTGGCGCAACCCGGAGGCCACGCGCGAGTGCTTCGACGAGGAAGGCTTCTTCTGCACCGGCGACGCCGTGCTGTGGATCGACGAATCCAATCCGCACCTCGGGCTGAAGTTCGACGGCCGCATCGCCGAGGACTTCAAGCTGGCCACCGGCACCTTCGTCAGCGTCGGGCCGCTGCGCGCCAGGATCATCACGGCGGGCGCGCCCTACGTGCAGGATGCGGTGGTCACCGGCCTGAACCGCAACGAGGTCGGCGCCCTGCTGTTCCCGCGCCCCGAGATCCGCAAGCTGGCGCCGCACCTGCCGCCGGAGACGCCCCTGAAGGAAGTGCTGGAAAGCGCGGCGGTGCAGGGGCGCTTCCAGGACGTGCTGGACGAACTGGCGAAGGGCGCGACCGGCAGCGCCAACCGCGTGGCGCGCCTGCACCTGATGCACGAACCGCCCTCCATCGACAAGGGCGAGGTCACCGACAAGGGCTCGATCAACCAGCGTGCCGTGCTCAAGCACCGCGACGCCCTGGTGCAGGCCTTCCACGACGACCGCCTGCCCTTCACCCTGAAGCCGGGCAAGGAGCACGCATGAACATCCAGGGACAGGCCGCACTGGTCACCGGCGGCGCCTCCGGCCTCGGCGAGGCGACCGCCCGCGAACTCGCGCGCATGGGCGCGAAGGTCGCCGTGCTGGACGTCAACATGGAGCTGGCCGAGAAGGTCGCCGCCGACATCGGCGGCGTCGCGTGCCAGTGCGACATCACCAGCGCCGACAGCATGGCCGCGGCGATCGCCAAGGCGGCCGGCAAGCACGGCCCCGCCCGCATCCTGATGAACATCGCCGGCATCGGCACGGCCAAGCGCATCGTGCAGAAGGACGGCAGCCCGGCGCCGCTGGAGGAGTTCGCGCGCGTGGTGAACATCAACCT
>JALHLO010000223.1 GCA_022844525.1 Ramlibacter sp.
CAGCGAGGAAGACCTGCTGCCGTGGCGCCGCGGCCTCTACCGCGCACTGCTGTTCCGCGACACGCTGCCGGCGGCCGACGAGGCCCCGGACGCGCTGCGGATGGCCCGCGCCGAAGTGGACGCCGCCATTGCCGGCCGGTCGGGCACCGCCTGGCGCCGCGATCCTTCCGGCGCGCGCCTGCTGCTGTCGGCCGCCGTGCCGGTGAAGGTGGACGGTGACGTGCGTGCGGCGCTGCTGCTGGAGCGCTCGAACTCGGAAGTGCTGCTGCTCACCGACCGCGCGTTCTCGGGCCTGCTGGGCGTGAGCCTGATCGCCTTCCTGGCCTCGGGCGGCGTGATGTTCCTGTTTGCCTCGCGCCTGGGCGCGCGCATCCGCCGCCTGCGCGATGCCGCCGAGCGCGCGCTGGATCGCGAGGGCCGCGTGACGCCGTTCCCGCTCACCCGCTCGCGCGACGAAGTGGGCGACCTGACGCGCAGCTTCGCCAGCCTGCTCGACCAGGTGGCGGCGTACACCGACTACCTGCGCTCGCTGTCGGGCAAGCTGTCGCACGAACTCAACACGCCGCTGGCCATCGTGCGCACGTCGCTCGACAACCTCGACACCGCCGCGCTGCCCGCCGACGCCCAGCCCTACCTGGCGCGCGCCCGCGACGGCGTGGAGCGCATGGGCACGCTGGTGCGCACGATGAGCGAGGTGACGCGCATCGAGCACGCCATCGAATCGGCCGAGGCGGAGACCTTCGACCTGCGCGCGCTCATCGCCGACTACGCCGAGGGCCACCGCAGCCTGTTGCTGCCGCGCGCGCTGCGCGTGGAGCTGCCGGCGGGGCCGCTGAAGCTGCGCGGCTCACCCGACCTGGTGGCGCAGGCGCTGGACAAGCTGTTCGACAACGCGCGCGGCTTCTGTCCGCCCGACGGTTGGGTACGGCTGTCGCTGGCGGCCGAGGGCGACGGCGCGCGCATCTCGCTCGCCAACCAGGGCCCGCCGGTGCCCGAGGCGATGCGCGCGCGGCTGTTCGATTCGCTGGTGAGCCTGCGCGAAAAGCCGCAGCGCCTCGAGGGCGCTGCGCACCTGGGCTTTGGCCTCTACGTGGTCAAGCTGGTGGCTGAGCTGCACCGCGGCCACGCCGAGGCCCGAAATCTCCCCCAGGGTGACGGCGTGGAGTTCACCCTCCACCTGCGCCCCATGCCCTGAAGCCAAGAAAACATACCAGGTATGTTTTCACTGACCGCCGGGGCGAAGACCGGACGCTGCATGAAAACATACCTGGTATGTTTTCTTGGCTTCAGGTTCGCCACTCCAGCACCTCGCCCTCGTCGGCGTCCTGCGCGGTGCCGAAAATCCGGAAGCCGAGCTTCCCGAGTATCCGGGTGGATGCGTTCTGCTCCATCAGCGTGAACGCACGCAGCTTCACCTGCGGATCATGCCTGCGGGCAATGTCCACGAGCGATGCCGCCGTCCTGGAAGCGTAGCCCCGCCCCTCCTGGTCCTTCAGGGTGTAGTAGGCGATCTCGACGTAGCCATCCTGCGGTGGGCCCACGAACGCGCCACCCCCCACGCCGCATCCGTCCACGACGGCCACATATCCAACCCACGGGGGTTGATAGCCAATACGCCGATAAAGGTCGGCGGTGCCGGTGCAGTTTGCAGCCAACTCCGCCGGGAGCGATGGAATGTGCTCAACGGGAATCCCGGAGCGGTCGCATTGGACGAGGGCAAATTCCATGGCATCCCCTTTGACTTGGGCGAAGATATACTGCCCGCCAGCCAAGATCGAGTCGTGAACGTGATTTCTGCCGAAGAGTTCAAGCGCCTCGCGGGCGAGGGCCACAATCGCATCCCCGTGGTGCGTGAAGTGCTGTCCGACCTCGACACGCCCCTGTCGGTGTACCTGAAGCTGGCCGACGGCCCGCACACCTACCTGTTCGAATCGGTGGAAGGCGGCGAAACCTGGGGCCGGTATTCCATCATCGGCCTGCCTGCCCGGCGCACCTACACCTTCCGCGGCCACACGCTGGAAGTGCGCGAACACGGCGAGCTTACCCAGACCCGCGAGCTGGCCGACCCGCTGGCCGAAGTGGATCGCCTGCGCGCCAGCTTCACCGTGCCCCGGATGCCCGACCTGCCCGCGTTCACCGGTGGCCTGGTGGGCTATTTCGGCTTCGAGACCATCGGCTGGATCGAGCCGCGGCTGGCCGGTGGCGACAAGCCCGACCAGCTCGGTACGCCCGACGCCCTGCTGATGCTGAGCGAAGAAGTGGCCGTGTTCGACAACCTCAAGGGTCGCCTGTACCTGATCGTGCACGCCGACCCGGCCGAGCCGCAGGCCTACGCCAAGGCGCTGCGCCGGCTCGACGAGCTGGTGTACCGCCTGCGCCACTCCGGCCGCAGCTATCCCGACGTGCTCGACCCGTCGCTGCTGAGCGAGCAGGACTTCGTTTCGGGCTTCACGAAGGAAGGTTTCCTGGCGGCGGTGGAGAAGTCGAAGGAATACATCCGCGCCGGCGACATCTTCCAGGTGGTGCTGAGCCAGCGCATGAGCGTGCCGTTCCGCGCCCGCCCGGTGGACGTTTACCGTGCGCTGCGTGCGCTCAATCCCTCGCCCTACATGTATTTCCTCGACCTGGGCGGCACCCAGGTGGTGGGCAGCTCGCCCGAGATCCTGGTGCGCCTGCAGGGCGGCGAGATCACCGTGCGGCCCATCGCCGGCACGCGCCCGCGCGGCGCCACGCCCGAGGCCGACGCCGCGCTCGAGGCCGAGCTGCTGGCCGACCCCAAGGAGCGCGCCGAGCACCTGATGCTGATCGACCTGGGCCGCAACGACGTCGGCCGCGTGGCCGAGCCCGGCAGCGTGAAGGTGCCCGACCGCTTCATCATCGAACGCTACTCGCACGTGATGCACATCGTCAGCGAAGTGCGCGGCACGCTGCAGCCGGGCGTGGGCTTCGCCGACGTGATCAAGGCCACGTTCCCGGCCGGCACCGTCAGCGGCGCCCCGAAGATCCGTGCGCTGGAAGTGATCCGCGAGCTCGAGCCGGTGAAGCGCAACATCTACTCGGGCGCGGTGGGCTACCTCAACTGGTGGGGCGACGCCGACACCGCCATCGCCATCCGCACCGCCGTGATCCAGGACGGCCGCCTGCACGTGCAGGCCGGCGCCGGCATCGTCCACGACTCCGACCCCGAAAAGGAGTGGGAGGAGACGCTCAACAAGGGCCGCGCGCTGTTCCGCGCCGTGGCCCAGGCGGCCGGCGGGCTCTAGCCAGGGCTTCCAGAGGCTCCCGCGGGCGCCCCGGTCGACCGGGGCGCCCCCGGGAGCGATGCTTTCACTTTGTTTTCACGCTGGCTACGACATTCTGTTGATGACTGCGGGCCCCTCTGGTTATGCGCAATGCATAACGATGTCGTAGTCTAAAAACGATGCAACGGCCCGCTGTCTGAACTCTCCAAGCCTAATCGGCGGCGCCGGGCATTGAACCTTCGATTGCCCAGGAGATTCGCCCGTGGAAATCATCACCAGCCTCTGGCTAGGCATGCCCGTTTGGGTGTGGCTGTCCTTCCTCGCCACCGTCCTTGCCATCCTCGCTTTCGACCTCGGTGTCCTGCACAAGGAAACACACGAAATCGGGGTCAAGGAAAGCCTCTGGATGTCGTCGCTCTACATCGGCCTGGGCCTGTTCTGGGCCGTCGCCGTCTGGTGGATCTACTACCTGTACGGCGGCGACAACGCCATTGATCCCCAGATCGCGGGCCTGCCCACGCCCGAAGCGAAGGCCTGGGAGGCCGTCAAGCTTTACCTGACCGGCTACCTGGTCGAGAAGACGCTGGCGATGGACAACGTGTTCATCATCTCGATGATCTTCGCCTACTTCGCGGTGCCCCGCATCTACCAGCACCGCGTGCTGTTCTGGGGAATCCTCGGCGTCATCGTGCTGCGCGCCATCATGATCGGCCTGGGCGCGGCGCTGGTGATGGAGTTCGCCTGGATCATGTACTTCTTCGCCGTCGTCCTGATCGCGACCGGCGTGAAGATGATCGTGATGATGGACCAGAAGCCGGACATCGCCAAGAACCCCGTGCTCCTGCTGATGAAGCGCCGGATGAACGTCACCAACGAAGTCCACGGCGAAAAGTTCTGGGTCAAGCTGCCCGTCGGCAATACCGGCAGGATGGCGTGGTTCGCAACGCCGCTGTTCCTGTGCCTGGTGCTGGTGGAGATCGCCGACGTCGTCTTCGCCATCGACTCGGTGCCTGCCATCTTCGCGATCACCCCCGACCCGTTCATCGTCTACACCTCGAACATCTTCGCGATCCTGGGCCTGCGCGCCCTCTACTTCGCGCTGGCGGCGATGGTCCACCGCTTCCATTACCTCAAGTACGCGCTGGCGATCGTGCTGATCTTCATCGGCGCCAAGATCTTCCTGGGCGACATCCTCTGGGATGGCAAGATGCCGGCGGAACTCAGCCTGGGCATCACGGCGTCGCTGCTGTTCGGCGGCGTGCTGTACTCGCTGTGGAAGACGCGCGGCTCCGCCGCGACCGATCCCTCGCCGATCGGGTCGGGCGGCGGCAGCGCCCCCGGGACGGCGGGCGCGATGCGCGTGGGCCAGGCGATGACCCGGGAGTTCGTCTCGGTGCCGGCCGATGCCAGCATCGGCGAGGCGGCGACCCTGATGACCGCCACCCGCACCAGTGCGCTGGTGGTGATGGATGCCGACCATCGCCTGCGCGGCCTGGTCACCGACGGCGACCTCCTGCGTCGCGAGGAGCTGGGCACCGCTCCGACCACCGAGCTGTGGCGCACCCTGTTCTCCGACGACAAGACGCTGGCACGCGCGTTCGCGAAGGCCTACGGGCGCCGGGTCGAGACGGTGATGTCCAAGGACCTCAAGACCGTCACCGAGGACATGCCCCTGGCCGAAGCCGCACAGCAGCTGTTCGCGCTCGGCGTGAAGACGCTGCCCGTCGTCGGCGACGGCAAGCTCGTGGGCATCCTCTCGCGCAGCGACATCGTGCGAACGCTCGGTCGCCTCGGTTCGGAGCTGACGTCGTCGGTCAGTACCGACGCGGAGATCGTCGACGCCATCGGCACGCGCATCAGCCGCTCGGGCTGGCTCAGCCCGCAGCAGGTCGGTTTCGAGGTCAACGAGGGCGCCGTGTCGCTGCGCGGCACGCTGAGCTCGGACGATCAGCACGCGGCCCTGGTCGCCCTGGTCGAGGGTGTGCCCGGGGTCAGGAAGGTGGATGACGCGAAGCTCACGGTGAGCTCCGCGCTTGTCTCCCGGCCGGTGTGATGGCGCCTGCCGGCATGCCCACGCACCCTGGAGCCAGCCCCAAGGCGCGGCGCGGCCCACTCGACTGGATCGAGTGGGTCGGCAACAAGCTGCCGGAGCCGGCGCTGCTGTTTGCGCTGCTGGCCCTGCTGGTGGCGCTGGTCTCGGCCCTGGGTGCGGCGATGGAGTGGAGCGTGCAGCCGGTGAAGCCGGTGCTGCGGACCGAAATGCAGCTGCAGCCGGACGGGCAGATGCAGCAGGCGCCGGTGCTGGATGCCCGGGGCGTGCCGCAGCTGGACCTGGTGGCCCAGGGCGATCCGGTGCAGCCGCGCTCCCTGCTGACCGTGGACGGCGTCTACTGGATGCTGTCGTCGGCGCTGCGCAACTTCGCCCAGATGCCGGCGCTGCCGTTGATCTTCGTGGCCATGCTGGGTATCGGGCTTGCGGAGAAGTTCGGGTTCTTCTCGGCCCTGATGCGCTGGCTGGCGATCCTGACGCCGCGGCGGCTGCTGACGCCGGCGGTGGTGCTGCTGGGCGCGACGTCGTCGGTGGCGTCCGACGCCGGCTACATCATCCTGCCGCCGCTGGCGGCCGCGCTCTACCTGGCGGTGGGCCGGCACCCGGTGGCCGGCATGGCCGCGGCGTTCTGTGGCGTGGCCGGTGGCTTCGGCGCCGGTTTCTTCCCCACCGGCGGCGACAGCGTGCTCACCGGGTTTGCGCAGGACGCATCGCGCGTCATGGACCCCGGCTACACGGTGTCCATCCTGCACAACTACTACTTCAAGGTGGGCTCGGCGTTCACGGTGATGCTGGCCGGCTGGTTCGTCACCGATCGCATCGTCGAACCCCGGCTCAACCGTCACCATCCCGAAGACAAGGCCGCGGCGGGCGACGACACTGCCCGGGCCATGGCGCTGGCCCCGCGCGAGCGTCGCGCACTGATGGGCTCGCTGGCCAGCCTGCTGGCCGGCCTGTGCCTGGTGGCGGCGATGGTGCTGGTGCCCGGCATGCCGCTGCACGGCGACGGGAAGCCGAGCCTGCCCAACGGGCGCGTGTCCACCACCACCGCGGTGCAGCTGCTGCCGGCGGGAACCGAAGTGGAAGAGGGCACCACCGTACTGGCCACCGAGCCCTTCACCGTGGTGGCCGACGGTGCGCCGCGGCTGCTGGAGTCCCCGGGGCCGCGCTGGTCGCACGTCATCGTGCCGCTGATCGCGCTGCTGTTCCTGCTGCCTGGCCTGGTCTTCGGCGTCATGAACGGCGTGCTGCGCAACCAGAATGACCTGGCCGACGCGCTCAACCACGGCATCCGCGGCATCGTCCCGGTGCTGGTGATGCTGTTCTTCCTGGCCCAGTTCGTGGCCTACATGGGCTACAGCGGCCTGGACCGGATGCTGGCGTACGCGGGCGGCAGCCTGCTGTTCCAGGCCGACCTGCCGATACCGCTGCTGGTGGTGGCGTTCGTGCTGGTGGTGGTGTTCGGCGACTTCGCCATGAGCGGCATGCTCAGCAAGTTCGGCGTGCTGGCGCCCATCTTCATCCCGATGTTCATGATCGTGGGCATGAGCCCCGAGCTGACGACGGCGGCGTACCGCATTGGTGATTCGGTGGTGAACATCGTCACCCCGCTCAATTCCTACCTGCTGATCATCCTGGTCGTCTTCCAGAAATACCGGCCCAAGGCCGGCCTGGGCACGCTGATCGCACTCATGGTGCCGTATTCGATTGTCCTGGGCCTGGCGTGGACGCTCATGCTGGTGCTGTGGATGGCGTTCGGCTGGCCGCTGGGGCCCGACGCGCCGCTGTACTACCTGCCCGCGCCCTGACGCGGCGGGCGTGGGCGCCGGCTGGCCGGGCTTGCCG
>JALHLO010000224.1 GCA_022844525.1 Ramlibacter sp.
GGTCGTGGTGAGCGCGAAGCCGAACCGCGACAAGGCCACCCTCAGGCCTCCCCCAGCAGGTGCCGCAGCTTGATGAAGGCCAGCGCCGCCATCACCGCGTCGCTCAGCGCGTCGTGCACGGACTCCATCGGCAGGTCCAGCGCGTTCATCATGGTGGCGAAGCGCAGGTCGATCTGCGCCGCCTCGTGGTAGGGCGGCAGCTGGCGCCGCTGCCAGTCGTAGAACATCGCCGACACCTCGATCTTGCGCTGCGGCAGCCCCATGCCCAGCAGCGGGAAGATCGCGCGGTCGATCATGGCGACGTCGAATTCCAGGTAGTAGCCCACCAGCGGCCGGCTGCCGATGAAGCGCATCAGCGCCATCAGCGCTTCGTCGGGATCCATGCCTTCCACCAGGTCGCGCTCGCGCAGGCCGTGCACCCGCACGCTGTCGGCGGAGACGCGGCGCTTGCTCGGGCGCACCAGCAGCTCCAGGCTTTCGCTGGTGAGGATGCGGTCGCCGACGATGCGCACCGCGCCGATCGAGATGATCTCGTCGCGGTGCACGTTCAGCCCGGTGGTCTCGCAGTCGAGCGCCACCCATTCGCCGGGCGGCGGCGGGTCCCACATGAAGCGGAAGCGCTCGTCGCCCAGGTGGTAGAGCAGCCACTCGCGCTTGAGCGCGCGCAGCCAGTGCAGCGGCGAGACGGCGCTCACAGCATGTCGAGCCGGTACCGGTGCCGCAGCGTCGCCTTGAAGCGCTTGACCACCGCCAGCGCGTCCTTCAGCAGGTCGCGCTGCAGGGTGGTCAGCGACTCGACGTGGACGAGGCGGCCGTTGGCGCTGCCGCCGTGGTTGCCCCGCTCCAGCGCGTCCAGCCCGGACTGCAGCTTCAGGCCCATGAGGAAGTGCAGGCTGTCCACCAGCTCCGCGCCCAGGTCCGGCGGCAGCTTGCCCAGGGCGCACAGCGCCTCGATCCGCTCCACCGTGTTGGTGCAGGCCAGCTTCGCCTCCAGCGCGAGGCTGCGCACGCCATGCACCAGCGGGAAGATGCCGGCCTTCTTCAGGTCCAGCCCGGACTTGTCCTCGCCCAGCGAGAACAGGCGGATCCACCAGCCGCTGTCCTGCTCGAAGGCGTCGATGGCGGCGGCGAAGCGCGCGAGCAGCGCGTCGCTGTCGACGAACAGCCGGTCCACCTCGCCGCGCACCTGCGCCAGCAACTGCGCATCGCCGCAGACCGCGCGCGCGTCGATGAAGATGGCCAGCGCCATCAGGCTCTCGGCATCGGGCATCAGCAGCCAGCGCCGCACCGTCTCGCCGAACGCCGCGGCGGGCTGGCGCCACTGCGGATTGCTCACCATGATGCGGCCGGGGCACTCCGGGTAGCCGAAGGCGCTGAGCGCCTGCGAGAAGCGCTGGCAGATCGCGGCCAGGTCGTGCGGGCAGGCGTAGCCGTCGCGCAGCACCAGCCCGTTGTCCTGGTCGGTCTTGAGCAGCTGCTCGCCGCGGCCTTCGCTGCCCATGACGAACAGGCAGCTGTTGGCCACCAGGTCCGGCGGCGCGATCAGCTGCCAGGCACGCTCGAACAGCTTGGCATTGAGCTCGCCCACCAGGCGCGCGATCGCGCCCACCTTGGCGCCGCCGCGCCACAGCAGCGTGGTGAGGCGCGTGACCTGCTCCGCGGCGCGCGCGAGCCCGGCGATGTCCTCGGCCTGCACGATCTGCACCGTGATCAGGTAGGAATGGTTGGACAGGAAGCTCAGGAGGTCGAGCTGTTCGAGGAAGCCGAGCACGCGCTCGCCGTCCACCACCACCAGCCGGTGCACCTGGTGGCGGATCATCAGCGCCAGCGCCTCCACCAGCGAATCCTGCGGCCGCACGCTCACCAGCTCGAAGGTGGCGAACGCGCGCACCGGCAGCCGGTCCAGCGGCGTGCCCTCCAGCACCGCGCGCTGCAGGCCGGTGGTGGTGAACACCCCGGTGCGCGGCGGCTGCGTGCGGGTGTCGCGCACCAGCACGTTGCCGGTGCGGCGGGCCTGGAACACCTTGACCACCGAGACGACGTCGTCGTCCGCGTCGACCACGTGCGCCGGCCGCAGGTAGGCCTCGGCCACCCGGCCCAGCGCCAGCGACTGCCGTTCCTGCGCGCCGGCGCGGTCGGCCAGCGCGTTGAGCTTCTGCGAGAGGTCGGCGAACAGCAGCGCGGCGAAGGTGGCGTTGCGCGCGATCAGCTCGCTGACCGCCGAGCGCGCGACCAGGTGCGCCAGCACTTCCTCCTGCGCCACGAAGCGGCTGCTGGCCTTGCCGGTGACCAGCGCGCGGCCGTCGAAGGAGTCGTCGGGGCCGTAGCTCGCCACCCACTCGTCGCCGTCGAACTGCTGCACGCGGCCCTTGATGACGACGAACAGGTGCGCGGGTTCCACGCCCGGCGCCAGCAGCGTGTCGCCCTCGCGCCAGTAGCCGATGTCGACGTGCGCGCGCACGAGCCGCTGTTCCTCGGACGACAGGCAGTCGAAGGGCGAGACGGAGAAGTCGAAGGACGTGGGCATGGAGCCTCGATCATCGCGCCGGCCGCGCTCGCGCACTTGCGCTGGCTCAAGCCCGGCGCGGCCGCGCGCGGTCAGTTCCGGGTCAGTCTCGCGCGTCCCCGGTCAGGTCCGGGTCAGGTGAGGGCCGGGATCGCCCGCCGGTCAGGCAACGGTCAGCGTGGCTCACCACACTCCGCGCGTTTTCAATGCACAGGGGACAAAGCGTGAGTGATGCAGCAATTGCCCAACCCGGCGGCGCCGGGACCCGGAGCGAGACGCAGGTGCGGCTCGACGAAACGACCGAGCGCATCCGGACCAATCCGAACTACCTGGAACTGCGACGCCAGCGCAACGTGTTCGGCTGGTCGCTGACGCTCGCGATGCTGGTCGTGTACTACGGCTACATCGCGCTGATCGCCTTCAACAAGCCCTTCCTGTCGCAGCCCATCGGCACCGGCGTGACCACGCTGGGCGTGCCCATCGGCATGGGGGTGATCGTCTTCACCATCGTCATCACCGGCATCTACGTGTGGCGCGCCAACAGCAAGTTCGACGCGCTCACCCGCGCCATCCTCGAGCAGGAAGTCAGGAAATGAACCGCATCCCCCGCATCCTCGCGGCGCTGGCCGCACTCCTGCTGCCGCTGGCGGCGCTGGCCGCCGGCGACGGCCCCGGCCAGGCGGCCAAGCAGGCCACCAACTGGACGGCCATCGCCATGTTCGGCGCCTTCGTGGCCGGCACGCTGTGGATCACCAAGTGGGCCGCGGCGCGCACGCGCTCGGCGGCCGACTTCTACACCGCCGGCGGCGGCATCACCGGCTTCCAGAACGGCCTGGCGATCGCGGGCGACTACATGTCGGCCGCGTCCTTCCTCGGCATCTCGGCGGCCGTGATGGCCTCCGGCTACGACGGCCTGATCTACTCGATCGGCTTCCTGGTAGGCTGGCCGATCATCACCTTCCTGATGGCGGAACGGCTGCGCAACCTGGGCAAGTTCACCTTCGCCGACGTCGCCGGCTACCGCTTCCAGCAGACGCCGATCCGCGCATTCGCCGCCTCCGGCACGCTGGTGGTGGTGGCCTTCTACCTGATCGCGCAGATGGTGGGCGCGGGCCAGCTGATCAAGCTGCTGTTCGGGCTGGACTACTGGATCGCGGTGGTGCTGGTGGGCGCGCTGATGATGATCTACGTGCTGTTCGGCGGCATGACCGCCACCACCTGGGTGCAGATCATCAAGGCGGTGCTGCTGCTGGCCGGCGTGAGCTTCATGGCCTTCATGGTGCTGGCGCAGTTCAGCTTCAGCCCCGAGCTTCTGTTCGCCAAGGGCGTGCAGGTGAAGGATGCCATCGCGCAGAACGCGGGCAAGAGCCCGGAGGAAGCCCGGAGCATCGGCCTGTCGATCATGAACCCGGGCGGCTTCGTGAAGGACCCGATCTCGGCGATCAGCTTCGGCATGGCGCTGATGTTCGGCACCGCCGGCCTGCCGCACATCCTGATGCGCTTCTTCACCGTGCCCGATGCCAAGCAGGCGCGCAAGTCGGTGTTCTGGGCCACCACCTGGATCGGCTACTTCTACGTGCTGATCTTCATCATCGGCTTCGGCGCGATCGCGCTGGTGCTCACCAACCCCGAATTCGCCGACACCTCCAAGGGCATCATCCATGGCGGCGCGGGCACGGCCAACATGGCGGCGGTGCTGGTGGCCAAGAGCGTGGGCGGCGACGTGTTCTTCGGCTTCATCTCGGCGGTGGCCTTCGCGACCATCCTGGCGGTGGTGGCCGGCCTCACGCTGTCGGGCGCCTCGGCCGTGTCGCACGACCTGTACGCCACCGTGTTCAAGAAGGGCAAGGCCGACAGCGCCAGGGAGCTGAAGGTCTCGCGCATCACCACGCTGGCGCTCGGCGTCGTGGCCGTGGTGCTGGGCATCGCCTTCGAGAAGCAGAACATCGCCTTCATGGTGTCGCTGGCCTTCGCGATCGCCGCCTCGGCCAACTTCCCGGTGCTGTTCATGTCGGTGCTGTGGAAGGACTGCACCACCAAGGGCGCGGTGATCGGCGGCTTCCTGGGGCTGGTCTCCTCGGTGGCGCTCACCGTGGTGTCGCCCTCGGTGTGGGAAGTGACGCTGGGCAATCCCAAGGGCAGCGCCTGGTTCCCCTACACCTCGCCGGCGCTGTTCTCCATGACGATCGGTTTCGTCGGCATCTGGCTGTTCTCCATCCTGGACCGCAGCGCGCAGGCGGCGAAGGAGCGCGGCCTGTTCCCGGCGCAGCAGGTGCGTTCGGAGACCGGGTTGGGCGCTTCGGGGGCGTCGGGGCACTGAGCCAAGGTGGTGCGCAGCGAAGCTGCACACCCTACGGGCCACCCCCGATGAACAAGGGGCATCGCCGCGGCGATGCCCTTTTTGTTTTTCCGCGCGCGGATGCGGCGACAATCGCGCCCACAGCATGAACCCCGTCGCCGTCATCGACTTCGAAACCACCGGCCTGTCCCCCGCCATGGGCGACCGCGCCACCGAGATCGCCATCGTCCTGCTGGAGGACGGCAAGGTGGTGGACCGCTACCAGTCGCTGATGAACGCCGGCGTGCGGATCTCCGCCTTCATCGAGGACTACACCGGCATCAGCAACGAGATGGTGCGCGCGGCCCCGCCGGCCGCCGAGGTGATGGCCGAGGCGGCCCGCTTCGTGGGCGACGTGCCCCTGGTCGCGCACAACGCGTCCTTCGACCAGCGTTTCTGGGCCGCGGAGCTGGCACGCCTGGGCGCGGACGAGCGGGCGGTCCCTTCCTTCGCCTGCACCATGCTGCTGTCGCGGCGGCTGTATCCCGAAGCGGGCAGCTATCGCCTGGGGGCGCTGGCGTCCTTCCACGCGCTGCCCTCGGCCGGGCGCGCGCACCGCGCGATGGCCGACGCCGAGGTGGCCGCGGCGTTGCTGTCGCGCATCCAGGGCGACATCCAGCGGCAGTACGCGGTGGATGACGTCCCGCACGGCTTGCTGGTGAAGCTGCAGCGCTGCCAGCGCAAGGCCTTGCCGAAGGCGATCGAAGGCTACTTCCAGGCCCTGCGTGACCATGCCTGAAGAAGCGCTGCGCCTGTCCAAGGTGGTCGCGGCCCAGGTGCCGTGCTCGCGCCGGGAGGCGGAGCAGTACATCGCCGAAGGCTGGGTGCGGGTGGACGGCCAGCGGGTCGAGGAACCGCAGTTCCGCGTCGCCCCCGGCCAGCGCGTGGAGATCGATTCCAAGGCGAACCTGCAGCCGGCGGAGCCCGCCACCTTCCTGCTGCACAAACCCGCCGGCATGACGACGCAGCAGGCGCGCGCGCTGCTCGCAGGGGACACGCGCTGGACCGGCGACCCGTCGGGGATCCGCCGCATCAAGAGCCACTCGGTGGGGCTCACCGCGCTGCTGGAGCTGCCGCCGCCGGCCAGCGGCCTCGCCGTCTTCAGCCAGGACGGCCGCATCGTGCGCAAGCTGACCGAGGACGCGCGCGTCATCGAGCAGGAGCTGGTGGCGGAGGTCACCGGCACGATCGCGCCGAACGGCCTGGCACGCCTGTGCCGCGGGCTCGTGCACGAGGGCCAGCCCATGCCGCCGGCGCGCGTGAGCTGGCAGAGCGAGACGCGCCTGCGCTTCGCGCTCAAGGGCATCCCGCCCGAGGCCGTGCCCTGGATGTGCGGGCAGGTGGGGCTGACGCTCGTTGCCTTGAAACGCCTGCGGATCGGCCGCGTCGGCATGGCGGGCCTGCCGGTGGGGCAGTGGCGCTACCTGCCGGTCGGCGAGAAGTTCTAGCTGCCGGGCCGGCGGGGCGCCGCCTGCCTTTCCGCGAGGTACTGGTCGAGCAGGGGGCGCAGCTTGTCCGGCGTGATCGGCTTGGCGATCGCCCCCAATACCGGCACGCCGTGCGCCCTGGCGATCGCCTCGGCCATCGCGAGCGAAGCGGAGTCGACGCTCGCGAGCACCAGCGCCGCGCGGTGCGGCGCCTGCTTGAACATCGGGATCAGCTCGATGCCGTCGACCTCCGGCATCATCAGGTCGGTGATCACGATGTCGAAGCGCGCCGGGCCTTCGCGCAGGGCCTTGATGGCTTCCTTGCCGTTGGCCACGCTCCTGACCTGCACCGCCCCCAGGGCACGCAGCATCTGCTCGAGCAGCGTCCTTTGGAAGGCGTGGTCCTCCACGATCAGGAAAGAAAGGTCGTGCAAGTCGGTGCTCCGTGCTGTCGATGCTGCCGGTCCATTCTCCGCGATTTGCGATGCGTCACGCCGTGCGCCCGAACTCGGCGTCGAGCCGCGCGTACTCGGCCTCCAGTGCCTGCACCGCCATCGCCAGGTCGTCCCAGGAGGCCTCGCGGCCCGCCGCCGTGACGAGCATGCAGCTTTCGGCGATGCCCTTCGCGCCCACCATCCCGCTGGCCCCCAGCATCCGGTGCGCCAGCTCGCGCACGGCCTCGGGATCGCGCCGCGCCATGGCTTGCTGCAGGTTCGCGTAGTCTTCCCGCACGCTGCGCAGGTACGCAGCCACGATGGACTGGATCTCCCGGGCGTCCGAGCCCCAGGTGGCCTCGAGGAGGGCCGTGTCCACCGCGCTGCGCGGCGCGCGAACCGACCCGGCCGGGGCCGGCCGCGGCT
>JALHLO010000225.1 GCA_022844525.1 Ramlibacter sp.
GGGCGTGGGCGCCGGCTGGCCGGGCTTGCCGGCCTCGCCGGCCGCGCCCATGCGGCCGCCGCGTCCGCTATCCTTGGCGTCCCCAATCGCCCGCGGTGGCCGCCCAGGCCGGCCCGCGGCAACATTCCCCCGGCATTCCCGCGGGAAGTCCCGGCCCGGATGGAACGCCCCGCATGCTGTTGATGATCGACAACTACGACAGCTTCACCTACAACCTCGTGCAGTATTTCGGCGAGCTGGGTGAAGACGTGAAGGTGGTGCGCAACGACGCGCTGACCGTCGCGCAGATCGCCGCCCTCAAGCCCGACCACATCGTCATCTCGCCGGGCCCGTGCACGCCCAACGAGGCCGGCGTGTCGCTGGAGGTGCTGGAAAAGCTGTCGGGCGTGGTGCCCATCCTCGGCGTCTGCCTGGGCCACCAGAGCCTGGGCCAGGCCTTCGGCGGCGAAGTGGTGCGGGCGCGCACCATCATGCACGGCAAGACCTCGCCCATCCGCCACGCCGGCGCGGGCGTGTTCGCCGGCCTGCCCGACCCGTTCGTGGCCACGCGCTACCACTCGCTGGTGGTGCGCAAGGAAAGCCTGCCCGACTGCCTCGAGATCACCGCCTGGACCGAGAACGAGGACGGCACCATGGACGAGATCATGGGCCTGCGCCACAAGACCCTGCCGGTGGAAGGCGTGCAGTTCCACCCCGAGTCCATCCTCACCGAGCATGGGCACGACATGCTTCGCAACTTCCTCCGGGGCCATCGGGCCTGAAGGCCCTCCTACACGAGATGCAGGTTATGCCGATCACTCCGCAGGACGCCCTGCAGCGAATCATTGACCACCGCGAGATCTTCCACGACGAGATGGTGGACCTGATGCGGCAGGTGATGCGCGGCGAAGTCTCGCCCGTGCTTACTGCCGCCATCCTGTCCGGCCTGCGCGTGCGCAAGGAAACCGTGGGCGAGATCGCCGGCGCGGCGCAGGTGATGCGCGAGTTCGCGGCCCGGGTCACCGTGCCCAACCCGCAGCATTTCGTCGACATCGTCGGCACCGGCGGCGACGCTTCCCACACCTTCAACATCTCCACCGCCAGCATGTTCGTGGCCGCCGCGGCCGGCGCCAAGGTGGCCAAGCACGGCAACCGCAGCGTGTCGTCCAAGTCCGGCAGCGCCGACGTGCTCGAGGCCCTGGGCGCCGTGATCGAACTGCAGCCCGAGCAGGTGTCGGCCTGCATCGCCGAAACCGGCATGGGCTTCATGTTCGCGCCCGTGCACCACCCGGCCATGAAGAACGTGGCGGCCGTGCGCAGGGAACTGGGCGTGCGCACGATGTTCAACATCCTGGGCCCGCTGACCAACCCGGCCGGCGCGCCCAACATCCTGATGGGCGTCTTCCACCCGGACCTGGTCGGCATCCAGGTGCGCGTGCTGCGCCAGCTGGGCGCCAAGCGCGCGATGGTGGTGTGGGGCCGCGACGGCATGGACGAGATCTCGCTGGGCGGCGCCACGATGGTGGGCGAGCTGCGCGGCGAGGAGATCGTCGAATACGAGATCCACCCCGAGGACTTCGGCATCTCCATGTCGGCCAGCCGCAACCTGCGCGTGGAGAATTCCACCCAGTCGATGGGCCTGCTGATGGAGGCGATCGACGGCAAGGACGGCCTGCCCAAGGAAATCGTGGCGCTCAACACCGGCGCCGCGCTGTACACCGCGGGGCAGGCGGTATCCATCGCCGACGGCATTGACCAGGCGCGTGCTGCGATGGCCTCGGGCCAGGCGCGCGCCAAGCTCGACCAGTTCGTCGCGGTCACGCGGCGCCTGGGCGGGAAGTAGGGCGCGATGGCCAGCGGTGGCTTCGCCAGCACGCCGGCGCCGCCGTACTACGCGGTGGTGTTCACCAGCCAGCGCCGGGAAGGCGACGGCGACGACTATGGCCGCACCGCCGACCGCATGGTCGAACTGGCGGCCCAGCAGACGGGCTACCTGGGCGTTGAAAGCGTGCGCGGCGCCGACGGGCTGGGCATCACCGTCAGCTACTGGCGCGACGAAGCCGCCATCCTGGCCTGGCGACGCCACGCCGAGCACACCCTGGCCCGCGAGCGCGGCCGCCAGCAGTGGTATGAACATTTCGAGCTGCGCGTGGCCAAGGTCGAGCGCGCCTACGGCGGCCCCTGAGGCCGCGCACCCAAGGAAGACAATGAGCGACATCCTGCAAACCATCCTGCGCCGCAAGGCCGAAGAAATCCGCGACCGCGCCGCCCTCGTGCCGCTGGCCCAGCTGCAGGCCCGCTGCGAGGGCCTGCCGGCCACGCGCGGCTTCGCCGCCGCGCTGCAGGCCAAGGTGCACGCCGGCCTGCCGGCGGTGATCGCCGAAGTGAAGAAGGCCAGCCCCAGCAAGGGCGTCATCCGCCCCGATTTCCACCCGGCGCAGATTGCCGCCAGCTACGAGCGCGGCGGCGCGGCCTGCCTGTCGGTGCTCACCGACGTGGACTTCTTCCAGGGCGCCGACGACTACCTGGTGCAGGCGCGCGCGGCGTGCTCGCTGCCCGTGCTGCGCAAGGACTTCACCATCGACCCCTACCAGGTGTACGAAGCGCGCGCGATGGGCGCCGACTGCATCCTGCTGATCGTGGCGGCGCTGGGCGACGCCGCCCTGGCCGACCTGTCGCACCTGGCGCTGGACCTGGGCATGGACGTGCTGGTGGAAGTGCACGACATCGACGAGCTCGAGCGCGCGCTGCAGGTCGGCGCGCCGCTGGTGGGCATCAACAACCGCAGCCTGCGCACTTTCGAGGTCACGCTCGACACCACGCTGGCGCTGCGCCAGGCCGTGCCGACCGACCGCCTGCTGGTCACCGAGAGCGGCATCGCCACCCGCGACGACGTGGCGCTGATGCGTTCCAACGGCGTGCACGCCTTCCTGGTGGGCGAAACCTTCATGCGCGCGCCGGACCCGGGCGCCGAGCTGGCCCGGCTGTTCGCCTGAGGCCATGGCGAATGCCGCCGCCACCGTCCTGTTCGACTTCGACGGCACCCTGGTGCGCGGCGACTGCGCCGCCGCCTGGCTGCGCATCCAGCTGCGCCGCGACCCGCTGCGGCGGCTCGCGGCAGGCCTGAGCTTCCCGTTCCTGGCGCCGGGCTTCGCCTGGTGGCGCAGTGCCTGGCTGCCCGCCAGTTTCTACACCTGGCTGGCCACGGTGGGGCGCACGCAGGAGTCGCTGGCCGAGGCGCGCGAGGATTTCCTGCGCGACTGCGCCCATCGCCGCGACGAGCTGCTGATCCTGCCTGCCGTGCTGCGCCTGCGCGCACACCTGGACGCCGGCCACAGCGTGGTGATCGTCACGGGCGCCGAAGCCTCGCTGGCGCGCGAGCTATGGTCTGCGCTGGGCCAGCCCGAGGTGCCGGTGGTGGGTTCGAGCGTGCGCGAGGCCTTCGGCGGCTGGATCGGCCAGGAACACACGGTGGGCCCGCGCAAGATCACGGCGCTGGCGCGCCAGGGCATCCACCCGCCGTTCGCCGCGGTCTACAGCGACAGCGCGCGCGACCTGCCGCTGCTGTGCGAAACCGCTTGCCCGGTGCTGGTCCGCCCCGACCCGCGCAGCCTGGCCCGCGTCAACAAGCGCCTGCGCGGCGCCTTCGAAACCCTGCATTAGCGCTCTTTCGCAGCGCTCAGGCGTCGCCGAGGCGCTTGAGGAAGCGCAGGGCGCTTTCGCCGAAGCCGCAGGCGCGGTAG
The DNA here is from genome assembly GCA_022844525.1 of Ramlibacter sp. Classification (GTDB taxonomy): domain Bacteria; phylum Pseudomonadota; class Gammaproteobacteria; order Burkholderiales; family Burkholderiaceae_C; genus Ramlibacter. The sequence continues at coordinate 3,723 of JALHLO010000225.1, forward strand.
AACTCGTGCGCCTCGTGGCGGTGCGTGGCGGAAGTGAGTTCGATGCGCGCGGCGCCGGCCTGGCGGGCGCGCTGCTCGGCTTCGCGCAGCAGCATGCGGCCCACGCCGCGGCGCTGCTCCTTGGCCGACACCACCAGCGCCGTGATCCGGCAAGTGCGCGCGCCCAGAGGCAGGTAGTACATCAGGTCCAGCGCAAGCAGCCCCGCCAGCTCGCCGTGGCGGTCGGCGACGAGGATCTGCTGGTCGGGTTCTTCCTGCAGCGCCTGCAGGCGGGCCACGGCTTCATCGCGGGTGCAGGGGTAGCCCAGCACGCCCAGCAGCAGCGCCACCCCGGCGGCGTCCTGTGACGAGGCCGGCCGCACGAGCAGGCTCTCGCGACCAGGCGTCGAGGCGGTGCCCATGGCTCAGCGGGTGCCGAAGACCACGATGGTCTTGCCGCGGGCGTGCAGCAGTCCCTGTTCCTGCAGCTGCTTGAGCACGCGGCCGGCCATTTCGCGCGAGCAGCCGACGATGCGGGCCAGCTCCTGGCGCGACACCCGGATCTGGGTGCCCTGCGGGTGCGAGAGCGCGTCGGGCTCCTGGCACAGGTCGGTCAGGGTGCGGATGATGCGGCCGCTGACGTCCATGAAGGCCAGGCGGCTGGCCTTGCGGCTGGTGTCGAGCAGGCGCTTGGACAGCTGCAGGCCGATGGCATAGAGGATGCGCGGGCACTCGGCCGCCAGCGGGCCGGCGAACAGCTGGTGCAGGCGCTCGTAGTTGATTTCGGCCAGTTCGCAGGCGGTGCGGGTGCGCACCACCACCGCGCGCTGGTCGGCGGCGAAGAACAGGCCCATTTCGCCGATGAACTCGCCGGCGTTGATGTAGCCCAGCACCAGTTCGCGGCCGTCGGCCTCCTCGCTGACCACGCTGAGCGAGCCGCTGACCACGTAATAGAGCGACGTGGCGGGGGCGCCGGGGCGGAATACGTCGGTGCGGGTGGGGTAGCGGCGGCGGTGGCAGTGGTCGAGGAAGCGGTTCATGGCCGCGGCGTCGGGCGCCAGTGGGCTGTTGACCGCCTTGTGGGGCTGGATAGACATCGACGAACTCCTGTTCTCCGCCATCGCGGCCCCCGCGGGGCAGTGGTGAGTGGCATTCAGCTTAGGCGTCCCGGCGGCCCCGGGCAATGCCGGAGAGCGCCGGGTTCGGGTTCCGTGACGGGGTCGGTTCCCCCCGGGGGCCGTTTGCCCGATAATGCCGGCCCCCGCTGCATCCCCTTTCCCAAGCAGGAACGCCACCGTGGTCAAGCCGCTTCCTCGCCTGAGGCTCCAGGGTTTCAACAACCTGACCAAGGCCCTGAGCTTCAACATCTACGACGTCTGCTACGCGGTGTCGGAAGAGCAGCGCCAGCGTTACATCGAGTACATCGATGAGGAATACAACGCCGATCGCCTGACCCAGATACTCACCGACGTGGCCGAGATCATCGGCGCCAACATCCTCAACGTGGCCCGCCAGGACTACGACCCGCAGGGTGCCTCGGTGACGATCCTGATCTCCGAAGAGCCGGTGATCGACAAGAAGGCCGCGGGCAAGGAGCTGATCTCCGACGCCGTGGTGGCCCACCTGGACAAGTCGCACATCACCGTGCACACCTATCCGGAAACCCACCCGCACAACGGCATCGCCACCTTCCGCGCCGACATCGACGTGGCCACCTGCGGCGTCATTTCGCCGCTGAAGGCCCTGAACTACCTGATCGAGAGCTTCGAGTCCGACATCGTTGTGATGGACTACCGCGTGCGCGGCTTCACCCGCGACGTGAAGGGCAAGAAGCACTACATCGACCACCGCATCAACTCGATCCAGGAATTCCTGTCCAAGCCCATCAAGCAGCGCTACGAGATGATGGACGTGAACATCTACCAGGAAAACCTGTTCCACACGAAGATGCACCTCAAGGACTTCGACCTCGACACCTACCTGTTCGAGGAAAAGGCCAAGAACCTCGGCTTCAAGGACCGCCAGCGCATCGAGATGCAGCTGCGCCGCGAGATCGAGGAACTCTACGGTGCCCGCAACCTGATCGACTGAACCCCCACGCGGGACGACCCGCGCGCCGGATGACGGCGATGACCCACCGACGACGGTCCGGCGCGAAAGCCCCGGGCCGTTGTCGTTTTCATACCGAGGAAAAGGAGAAGCGACATGGCGTGGATCTACCTGGCAATTGCCGGCGTGCTCGAGATCGTCTGGGCCATCGGCCTGAAGTACAGCGAAGGCTTCAGCAAGCCCTTGGCCAGCACCATCACGGTGGCGGCGATGGCCGTGGGCTTCTGGTTCCTGGCGCTGGCGCTGAAGGAAATCCCGATCGGCACCGGCTATGCGGTGTGGGTGGGCATCGGCGCGGTGGGCACGGCCATCCTGGGCATCGCCCTGTTCGGCGAATCGGCGGCCTGGCCGCGCCTGGCCTGCATCGCGCTGATCCTGGCGGGCATCATCGGCCTGAAGCTCACTTCGCCGTCGTAAAACGCTTCCTTGCCGGGTGAATCCGCGGCCAAAAGCACCTCAGCCGCGGTATGCGAGCGCCTTCATCACGCGGGAGCTCAGGGCCATCAGGCGTGGGATGGGTTCGGGCAGCAGGCGTGCGCCGGCCTCCAGCGCGTTGTCGGCGTGGCGGGCCTCGTCGGCCTTCATGGTGCGCAGGATGGCGCGGCTGCGCTCGTCGCCGGGCGGCAGGTGGGCCAGGTGTTCGTCGAGGTGGGCTTCGACCTGGCGCTCGGTTTCAACCACGAAGCCCAGGTTCCAGCCGTCGCCGCGCAGCCCGGCGGCCAGGCCGATGGCGTAGCTGCCGGCGTAGAACAGCGGGTTGAACACGCTGGGGCGGCCGTCGAGTTCGTCCAGGCGGTCGGCGCACCAGGCCAGGTGGTCGGTTTCTTCCTGGGCGGCGTGTTCGAGCTGGGCGCGCGTGGCCTGGTCGCGCGCCACGGCGGCCTGGCCCACGTAAAGCGCCTGCGCGCAGACCTCGCCGGTGTGGTTGATGCGCATCAGGCCGGCGGCGTGCCGGCGGTCGGGTTCGTCCAGCTGCAGGTCGGGCGTGTCGCCGGCCGGATTGGGGCGCTGCGCGCGGGCGCGGCCCAGGCTGGTGCCCAGGGCGTGCTGGGCCTCGATCAGGAGGCGGTCCAGCGGGCTGAAGTGGCGGGTCGCGGTCATGCCAGGTGCTCTGCCAAGAAATCGATGGGGTGGCGTACCGGCATTATCGTGCCAGTGGCCAGGTGAAGGCGGCATCCGATGTTGGCCGACAGCAGTTCCTGGGCACCGCTGTCGGCCAGGGCCAGCAGCAAGGGCGCGCGCAGGGCGTCGGCGCGCGCGGGCTCGGCCAGCTGGTGCAGGCCGGCGGCGCCGCAGCAGCCGGTGTCG
>JALHLO010000226.1 GCA_022844525.1 Ramlibacter sp.
GCGCGGCCGCCGGCCGGGCGCGCCACGCGCGCCGCGTGTTCCTGCGCAAGACCCATGCGGACCCGGCCAGCGACGCCGACCTGCGCGACTGCATCCAGACCGCCGTGGGCCGCATGGTCAGCCACCCCCGCGCGCTGCGGGTCGACGTGGACAACGGCGTGGTGCGCCTCAGCGGCCGCGTGCTGGCCAAGGAACGCGACGGGCTGCTGCTGCAGGTGCAGCAGATGCCGGGCGTGCAGAAACTGGTCAACGCCATGACGGCGCACGACCATCCGCGGGAGATCGCGGGAGCGGGCGAGCCTGTTTCCCTGGCCGACGCGAACCGTTAGGATGGGGCGGCCTTCCAACCGCCGCCATGAAACGCAGCAAACCCGCCCTTGCCGCCCTCGCCGCCTTCGCGGTGCTGGCGATCGTCGCGCTCTCGCTCTACCTGCATTCCTGGGGCGGGCTGGCGCTGCTGGCGCTGGTCGCGGGCGGCTACGCCTGGTACCGCGCGCAGGTGGCCCGGGGCGAAGCGGCCGAACAGTTCTTCGGCGACGCCGGCGAGGACACCCGCCTCACCAGCTTCCAGGCCGGCTCTCCCAGCGAGATGCCGATGGACCGCACCATCCCGCCGCGCGCCCCGCAGGACCCGCCGCCGCGCTGATCAGCCACTCACCGCTGTCCCCGGCTTGCCGGTGCACACCGACCGGTAGCGCCGAGTGGCGCCTACAGCGCGGCAGAGTTGGCGGGCCTAAGTTGAAGCCATCCAACCACTGGAGGAGCTTCCATGCAAGCCAGACTTCGTTCCACCGTCGCCGCGGCCATGCTGCTCGCGCCGCTCGCCTTCCTGGCGCAGCCGGTGCAGGCGCAGACCCGCGCAACCGTCGCCACGCCCTCGATCACCAACATGGCGCTCAACTCGGACGCCGGCCTGTCCGCCGGCGCCACCCTGCGCGCCGAGGTGATCGCCACCCCGAACGCCCGCCGCGCGACGCTGGCGCTGGGCAACAGCGGGGTCACGATGACGCTGCGCCAGCAAACGCCCGGCAAATACGTCGGCTCGTATGTCGTGCGCCGCGCCGACCGGATCGACCCCACGCAGCTGCTGACCGCGCGCGTGACCTTCGGCGAGCGGACCTACTCGCGCCAGTTCAACTACCCGACGTCCTTCCAGGCCCTGTCCATGGGCGCGGCGCCTTCCAGCATGGCGATCGAGCGCTTCGTGATGCGCCCGATGGGCCGCATCGAGGCCGGCCGCGAACTGCGCTTCCGCCTGCGCGGCACCCCGGGCGCGGACGCCTGGCTCGACATCCCGGGCGTGATCCGCGGCGTGGACCTCGTGGAGGTGCGCCCCGGCGTCTATGAAGGCAACTACACCGTGCGCCGCCGCGACGACGTGAACGCGTTCAGCCGCGCCGTCGCCACCCTGCGCAACGGCAACCAGCGCGCCACCGCGCGCGTGGACCTGCGCGGCCGCGACGAGGACTTCGGCGAGGCGCCGGCGACCCCGCGCGACGAACGCTCGCCGCAGATCACCGAACTGACGCCCGCCAACGGCGAGCGCGTCGGCGAGCGGGGCCGCACGATGATCTCCGCGCGCCTGCAGGACGAAGGCAGCGGCATCGACCGCGACAGCGTGCGCCTGCGCATCAACGGCCGCGACGCCGGCCCGGACCTGCGCGTGTCCGAGGAAGACGTTCGGTTCCGTACCGACCTCGAGCCGGGCCGCTACACCGCCGAACTGAGCGTGCGCGACCGCGCCGGCAACAGCACCACCAAGTCGTGGACCTTCGACGTGGCACCGGGCGACCGGGTCGGCTCCGGCCCGCTGCCCCTGAGCGTGACCAGCCACCGCGACAACGCGGTGGTCGACGGCAACGGCAACCTGAGCATCCAGGGCCGCACCGCGCCCAATGCCAGCGTGCGCATCCAGGTCGACTCGGTGGCCAACGTCGCCGGCCTGCTGGGCGTGTCCCAGCCGGTGGCCGACACCACGGTGCAGGCCGACCGCAACGGCCATTTCGCGGTGAACATCAGCCCGCGCGGCCTGCCGATCCCCGGCACCCGCTACGACCTGCGGCTGACCGCGACCAGCGGCAGCCAGAGCGCCGAAGAGCGCCTGACGCTGATCCAGCGCCAGGGTTGAGGCCTCCCGCCCTCCGCCAGCCCCGCCCCGGCGGGGCTTTTTCATGGGCGCCCCGCAACTCCTTCACGGAACCCACGCGCCCGCAGGACGAACGGCCCGCCGTGCCGGGCGAGCGGCCTTGGAGCGCGGGCGCAGCGGTCTGATACTTCTTGAAACACTTGTGATGACTCGCAGGTGGGCAAAAGGATCTCGTTGGGTGGGGGTTAGCAGGGGTTTCCGAAAGCGGCGCGGGCACGCGCCAGCCGAGGAACGTCGTTTGGGGAACGGCCCTGGGTGCAAGCAGGGTCTTTGAGGGGAAGCCCCGCGCAAGCGGGGCTCTTTTTTTGCCCCTACAGCAATTGCGGGTAACAGAAATGTTTCGAAGTTGCGCCCCCGCGCGGAATAATGCCCCCCCGAGTTTGAAGGGGACCAGCGATGCGACTCACCGCATGCGACTGCAACGCCGTCAGCTACCGGCGCATGCGCCGCCACTGGTGGATGCGGGTGGCGTGGACGCGGCGACTCTATCGATGTTATGCGTGCGACCGGGTGTTGCTGATCCCGGCCGTCTCGCATCGGCCGTTCGAGGATTCGGGCGGCCTCCACAGCACCTGGCTGCCGACGGTGATCCTGAAGGGTCGCTGAGGCACGCGGGACGAAACCCTGGAGAAGCCTGCCCCCGGCAGGCTTCTTTTTTTTCGTTGCACCCGGGACCGCCCGCTTGCGCGGGATGCCTCCTAGAATGCCCCGCAGACCAACGCACAAGAAGAAGCAAGCAGCGAATGGCCGGTCCCGTCCTCTTCCAGTTCCACGTCGCCGGCGTCCTGGTGCAGGCCCTCCCGTCCGCGACGGAAGAGGTGGCCCGCGAGGTCCGCGCCTGGCCCGGCGCGACCGTCCACGCCATCGCCGGCGGCAAGCTCGTCCTCACCCTGGAGTCCGAAGACTCCTCCTTCATCGTCGACCGGATCACCCGGTTGCAGTGCATGGAGGGCGTGGTCTCGGCCGTCCTCGTCTCCGAACACACGACGCCGCTCGAGGCGGCCAACGAGGTGATCCCGAATGAACCTTCCCAGCAAGACCCGGCGTGACTTCATGCGGGAGTCGGCGGCGGCCGCCACCGCCGCCGCGGCCGGCATCGCGCTGCCCGCCGCGGCCCAGAACGTGCTGATGGACGCCGAGTCCAGCCAGCTGCGCTGGTCCAAGGCGCCCTGCCGCTTCTGCGGCACCGGCTGCGGCGTCAGCGTCGCCGTCAAGGGCGGCAAGGTGGTGGCCACGCACGGCGACCCGGACGCGGAAGTGAACCGGGGCGTGAACTGCGTCAAGGGCTACTTCCTGTCCAAGATCATGTACGGCCAGGACCGGCTGACGCGCCCGCTGCTGCGCATGAAGGACGGCCAGTACCACAAGGACGGCGACTTCACGCCCATCTCCTGGGACCAGGCCTTCGACCTCATGGCGCAGAAGTGGAAGCAGGCCCTGCGCGAGAAGGGCCCGAGCGCCATCGGCATGTTCGGCTCCGGCCAGTGGACGGTGTGGGAGGGCTATGCCGCCGTCAAGATGATGAAGGCCGGCTTCCGCTCCAACAACCTCGACCCGAACGCGCGCCACTGCATGGCGTCGGCGGCGGTGGCCTTCATGCGCACCTTCGGCATGGACGAGCCCATGGGCTGCTACGACGACATCGAGCAGGCCGACGCCTTCGTGCTGTGGGGCTCCAACATGGCGGAGATGCACCCGATCCTGTGGCAGCGCATCGGCGCGCGGCGCCTGAGCGCGCCGAACGTGCAGGTCGCCGTGCTGTCCACGTACGAGCACCGCAGCTTCGAACTGGCCGACGTGCCGGTGATCTTCACGCCGCAGTCGGACCTGGCGATCCTGAACTACATCGCCAACTACCTGATCACGAACAAGGCGATCAACCGCGACTTCATTTCGAAGCACGTCAACTTCAAGCTGGGCAACACCGACATCGGCTACGGCCTGCGGCCGGACCACCCGCTGCAGAAGGCGGCGAAGAACGCGGCCGACGCCGGCGGCTCCAGGCCCATGAGCTTCGACGAGTTCGCGAAGTTCGTTTCGCGCTTCGACGCGGACCACGCGTCGAAGATCTCGGGCGTGCCGAAGGACAAGCTGGAGAAGCTCGCGCGCCTGTACGCCGACCCGAAGATCAAGGTGATGTCCTTCTGGACCATGGGCTTCAACCAGCACACGCGCGGCGTCTGGGCGAACCACATGATCTACAACCTGCACCTGCTGACGGGAAAGATCGCCACCCCCGGCAACAGCCCCTTCTCGCTGACGGGGCAGCCTTCGGCCTGCGGCACCGCGCGCGAGGTCGGAACCTTCTCGCACCGGCTGCCGGCCGACATGGTGGTGATGAACCCCAAGCACCGCGCCACCTGCGAACAGGCCTGGAAGCTGCCGCCCGGCACCATCCCCGACAAGCCCGGCTACCACGCCGTGCTGCAAAGCCGGATGTTGAAGGACGGCAAGCTCAATTGCTACTGGACGCAGACCACCAACAACCTGCAGGCCGCGGCCAACCTCAACCACGAGGGCCTGCCCGGCTTCCGCAACCCGGCGAACTTCATCGTCGTCTCCGAGGTGTATCCCACCGTCACCTCCGCGGCCGCCGACCTGATCCTGCCAGCGGCCATGTGGGTGGAGAAGGAAGGCGCATTCGGCAATGCGGAACGGCGCACCCAGTTCTGGCGGCAGCTGGTGGATGCGCCCGGCGAGGCGCGCTCGGACCTGTGGCAGGTCATGGAATTCACCAAGCGCTTCAAGATGGAGGAGGTCTGGCCGAAGGAGCTGCTGGACCAGAAGCCGGAGTACCGCGGCAAGACCATGTACGAGGTGCTGTTCCGCAACGGGCAGGTGGACCGGTTTCCGCTCTCGCAGACCGACCCGACCTACAACAACGTCGAATCGAAGCACTTCGGGTTCTACGTGCAGAAGGGCCTGTTCGAGGAGTACGCCGCCTTCGGCCGCGGCCACGGCCACGACCTGGCGCCCTTCGACACCTACCACCAGGTGCGCGGGCTGCGCTGGCCGGTGGTCAACGGCAAGGAGACGCTGTGGCGCTACCGCGAGGGCACCGACCCCTACGTGAAGGCGGGCAGCGGCTTCCAGTTCTACGGCAACCCGGACGGCAAGGCCAACGTCTTCGCCCTGCCGTACGAACCGGCGGCCGAATCGCCCGACAAGGACTTCCCGCTGTGGCTGGTGACCGGCCGCGTGCTGGAGCACTGGCACTCCGGTTCGATGACGCGGCGCGTGCCCGAACTGCACCGTGCCGTGCCCAACGCGGTGGTGTTCATGCATCCGCAGGACGCCCAGGCACTGGGCGTGCGCCGGGGTTCCGAAGTGGAACTGCAGTCGCGCCGCGGCAGCATGCGCACGCGCGTGGAAACGCGCGGCCGCAACCGGCCGCCGCGCGGCGTGGTGTTCGTGCCCTGGTTCGACTCCAGCCAGTTGATCAACAAGCTGACGCTGGACGCCACCGATCCCATCTCCCTGCAGACCGACTTCAAGAAGTGCGGCTGCCGCGTCGTGAAGGTCTGAACATGCGCGCGCTGACCACCTTCCTGCTCGCCCTGTGCTGCATGGCGGCCTTCGCCGCCGACCCCGTGCCGCACAGGGACCCGTTCCGCGGCGACTCCGCCTTCAGCGACCAGCCCCGCCCGCCGCCGCTGGTGGGCGCGGAGAACCGCGACGTGCGGCGCGTGCGCTCCTACGCCATGCAGCCGCCGACCATCCCGCATGCGATCGACAACTACCAGATCGACCGCTTCGCCAACAAGTGCCTGATGTGCCACGCGCGCACCCGGGCCGGCGATAGCCAGGCCACGCCCATCAGCATCACGCACTACACCGACCGCGGCAACAACTTCCTGGCCGACGTGGCGCCGCGGCGCTACTTCTGCGACACCTGCCATGTCGTGCAGATGGACGTGAACCCGGTGGTGGAAAGCAGCTTCGAGGACGTGGACGCCGTCGTGCGCCGCATCCGCGCCGAAACCCGGGCGCGCGGCGGCAACCCGGCCGCGCCCGCTGCCAGGAAGTAGCCGGCCGATGAGAGACCTCCTGCGGCGTTACTGGCGCACGCTGTGGCGCCCCAGCGTGCACTACAGCCTGGGCTTCCTCACCATCGGCGGCTTCATCGGCGGCGTGCTGTTCTGGGGCGGCTTCAACACCGCGCTGGAATTCACCAACACGGAGCAGTTCTGCACCTCGTGCCACGAGATGCGCGACAACCCGTTCCAGGAACTGCAGCCCACCATCCACTTCACCAACCGCTCCGGCGTGCGGGCCAAGTGCTCGGACTGCCACGTGCCGCACGACTGGACCCACAAGATGGCCCGCAAGATGCAGGCGTCCAAGGAGGTGTGGGGCTGGGTCTTCGGCACGATCGACACCCGCGACAAGTTCCTCGACAAGCGCCTGGAACTCGCGCAGCGCGAGTGGTCGCGGCTGAAGGCCAACGACTCGCTGGAGTGCCGCAACTGCCACCTGTTCGACTCCATGGACTTCACGCGCCAGAGCCGGCGCGCGCAGTTCGCGCACTCCACCGCGCTGGAGCAGGGCAGCAAGACCTGCATCGACTGCCACAAGGGCATCGCCCATCGACTGCCGAACATGGCGGAGGTTCCATGAGGGAAAAACCCGTAGCAGCGCGCCTGCCCGCGCTGGACGAGCGCCAGCGCAAGAAGGAGGAGTTCCGCACCTGGTTCTTCCTCACGGTGGTGATGGCGCCGGTGCTTGCCGTGGGGATCGTCGCGGCGTACGGCTTCATCGTCTGGATCACCCAGATGCTGGTCGGGCCACCGACCTATCACTGAACACGGGGGAGGCCTCATGACGAACCGCGCATTGCCGGTGCTCGCCCTGCTCGCCGCGCTGGCGCTGGCCGCCTGCGGCCGCAAGGAGGAGCCAGCGCCTTCGACGGC
>JALHLO010000227.1 GCA_022844525.1 Ramlibacter sp.
GGCGTTGCCGACCTGCGCGCGCTGCCCGGCGTGCGCGTGGAAACGCTGGAGCTGCCGCAGATGCCCGAGAGCGCCACCGACATCCGGGCCCGGCTGGCAGCCGGGCAGGACATCACCGAGCTGGTTGAGCCAGCCATTGCCAGTTATATTGAATCCCAACACCTCTACCGACACCCTGATGACGACTGAAACCGCCGCGAAAAAGGACACGCAGAAACTCCAGAGGGCCATCGTCGATGGCCTCGAAGACGTGAAAGGCCAGGACATCCAGGTCTTCAACACCGAGCACCTGTCCCCCTTGTTCGAGCGCGTCATCGTGGCTTCGGGCACGTCGAACCGGCAGACCCGGGCGCTGGCCTCCAGCGTGGTGGACGCGGTGCGCGAGGCGGGCTTCCCCAAGCCGCGCATCGAGGGCGAGGACAACGGCGAATGGATCATCGTGGACTGCGGCGCCGCCGTGGCGCACATCATGCAGCCCGCCATCCGCCAGTACTACCACCTGGAGGAGATCTGGGGCGAGAAGCCGATCCGCCTGCGCCTGGGCGCGCCCAAGCCGACGACGCCGGTGCGCGAGCCCGCTCCGGCGGCGAAGAAGGCGCCCAGCCCGTCCCTGCGCCGCAGCACCGCCGTGAAGACGATGGAGCGCGAGGCGAGCGCGGCGAAGAAGGCCGCCAAGAAGACGGCGGCGAAGAAGACCGCGGCCAAGGGCGGCGCCCGGACCACCGCCCGCTCGCCGGCCGGCAAGGCGGCGCTGAAGGCGCCCGCGCACAAGGCCCCGGCGCACAAGACCTCCGCGCAGAAGGCTCCGGCGCAGAAGGCTCCTGCGCCGCGGACCCCCGCGAGGAAGGCAGCGGCCGGCAAGGCGCCGGCGAAGAAGACGCCCACCCGGCGCTGAGCATGCGGCTGCTGGTGGTGGCCGTCGGCCAGCGCGTGCCCGACTGGGCGCAGGCCGCCTGGGAGGACTACGCCAAGCGCTTCCCCCCGGAAATGCGTCTCGAGCTCAAGGCCGTGAAGACGGAGCCGCGCGCATCGAAGACGCTGCCTTCCCTGCTGGCGGCGGAGCGCGAACGCATCGAGGCGGCGATTCCCAAGGGTGCCCGCGTCGTCGCGCTCGACGAGCGCGGCACGGCGCTGACCACGGTCGCCCTGGCCGCCAGGCTCAAGGACTGGCCGCTGGAGAACGACGTCGTGGCGCTGGTGATCGGCGGCCCCGACGGGCTGGACCCCGCCTTCCGGCAGGCGGCGCACGAGCGCATCCGCCTGTCCGACCTGACGCTGCCGCACGCGATGGTGCGGGTGCTGCTGGCCGAGCAGCTCTATCGCGCCTGGTCGATCAACGCCGGCCACCCCTACCACCGTGAGTGAGTTCCTCTACCTGGCTTCCCAGAGCCCGCGCCGGCGCCAGCTGCTGGAGCAGCTCGGCGTGCGCTACCAGCTGCTGCTGCCCGACGAAGGCGAGGACAGCGAGGCGCTGGAGCACGTGCAGCCGGGCGAAGCGCCGGCCCCTTATGTGCAGCGCGTCACCGGGCTGAAGCTCGATGCGGCGCTGGCGCGGCTGAAGCGACGCGGGCTGCCACCCGCGCCGGTGCTGTGCTCGGACACCACCGTGGCCCTCGGCCGCACCATCTACGGCAAGCCGGCCGACGCGAAGGACGCCACGCGCATGCTGCGCGAGCTGTCCGGCCACACGCACCGCGTGCTCACCGCGGTGGCCATCCAGGCGGGCCGCAAGCGGCTGGCGGCGCTGAGCCACTCGCGCGTCACCTTCGCGGCCATGTCACCGGCGCAGATCCGCGCCTATGTGGCCGGCGGCGAGCCCATGGGCAAGGCGGGCGCATACGCGGTGCAAGGCCGCGCGGCCGCGCACATCGCCCGCATCAGCGGGTCCTACACCGGGATCATGGGCCTGCCGCTGCACGAGACGGCGGGGCTCCTGCGCCAGGCGGGTTTCCGGCTGGACTAGGGACCGGCCGCGGGTCGGTGGCGTCTTCCGACCGCGCCTGCAGGCGGTCGGCCAGTTCGCGGGCGGCCTGCAGCGCTTCGCTGAGCTCGCGCGTGCGCGCCTTCACGTGCGCTTCCAGCGTCTCGTTGAAGCGGCGCAGGGCCTGCTGGGCGCGCTGTTCCGCCTCGATCATCGCGGCCAGCCGTGCGCGTTCCTCGCCGAGCTGCCAGTTGGTGATGCGCAGGGCGGCTTCGGCACGCGCGCGGTCCGTCACGTCGGTCACCAGCACCAGGATGCCGTCGGTGGTGCCGGCGGCGTCCTGCACCGGCTGGTAGATGAAGTCCAGCACGCGGTCTTCCGGCGAGCCGCCGGCGCGCTGCAGCTGCACGGTCACGCCGCTGCCGATGTAGGGCTTGCCGCTGCGGTACACGCCATCGAGCAGGTCGGTGAAGCCCTGGCTGGGAACTTCGGGCAGCGCCTCGGCCACGCTCTTGCCGACGATCGCGCGGCCGCCGACCAGCGCCAGGTAGGCGTCGTTGGCGAACTCGAAGACGTGCCGGGGGCCGCGCACCAGGGCGACGGCCACCGGCGCCTGGCGGAACAGTTCGCGCCAGCGCACCAGTTCGGCCTGGCGCTCGCGCCGGGCCAGCACCACGCTGGTGATCTCGTTGCCCTGGTTGAAGATGCCGCCCACGCTGTGGTCCGCCTGCCGGATCGGCGTGAGGCTGTAGTTCCACCAGGTCTCGCGCGGCGCGCCGCCGCGCTCCATGGGCAGCATCTGCTCGTACAGCGCCATGCCTTCGCCGCTGCGCAGCACGTGCTCGAACTGCGGCCCGACGATGGGCCAGATGTCCGCCCAGCCCTCGCGCGCGGGCTTGCCGAGGATCCAGGGGTGCTTCTCCGCGGGGATCTCCGACCACGCGTCGTTGTAGAGCACGAACATCTCGGGCCCCCAGTAGATCGCGGTCGGGAAGCTGGAGTTCAGGCACAGGCTCATGGCCATGCGCAGGGCCGGGGGCCAGTGCCGCGGTTCGCCGAGCGGATGCGCCGACCAGTCGAACGCGCGGATGCGTTCGCCCATGGCGCCGCCGCCCTGGAGGAAGCCGGTGGAGGAGGAAGCAGGGGTGGACAACGTACGGTACCGCGGGGGAGGCACAGTCTAACCACTCCTGCGTTATCCTGTGGCGCGGAGGGGACAACAAGAAAGCATGCAGCAGGACATCCTGATCAACTGGTCGCCGCAGGAGACGCGCGTGGCCATCGTGGAGAGCGGCGCCGTGCAGGAACTGCACGTGGAGCGCACGCTGGAACGCGGCCTGGTCGGCAACGTCTACCTCGGCAAGGTGGCGCGCGTGCTGCCCGGCATGCAGTCGGCCTTCATCGACATGGGCCTGGAGCGCGCGGCCTTCCTGCACGTGGCCGACGTCTGGCAGCGCCAGCCCGAAGGCGAGCCGCCGGCGATGGCGCGCAACGGCCAGCCCCAGGTGCCGATCGAGAAGCAGGTGTTCGAGGGCCAGGCCCTGATGGTGCAGGTCATCAAGGACCCGATCGGCACCAAGGGCGCGCGGCTGTCCACGCAGATCAGCATCGCCGGGCGGCTGCTGGTGTTCCTGCCGCAGGACGACCACGTCGGCGTGTCGCAGAAGATCCCGCAGGACCAGCGCGACGCGCTGCGCCGCCGCCTGAACAAGCTGGTGGGCAGCGCCGGCGGCGGCTTCATCCTGCGCACCAACGGCGAGGACGCGAGCGACGAGGAACTGGCCGAGGACATCGCCTACCTGCGCAAGACCTGGGCACGCATCCGGGAGTCAGCCACGCGGGAGCCGCCGCCGGCGCTGCTGCACCAGGACCTGAACCTGCTGCAGCGCGTGCTGCGCGACCTGGTCACCGAGGAGACGCAGAGCATCCGCATCGACTCGAAGGAGCAGTTCGGGCTGCTGCAGGCCTTCGGCCAGGAGTTCATGCCGGCCGCGGCCGGGCGGCTGCAGCTTTACAAGGGCGAGCGGCCGATCTTCGACCTTTACTCGGTGGACGAGGAGATCGCGCGCGCGCTGGGGCGGCGGGTGGACCTGAAGTCGGGCGGCTACCTCATCGTCGACCAGACCGAGGCCCTCACCACCGTCGACGTCAACACCGGCGGCTTCGTCGGCGCGCGCAACTTCGACGACACGATCTTCAAGACCAACCTGGAGGCGGCGCAGGCGATCGCGCGGCAGCTGCGCCTGCGCAACCTGGGCGGCATCATCATCGTCGACTTCATCGACATGCAGCGCGAGGACCACCGCGACGCGGTGCTGGCGGAGTTCCGCAAGCAGCTGCTGCGCGACCGCGTGAAGACCATGTCCGGCGGCTTCTCGCAGCTGGGCCTGGTGGAGATGACGCGCAAGCGCACCCGCGAGTCGCTGGCGCACATGCTGTGCGAGCCCTGTCCCGTGTGCCAGGGCAAGGGCACGGTGCGCACGCCGCGCACGGTGGCCTACGACATCCTGCGCGAGATCCTGCGCGAGGCGCGCCAGTTCAACCCGCGCGAGTACCGCGTGATCGCCGCGCCGAAGGTGATCGAGCTGTTCCTGGACGAGGAGAGCCAGCACCTGGCGGGGCTGTCGGACTTCATCGGCAAGCCGATTTCGCTGCAGAGCGAGAGCGCGATGGGGCAGGAGCAGTACGACATCGTGCTGCTCTGAGGGAGTGTCGCGGGCCGGCCGGTATGATCCCGCGCCATGACTGAACCCACGAGGCACCTCGACCTCGGCTGCGGGGGAACGCCGCGCAACCCCTACCAGCGGGACGAGCTGCACGGCATCGACATCTCGCTGCCCGCGCAGCCCGGCCCGTGCGAGATCCGGCGCGCGAACCTGGCGCTGGAACCCATCCCCTACGCCGACGACACGTTCGACTCGCTGTCCGCCTACGACTTCTTCGAGCACGTGCCGCGCGTGCTGCCCACCGCCGACGGCCGGGCCACGCGCTTTCCCTTCGTGGAACTGATGAACGAGGCCTGGCGCGTGCTGAAACCGGGCGGCCTGCTGTATGCCTCCACGCCCTGCTATCCCTATGCCGAAGCGTTCCAGGACCCGACCCACGTCAACTTCGTGACGGCGGGCACCCACGAATACTTCACCCAGCCGCAGCTCAAGGCGCGGATGTACGGGTTCACGGGGACCTTCGCGGCGCTGCGCGTGCTGCGCTATTCGCCGAGGGGCGAATACGAGCCGGTGCGCTCAGGCTGGCGGCAGGACCTGCGGATGTGGAACCGCGCGCGCCGCGGCACCATCAGCCACCTGCTGTGGGAGTTCCGCGCCGTCAAGTGACAGCAGCCGCAGCGCCTGCGCCGCCACCCGGTCCGGGGTGATGGCGGGCAGGCAGCGGGTGCCGCTCAGGCGGTGGTCGTCGCAGCCGGCCTTGCCGCAGGGCACGCAGTCCAGGCCGGCCTGCAGCATCGTCACCTGGCCGACCTGCTGCACCTCCGCCCGGCGCAGGAAGCGCACCGGCTGCGTGTCGCGCGGCCAGGGCGCCCAGCGCTGCGGGTTGGTCGGCCCGAAGATCACCAGCACGCGCGTGTCGCAGGCGGCGGCCAGGTGCGACACCGAGGTGTCCGGGCCGATGTAGAGGGCGCCGCCGCGCAGCAGCCCGGCCAGCTGGCCGAAGCCCAGCACGCCCGCGTCCACCAGCAGGGCCGGCGGCGCCACGCCTTCGAGCGCCGCCACCCGCAGGCGATCGGCTTCGCCGGGGCCGCGCGTGAGCACCACCTGGTGGCCGGCTGCCGTGAGCCGCTCCACCAGCGCGCGGAAGTGTTCCGCCGGCCATTCCTTGTAGGGCCACATGGAAGGCGTGTGCACGACCACGTAGCGCGCCGCCAGCCGCGCGGCCAGCTCCGGCGGCAGGGCCTCGGACGGCGGCGCGACCAGTTGCGGCGGCGGTGGGTCGCCCGCGGCAGTCTCCCAGGGGGCGAGCAGCTCCAGCTTTTCCCGGACCACGTGCACTTCGCCGAGGTCGCCGGACGCGGTCACCGCGTGTTCCAGCAGGCCGCGCTTCCACCAGTTGCTGGAACCGGCCGCGGGCAGGATGCCGGCGCGGCGGCGGGCCGCCAGCGCGCCGATCAGGTGCGCGCGGTCGCTGGCTTCGGCGACCAGCGCCAGGTCGTAGCGGCGCCAGAGCCGGCGCGCGAGCCGCCAGGCACCGGCGGCGCCGAGGCGCGGCGGGGTCGCGAGCAGTTCGCGCACGTCGGGGTTGCCCCGCAGCATCCCGAGCGTGCCCTCGAAGCCCAGCACGTCGATCGCGGCTTCCGGCCAGAGCTGGCGGGCGCGGCGGATCAGGGGCGTCGTCAGCAGGACGTCGCCGATCTGGCGCGTCACGACCACCAGCACCGACTTCACAGTTCCACCGCGGTTCCGTCCAGCGCGCGCAGCCGGGCGTAGAGGCCGCCGCGCGCCATCAGTTCCTCGTGCGAGCCCACTTCGAGGATCTGTCCGCGCTCGACCACGGCGACGCGGCTGGCGTGCTCGATGGTGGACAGCCGGTGGGCGATGATCAGCGTGGTGCGGCCCACCATCAGGCGGCGCAGCGCTTCCTGCACCAGGCGCTCCGACTCGTTGTCCAGGGCGGAGGTCGCCTCGTCCAGGATCAGGAGCGGCGCGTCCTTGTACAGCGCGCGGGCGATCGCCAGCCGCTGGCGCTGGCCGCCGGAGAGCGTGGCGGCGTTGTGGCCCACGACGCTGTCGATGCCTTGCGGCAGCGCCGCGACGAAGCTGCCCAGGTTGGCTGCTTCCAGCGCCGCGCGCACGCGCTCGCGGTCGATCTCGTGGCCCAGCGCGATGTTGGCCGCCAGCGTGTCGTTGAACATCACGACGTCCTGGCTGACCATCGCGATCTGGCGCCGCAGCGCGTCCAGCTTCCAGTGGCGCACGTCCTGGCCGTCCAGGCGCACGCTGCCGGACTCGGCGTCGAGGAAGCGCGGCAGCAGGTTGGCCAGCGTGGTCTTGCCGGAGCCCGAGGGCCCCACGAGCGCCACGGTCTCGCCGGCGGCGACCCGCAGCGAAACGCCGTCCAGGGCAGGGCGCCCGGCACCGGGGTAGCGCACCGTCACGTCCTGGAACTCCACC
>JALHLO010000228.1 GCA_022844525.1 Ramlibacter sp.
TGCGCGCCATGCTCGCGCGCGAGCAGCGCGGCACGCCAGGCGGCGTTCTCGCCGGCCCGCGACAGGTCGCACACCGCCACGATCCCGCGCAGCGGAAAAGGCTCCGCGCGGGCCGCGGCGGCGGGGTAGGAAGGTTGGTCCGGCAGCTGGCCGGACAGGTCCATGGTTTCCACGATCGCTCCGTGAGGTGGCCGGCCGGCGGGGCCGGGCGGCACGGGAATGCGCCAGGGGGGCCCGGTGATTCGAATTTGCGCTCAGGAGGAGGAGTGAATCGCCGGGCTCAGGGAAGTGCGCGCAGTGGCGGGCGGCAGCCCTCGCAGGCATGCGTTCCCGCGCGGGCCTCGGCGCGCACGCCCAGGGCGCGGGCAGGCAGCAGGGTCGGGAAACGAAGCGGATTCACGGCTTGCAGTGTAACGGGCACCCGCACGCGAGGCGCGCCGCGGAAGCGGCCCCCGGCGGCGGCCCTCAGATCTCGCTCAGCTTCGCCGGGTCGATCGGCTTGGTCCAGTGCGTGTCGAAGCCGGCTTCGGCCGCGCGGCGCTTGTCGTCCGCCTGCCCCCAGCCGGTGAGCGCGACCAGCCGCACGCTGCCGCCGCGCGCGCGCAGGTGCCGGGCGACTTCGTAGCCGTCCATGCCGGGCAGGCCGATGTCCAGCAGGACGACGTCGGGATGGAACTCGTCGAAGCAGGCCAGCGCCGCGTTGCCGTCGCCCGCGGTGCGCGGTTCATGGCCGAGCAGCTCCAGCAGCTGCGACAGCGTCTCGGCCGCATCCGCGTTGTCGTCCACCACCAGTACTTTCTTGCCCACGGCCGCATCATGCGCCATCGGCGGCGCTTCCGCACTGGTGCCGGCACCGGGGGCCAGCGGCAGGGACACGGTGAAGCGGCTGCCCTGGCCCGCGCCGGCGCTGTCGGCGGCGATGCGGCCCTCGTGCATCTGCACCAGGCCCTTGACCAGGAACAGGCCGATGCCCAGGCCCTGCTGCTCCACCTGGCGGCTGCGCGAGGCCTGCGTGAACAGCTCGAACATCCGCGGCAGCAGCTCGGGCGGCAGGCCCACGCCGGTATCGGCGACGCACACTTCCACCGCGTCCTCGTGCGCCGTCATCTTCACGGAGATGCGGCCCTGCTCCGGCGTGTACTTCGCCGCGTTGTTCAGCAGGTTCGCGAAGATCTGCGTCAGCCGCACCGCATCGCCCCAGACCCGGGCCGGATCGCCCGGCAGCTCGACCAGCAGCGAATGGCGGCGGCGGTCGATCAGGGGCTGGCAGCTCTCCACCGCCGCGCGCACCGCCTCGCGCAGGTCCACGGTCTCGCGGCGCAGCTCGATCTTGCCGGAGTTGATGCGCGCGAGGTCCAGCAGGTCGTCGACCAGGCGCGTGAGGTGCTTCGTCTGCCGCTGCATCACGCTCACGGCCTGGGGCACCATGCGGGCCGGATCGTCGGAGCGGCTCAGGAGCGCGAGGCTGTTGACGATGGGCGCCAGCGGGTTGCGCAGTTCATGCGCCAGGGTGGCCAGGAAGATGTCCTTGGCGGCGTCCGAGCGGCGCAGCGTCTCCAGCAGTTCGGCGTTGGTGATCGCGACGGCGGCGCGTGCGGCGAGGTCGGTCGCGTGCATCAGGTCGCGCTCGGTGAACACGCGGTGCGAGTCGGAGGTGATGAACGACACCACCCCGAGGACGCGCCCGTGGCTGACCAGGGGCACGCCCATGTAGGAGTGCAGGCCCAGGGCGCGGATCGCGCGCAGGTATTCCGGGTCCTGCAAGGTGGCTTCCAGCATCTCGCTGGTGATCACCGGGACCAGTTCGGGGCGTCCCGTGCGCACCACCGTCCAGGTGCCGCCCGCCGCCGCGGGATCGGGCGGATAGCGCTCGTGCAGCTCGTGCGCGAGGCGCACCTTCTCCTCGTCGACGTGGGCCACGGCGACCCGCTTGAGCTGGCCGCCGCCATGCACCATGTCCACCGCGCACCAGTCGGCGAAATGCGGCACCGCCAGTTGCGCGATGCGCTGCATGGTGGCCTGGTAATCGGTGAGCGCCGCCAGTTCCGCGCTGGCCTGGGCCAGGAACTGCAGGTTCAGTTCCTCTTCCTTGCGCGCGTCGATGTTCACGCACACGCCGGTCATCAGCTCGGCGCGCCCGGCCTCGTCGCACAGCGTGGCGCCGGTGCCTTCCAGCCAGTGGACGGTGCCGTCGGGCCAGGTCACGCGGTACTGGACGGAATGGTCGCGGCAGCTGCGCAGCGACTCCTGGACCTCGGCGCGCAGGCGGTCGCGGTCCTCCGCATGGACGAGCGCCAGGTAGTCGTCGGGCGTCGCGGGGAGCGGGGGGTCGCCGTGCAGCTCGAACATTTCGGGCGACCACCACGTGCGGCCCGACTGCACGTCCCACTCCCACGCCGCCATGCGGCCGGCCGTGAGGGCCAGCTGCAGGCGCCTCTCGGCGCCGCGGCGGTCGTGGCCGAGGAATCGGCGGAAGACGTCGAACATGGGTAGGATTGTTCGCAGGCTCTGCCACGCAGTCTTGTCCGACAGATTCGCCAAAGCCGTGCCGCAGTGGCTTGGCCTGCTGGTCCGTAAGGCGGGGGCGTCATGCGTTGCCGAGCTGTCTCCATGGCCCACCGAAGCGAAAGCTGGGCGGGAGGGGCGAGCCGGCCACGACGCCTTCGCGCATCGCGTGGCCTCCAGCCTTCGTTCAGTCGCCCCCGAGCTGCAGCCGGTTCGGCTGCCGCCGCTCCACCTGGTATTTCAGCAGCGCCGCCCCACGGTACACGGCGTGCGCGAACTTGCCATAGGGGAGAGTGAGGAAGAGCGCCATCACGGTCCCCAGGTGCACCGCCAGCAGCAGGGCCATCGCGCCGGTGTCGCGCAAGGCCAGCAGCGCGAGCCCGGTCAGGCTGGTGCCGAACAGCAGCACGATGAAGGCGCGGTCCATCGGCCGCTGCCGCGGGTCGCCGTGCAGCGGGTGCCGGCGCAGGTTCAACCACAGCAGGCCGGCGGGTCCCACCAGCAGGCCGATGCCGCCGAGGGTGCCGAGCAGCACCGGCAGGCTGGTGACGGGGTAGGGCGCGGGCTGGCCGAGCACGTAGTGATAGACCGTCGCCACGCAGGTGGCCGCGAAGCACAGCATGAAGCCGTAGAAGGTGAAGTGGTGGAAGCGCCGGCGTGCCAGCGTGAACGCGTCGTCCTGCTCGTTGCAGCCGTCGCCGTGACCGCCGTCGAGGTAGGTGAGGGCCAGCGCGTTGCGGGCCGCTTCCGCGGCGGCCGGGCCGGTCACCGCACCCGGCGACTGTCCGCGCCAGAAGCGCGCCGCGCCCACACCCAGCGCCAGCACGGCGAAAGCGAAAGCCGCGCCGAACATCCCGGCCATCAGGTTGTGCGGGAACACCGCGTAGAAGTTGCCCGCCAGCGGCGCGTGCCACAAGGTCCCGCGCATCGCCAGCGCCAGAACCAGGAACAGCGCGAGGCCGCCCGCGGTGGCGACCGCCACCGTCACGCCGTTGCGGCGGTACAGCGCGCCGAACGCGCGCGGCCAAGCGTACTCCGTGTACGTTTCCCGGCGCACCTGGGCCATCGCGCGCGGCACGTTCACCGCGAACTCGTGCGGCGGCGCGTACTGGCAGGCGTGCAGGCAGGCGCCGCAGTTGTGGCACAGGTTCGCCAGGTAGTGCGCCTCGCCGGCGCCGAAGGCCAGGCGGCGCGTCATGGCCGGAAAGACGGCGCAGAAGGTCTCGCAGTAGCGGCAGGCATTGCAGATCTGCATCTGGCGCGCGACCTCATCGACGGCACCCGCGCCGGCGGCTACCCCCACGGGCTGGTTGTTCGCGAGCGCGACCGCCTCGCGGGCCAGGGCGTCAAGCGACTGCATGCGCGGGCTCCTTCGCATCCGCCGCGGCGCGCGCCGCCTCGGTCCCGGCGATGCGGCCGAAGGCCGTGCCTATGCTCATGCCCACGCCGGCCGTGTAGCCCTGGCCCAGCACGTTGCCGGCCATCATCTCGCCGGCCACGAACAGGTTGTCGCTGGCCTCGCCGCCGAAATACACGCGGGCCTGCGCATCGGTCTTGAGCCCCAGGTAGGTGAAGGTGATGCCGGGACGCAGCGCGTAGCCGTAGAACGGTGCCTGGTCGATCGGTCGGGCCCAGTGGGTCTTGGGCGGGGCGAGCCCTTCGGTGCGGCAGTCATCGAGCACGGTGTGGTCGAAGGTGCCGACGCGGCAGGCGGCGTTGTAGTCGGTCAGGGTCTTCATGAAGGCCGGTTCGGGCAGGCCCAGGGCGCGCGCGAGCCCGGGCAGGGTGTCCGCCTGCACGCCGGGAAACACCGGTGGCATGAAGCGGCCGATCGCCTTGCTGTCGATGATGCAGTAGCCGATCTGGCCCGGCTGCATCGCCACCAGGCGCCCCCAGATCGCGTAGCGCTTGGGCCAGAAGTCCTCGCCCTCGTCGTAGAAGCGCACGCCCTCGCGGTTGAGCATCACGCCCAGCGAAACCGCGTCCACCCGCGTCACGATGCCGCCGTCGTACAGCGGCGCGCGCGCGTCGATGGCGACGCAATGCGCCTGCGTCGGGTCGCCGATGATGTCGGCGCCCTGCGCCATCATGTGCCGGATCAGCACGCCCTGGTTGAAGCGCGTGCCGCGGATCAGGAAGTTGTCGGCCGGCCATTCGCCGCGCTCGTTCTGCCCCCAGGCCTCGCGCAGCCATTCGCGGTTGGATTCGAAGCCGCCGGCGGCGAGCACGCAGGCCTTCGCCTCGATGCGTTCACCCTTCACGTAGGCGGCGACGAAGCGTCCGTCGCGCAACTCCAGCCGGTCGACCGGCGATTCGTAGCGGACCTCCACGCCCAGGTTCCGCGCGCTGCGGTAGTAGGCGTTGACCAGCGCCTTGCCGCCGCCCATGAAGAAGGCGTTGGTGCGCGACAGGTGAAGCGTGCCGGCCAGCGAGGGCTGGAAGCGCACGCCGTGCCGGCGCATCCAGTCGCGGCAGGTGGACGAGGCGCGGATCACCAGGCGGGCGAGCGGCTCGTCGGTGTTGCCGCCGGTGACCTTCAGCAGGTCCTGCCAGAATTCCTCTTCCGGGTAGGCGTCGAGCAGCACGTCCTGCGGCGCGTCGTGCATGCAGCGCAGGTTGCGGGTGTGTTGCGAGTTGCCGCCCCGCCATTCGCGCGGCGAGGCTTCCAGCAGCAGCACGCTGGCGCCGGCCTCGCGGGCCATGAGCGCGGCGCAGAGGGCGGCGTTGCCGCCACCGATGACCAGGACGTCGTGCATCGGCGCAATGTAGGCGCGACAGGCAGCGCGCGCCAGCGGGAGAAGCTCAGGCCGGCATCACGATTCGTGATGGCTCCAGCGCGCCCCGGCCCACCGGCCGGCCTCCACCAGCGCGCGGGCGCATTCCGCCAGCGCCACCCGCACGGCCAGCGCGGCCGGCGAAAGCTCGTCGTCGGAGAGGCTGCACAGGGAGTTGACGCGGCGCACGCGCGCATCGGCGATCTCCGCCACTTCAAAGACCTCCGCCGCGTCGCCGAAGCGGGCCAGGGCCGCCCCCGGCTGGACCGTGCAGCCGAGGCCGGCGCGCACCGCGTCCATCAGCATGGCCAGCGAATCGATCTCCATGGGCAGCAGCCGGCGCAGGCGGCCGCCGGAGAAGGCCGCGTCGAGCGTGCTGCGCAGGCCGTGCGGCCCGCTGGGGAGGATGAGGGGCAGGTCCGCGAGCTGGGCCAGGCGGATCTTCGCGGGCAGGCGGGCCTGGCCCTCGGCGCGCGCGCGGATCAGGAACAGCTTTTCCTCCACCAGCGGCGTGACGCTCCAGCGCCGGCCCGGGTCGGTGTCGAACAGCACGGCCAGGTCGAGCTGGCGCGCATTGAGCATGGAAGACAGGTGGCCCGACAGGCTCTCCACCATGTGCAGCCGCACTTCGGGGTAGCGCTCGCGCACCGACTGCATCAAGGGCAGGCCCAGCACCGAGGCGGTGGTGGGCGCCAGGCCCACGCTGACGCTGCCGGACAGGCGCGCCTGCTGCGCCGCCCGCGCGGCCTCGTCGGCGTGGCGCAGCGCGAGTTGCGCTTCGCGGAAGAAGGCCAGGCCCGCCTCGGTCGCCGTGACGCCCTTGGAGCTGCGCTGCAGCAGGCGGGTGGACAACTCGCCTTCCAGCCGCGCGATCTGCTGGCTCAGGGCGGACTGCACCACGTCGAGGTCGATGGCGGCGCGGCTCATGCTGCCCAGCTCCACCACCCGCACGAAATAGCGCAGCTGCCTCAGTTCCATGGGCAGCGAGGGTACACCGAGGCCCCGCGGGCGCCCCTCAGGACGACGACCAGCGCGGCAGGGTGAATCCCGTCGCCAGCGCCAGTCCGCGCAGGCCGGTCGCCGTCGCGGCGCCCAGCACCAGCGCCGCACTGGGCGGCAGGCCGAAGTGCTGCGCCCCCACCAGCACCCAGCCCCCGGCGAAGGCGCACACGGCATAGGGCTGGTGGTCGCGCAGGGCGGTCGGGATCTCGTTGCAGACGATGTCGCGCAGCACGCCGCCGAAGGTCGCGGTGATCACGCCCATCAGTACGGCGACGATGCCGGGCAGGTCCTGCGCCAGGGCCAGTTGCGTGCCGGTGGCGCTGAACAGGCCCAGGCCCAGCGCGTCCGGCCACAGCATCGCCTTCTGGGTCGGCGCGAAGTGGCGCGCGCGCAGGAAGGCCATGGCCGCGATGCACAGGGCGAGCAGGATCCACAGCCACTCCGGATGCGCCACCCAGAAGAAGGGGCGCCGGTCCAGCAGCACGTCGCGCAGCGTGCCGCCGCCGAAGGCGGCCAGGCCGGCCACGACGCAGACGCCGACCGCGTCCAGTTGCTTGCGGGCGGCCTCCAGCAACCCGGACAGGGCGAAGGCGAGGGTGGCGCCGGCCTCGACCACTGTCAGCAGCAAGGGCAGCAGGGGGGTATTCGACATGCAGGGATTGTCCCCGCTGGCGCAGGCCGTCGTCCCTCGCGCTTCAGGGCCGCGTCGGCGCGCTCGCGCTCGCGCCGGCGGCTGCGGCGGCTGCGTTGCCGCTG
>JALHLO010000229.1 GCA_022844525.1 Ramlibacter sp.
ACCACCGCCGCCGCCGCCGAAACCACGGCCGCCACCGCCGCCGCCGCCACCACCGAAGCCGCCGCCGCCGCCACCGGAGCGGGGCTCCATCGGACGGGCTTCGTTGACCACCAGGGCACGGCCGCCGTGCTGCTGGCCGTTCATGCCGGCGATCGCGGCTTGCGCCTCGGCCGGGCTGCCCATTTCGACGAAGCCGAAGCCCTTGGAACGGCCGGTGTCACGCTCCATCATGACCTTGGCGGAGGTGACGGTACCGAACTGGCTGAAAGCCTGTTCCATGTCGCTGTCGCGGAAAGAGTAGGGAAGGTTCCCTACGTAGAGTTTGTTGCCCATCGAATGGACTCCTGGAAAAAAGCGCTAAACAAAGCGATGGAGTCCGCAAGACGCAATCAAAAACCGCGAGACCGACTAAACACCGCAAACCTGCGGCTCCTCATGGAACCACGGGACGCATTATGCGCGCGGTTTGGATTTGTGGTGAAGCGGTGCCCATCCGGACCCCCGGCGACCCGCCGAATGGTGGCTCGGCGCCACACATCGGGCACACATCGGCTACCAGTTGACCTCGCGCTCGGGGGTCGAGCCGATCTTGTGGATCGCCAGGTCGGCGCCCTGGAATTCCTCCTCGGCCGACAGCCGCAGGCCCATCACGGCCTTGATCACCCCGTAGACCACGAAGCCCGCCGCCAGGGCCCAGGCCACGCCCAGCAGGCTGCCCAGCAGCTGGGCCCCCAGGCTCACCCCGCCCAGGCCGCCGAAGGTCTTGCTGCCGAAGATGCCGGCCGCGATGCCGCCCCACAGGCCGCACAGGCCGTGCAGCGGCCACACGCCCAGCACGTCGTCGATCTTCCAGCGGTTCTGGGTCAGGGTGAACATGACCACGAAGATGGCGCCGGCGCCGCCGCCCACCGCCAGCGCGCCCAGCGGGTGCATCAGGTCGCTGCCGGCGCAGACCGCCACCAGCCCGGCCAGCGGGCCGTTGTGCACGAAACCGGGGTCGTTCCTGCCCAGCAGCGTGGCGGCCAGGGTGCCGCCCACCATGGCCAGCAGCGAATTCACCGCCACCAGGCCCGACACCTTGTCGATGGTCTGGGCGCTCATCACGTTGAAGCCGAACCAGCCGACGGTGAGCACCCACGCACCCAGGGCCAGGAAGGGGATGTTGGACGGCGGGTGGGCCGAGATCGCGCCGTCCTTGCGGTAGCGGTTGCTGCGCGCGCCCAGCAGGATCACCGCCGGCAGGGCCAGCCAGCCGCCCACCGCGTGCACGACGATGGAGCCGGCGAAGTCGTGGAACTCCTCGCCGGTCAGGCCCTTGATCCAGGCCTGGATGCCGAAGCGCTGGTTCCAGGCGATCCCTTCGAACACGGGGTAGACCACGCCGACGATGACGGCGGTCGCCAGCAGTTGCGGGCCGAAGCGCGCGCGTTCGGCGATGCCGCCCGAGATGATGGCCGGGATCGCCGCGGCGAAGGTCAGCAGGAAGAAGAACTTCACCAGCTCGTAGCCGCTGCGCGTGACCAGCTGGTCGGCGCCGACCAGGAAGCTGGTGCCGTAGGCCACCGCGTAGCCGACCAGGAAGTAGGCGACCGTGGAGACGGAGAAGTCGACCATGATCTTCACCAGCGCGTTCACCTGGTTCTTCTTGCGCACGGTGCCGAGCTCCAGGAAGGCGAAGCCGGCGTGCATCGCCAGGACCATGATCGCGCCGAGCAGGATGAACAGGACGTCCGAGCCCTGTTTTAGTGCTTCCATTGCTACCCCTTGGGATGAAATGCGTCGTTGTGGTGCGTTTCGGCCGCCTTGCGGGGCCTCGCACCAATAGCAAGCAAAAACTGCGCCCCCAAGGTGCGCGCGGGACGCGCTCTACAATCCCGGCCCCTTGGAAGCCTTTCTCGTCTCCACCGGCCTCGTCGCCCTCGCCGAAATGGGCGACAAGACGCAACTCCTCTCGCTCGTCCTGGCGGCCCGGTTCCGCAAGCCCTGGCCGATCGTCTGGGGCATCCTGGTCGCCACCCTGTTCAACCACGCGCTGGCCGGGGCGCTGGGCAGCTGGGTGACCACCGCGCTCGGGCCCGAGGTGCTGCGCTGGGTGCTCGGCGGCTCCTTCATCGCCATGGCGATCTGGATGCTGATCCCCGACAAGCTCGACGAAGGCGCCGGCGCCGCCGCCCCGCGCGCGGGCGTGTTCCTGACGACGCTGGTGGCCTTCTTCCTCGCCGAGATGGGCGACAAGACGCAGGTCGCCACCGTGATGCTGGCCGCGCAGTTCAACGCCTGGGCGGCGGTGGTGGCAGGCACCACGCTGGGCATGATGCTGGCCAACGTGCCGGTGGTGTGGTTCGGCGACGCCATCACCCGCAAGGTGCCGATCCGGCTGGTGCACACGATCGGCGCCGTGGTATTCCTGGTGCTGGGCGTGCTCGCCCTGTTGTCATCCCGCGTCTGAGCCGGGCGCGGCGGCCGCGCCGCGCCGGTAGATCACGTGGTAGGTCAGCCCCACCAGCACGCTGCCGCCCAGCAGGTTGCCGGCGATCACGGCGCCCAGGTTCGCCAGCATGCCGCCCCAGGTGACCGTGCCTGTGCCCGGCGCCGCGCCCGCGGCCTGCACCAGCATGGCCTGCGGCAGCAGGTACATGTTGGCGATGCTGTGCTCGAAGCCGGCGGCGACGAAGGCGGTGATGGGGAACACCACCGCCACCACCTTGTCCACCAGGCTGCGGCCGGCCATCGCCATCCACACCGCCATGCACACCAGCACGTTGCACAGGATGCCGCGCAGGAAGGCCTCCCACGGCGCCAGTTCCTGCTTGGCGAAGGCCGTGCGCGCCACGGCGCGGCCGACGGCGCCGTCGCCCAGCGCGGTGTGGCCGCTCGCGTAGACCAGCACGGCCAGTCCCGCCGCACCGGCGAAGTTGGCGCCGCACACCAGCAGCCAGTTGCGCAGCACCTCGCGGGTGCCGATGCGGCGGTCCGCCCAGGCCATGGCCAGCAGGTTGTTGCCGGTGAACAGCTCGGCCCCCGCGACGGTGACCAGCACCAGCCCGAGCGAGAACACCAGCCCGCTGGCGAGCTGCGCGGCGGCGAAGCCGAGGCCGGGGTCCGCCCGCACGATCATGGACAGCATGGAACCCAGGCCGATGAAGGCCCCGGCGAGCACGCCCAGCATCAGCAGCGGCAGCGTCGCCATGCGCGCCTTGGCGACGCCGACCGTCTCCACCCGGCGCGCCACTTCCGCCGGTGCATAGGCGTCGGAGCCGAACAGCTCGTTGCTCATGGGCCTCCTCCAGTGTGGCCGCTATACTAGCCAACGCGCCGATTTGCCTCGCTTGCGGGCGCTCAATAAATGCCGCTAAAGACCGAGCCGGACCCGGCCCGCTTCAGCGGCGCCGGGTCTTTTCGCTTCATGACGACGTCCTTCATCGCCACGCCCCGTTCGATGCAGTTCGATGCGCCGCTCGCGCTGCAAAGCGGCGCGTCGATCCGCGCCTACTCGCTGGCCTACGAGACCTACGGCACGCTCAACGCCGAGCGCAGCAACGCGGTGCTGATCTGCCATGCGCTGAACGCCTCGCACCATGTCGCCGGCGTGTATGCGGGCCAGGAGAAATCCGAGGGCTGGTGGGACACCATGATCGGCCCCGGCAAGCCGGTGGACACCGACCGCTTCTTCGTGATCGGCGTGAACAACCTGGGATCGTGCTTCGGCTCCACCGGCCCGATGCACGTCAACCCCGACACCGGCCGGGTCTGGGGCGCCGACTTCCCGGTGGTGACGGTGGAGGACTGGGTGAACGCGCAGGCGCGCCTGCTCGACGGCCTGGGCATCGCGCAGCTCGCCGCGGTGATGGGCGGCAGCCTGGGCGGCATGCAGGCGCTGTCGTGGACGCTGCAGTACCCGCAGCGGGTGCGGCACGCGGTGGTGGTGGCCAGCGCGCCCAACCTCAACGCCGAAAACATCGCCTTCAACGAGGTCGCGCGCCGCGCCATCGTCACCGACCCGGACTTCCACGGCGGCCACTTCTACCAGCACGGCGTGGTGCCCAGGCGCGGCCTGCGCATCGCCCGCATGATCGGCCACATCACGTATCTTTCGGACGACGTGATGAACGAGAAGTTCGGCCGGCAGCTGCGCAACGGCCTGGACCTGCAATACACCACGCAGGACATCGAGTTCCAGATCGAGAGCTACCTGCGCTACCAGGGCGACAAGTTCAGCGAGTACTTCGACGCCAACACCTACCTGCTGATCACGCGCGCGCTGGACTACTTCGACCCCGCCCGCCGCCACAACGGCAACCTGGCCAAGGCGCTCGCCATCGCCACGGCCAAGTTCCTGCTCGTGAGCTTCACGACCGACTGGCGCTTCTCGCCGGCGCGCAGCCGCGAGATCGTCAAGGCGCTGCTGGACAACCGGCGCGACGTCAGCTACGCCGAGATCGACGCGCCGCACGGGCACGACGCCTTCCTGCTGGAAGACCCGCGCTACCTGGCCGTGGTGCGTTCCTACTTCGACCGCATCGCGGCGGAAGCGCTCGCGCCGGCGCCGGTGCGCGAACTGCCCGCGGGGGCCGTGCTGTGACCGATCGCGCCACCATGCAAAGCATTGCGCGGCTGGTGCCGCAGGGTTCCCGCGTGCTCGACCTCGGTTGCGGCGACGGCGCGCTGCTGGACCTGCTGCAGCGCGAGCGCGGCTGCAGCGGCTATGGCATCGAGCTGGCCGACGAGAACGTGCTGGCCTGCGTCAAGCGCGGGGTCAACGTGATCCAGCTGAACCTGGACCAGGGCCTGACCATCTTCGACGACGACAGCTTCGACGTGGTGCTGCAGATCGACACGCTGCAGCACCTGCGCAATGCCGAGGTCATGCTGCGCGAGACCGCGCGCGTGGGCAAGCTGGGCATCGTCGCCTTCCCCAACTTCGCCCATTGGCCGAACCGGCTGTCGGTCGCCCGCGGCCGCATGCCGGTGACCAAGCGCCTGCCCTACCAGTGGTACGACACGCCCAACATCCGCGTGGGCACCTTCAAGGACTTCGAGGTGCTGGCCACCAAGAACAACCTGGCGATCCTGGACGCCTTCGGCCTGCAGGACGGGGTGGAGCGGCGGGTGCTGCCGAATCTCACCGCCGGCACCGCGGTCTTCAAGTTCCAGCGCGGATAGGTTAGGATTTCCCGCATCGGGAATTCAGCCTCCCGGTCCTCCTGGAAAGACGGTGTCCCGTCCAAGCGCTGGCAACTCTCGCATGGAGACGACCGTGGACACCGCCCTGCCTTCCATATCCCCTTCCGAACTCTCCGCCCGCATCGGCCGCGCGGACACGCCGCTGCTGCTGGACGTGCGCCGCCGCGAGAAGTTCGCGGCCGCCGACCGCCTGCTGCCCGGCGCCCGCTACTGCCCGCCCGAGGAGGTCGCCGCATTCGCGCGCCGCGAGGCGCCGCGCGAATGCGTAGTGTACTGCGTCTACGGCCACCACGTCAGCCAGGACGCGGCGCGCACCCTGCGCGACGCGGGCTGGGACGCGCGCTTCCTCGAAGGCGGCATCGCCGGCGGCGAGGACGGCGTGGACCGGCTGCAGGACATCGCGCGCTGGCGCGAGACCCCGCTGCCGTCCGTGCGCAAGCGCCCCGACCTGGGCGTGACCGGCGAGCGGCCTTCGCGCTGGATCACGCGCGCGCGGCCCAAGATCGACCGCATCGCCTGCCCCTGGCTGATCCGGCGCTTCATCGATCCGCGCGCGCAGTTCTTCTACGTGCCCGAGGCGGAGGTGTTCGCGCAGGCGCGCGAGCTGGGCGCCGTGGCCTACGACCTGCCGGAGGCGCCGATCACGCACGTGTGGGAGCGCTGCAGCTTCGACGCCCTGCTGGAGGCCTTCGACCTGCACGGTCCCGCGCTGGCCGCGCTGGCGACCATCGTGCGCGGCGCCGACACTTCGCGGCCGGAAATCGCGCCGCAGAGCGCGGGCCTGCTGGCGCTGTCGCTGGGGCTGTCGCGCCTGCACGCGGACGACCACGCCATGCTGCAGCAGGCGCTGCCGCTGTACGACGCGCTCTACGCCTGGTGCCGCGACGTGCCGGGCGAAACGCACAGCTGGCGCGCCCACGATGCGGCCGCGGCGAAGGCGCTGGCATGAGCGTCGTCCCCGCGCAGGAGCAGGCCGCGGTCCCGCACGCGAGCGTCCCGTTCGGCGAGGCGCTGAAGTTCTGGCTGAAGCTGGGCTTCATCAGCTTCGGCGGGCCGGCCGGGCAGATCGCGATCATGCACCGGGAGCTGGTGGAGCAGAAGCGCTGGATCTCCGAGCGGCGCTTCCTGCACGCGCTGAACTACTGCATGCTGCTGCCCGGCCCGGAGGCGCAGCAGCTGGCCACCTACATCGGCTGGCTGATGCACCGCACCTGGGGCGGCATCGTGGCCGGCGGCCTGTTCGTGCTGCCCTCGCTCGCGATCCTGGTCGGCCTGAGCTGGATCTACCTGGCCTTCGGCAGCATCGACTGGGTGGCCGGCCTGTTCTACGGCATCAAGCCGGCCGTCGCGGCGATCGTGGTGCATGCGGTGTGGCGCATCGGCAGCCGCACGCTGCGCCATCCGGCCCAGGTGCCGCTGCTGTGGCTGATCGCGATCGCCAGCTTCGTGGCGATCGCCATCCTGAAGATCCCCTTTCCCTGGGTCGTGGGCGCCGCGGCGTTGGCGGGGGTGATCGGCGGGCGGGTGGTGCCGGGGCAGTTCGAAACGGGCGGCGGGCATGGCGGCGGTGGCGCCGGGGTGGCCGCGGGCCACGCCGACCTCCGGTACCTGATCGGCGATGCGACGCCGACGCCGCCGCACGCGCTGTTCGCCAGGTCGCGGCTGGCGAAGATCGTCGTCGTCGGCGCGCTGCTGTGGCTGGTGCCGATGGCGCTGCTGGTGGCGGCGCACGGCTGGGACGGCACGCTGGCGCAGATGGGATGGTTCTTCACCAAGGCGGCCCTGCTCACCTTCGGCGGCGCCTATGCCGTCCTGCCCTACGTCTA
>JALHLO010000230.1 GCA_022844525.1 Ramlibacter sp.
GAACTTCGCCTCCGCCGGCCAGGGCAGCGCCACCCACCTCAACGCCGAGAAGTTCAAGCTGGCCGCGAAGATCGAAGCCGTGAACGTGCCCTTCAAGGGTTCCGCCGAAGCGGTCACCGAGGTGCTGTCCGGCCGCGTCGACTACTACTTCTCGCCGATCGCCCCGGTGATCGGCCAGATCCGCAGCGGCCAGCTGCTGCCGCTGGCCGTCGGCTCGCCGCGCCGCGCCGCCGCCCTGCCGGGCGTGCCCACGACCGCCGAAGCCGGCGTGCCGGGCTCGGAATTCAACTTCTGGATCGGCATGTTCGCGCCCAAGGGCACGCCGGCCGCCATCGTCAGCCGCCTGCAGGACGAGGTGGTCAAGGCGCTGGCCACGCCCGAGGTGAAGGAGCGCTTCGCCACCCTGGGGGCGGACGCCTGGACGCTGGAGCCGGCGCAGTTCGACGCCTACGTGCGCGACGAGATCAAGAGCAACGCCGCGCTGGTCAAGGCCGCCGGCCTGCAGGTGCAGAACTGAAGCACGGCACCGCAAGCACAGGACATCCCATGCCCACCCAGAGACTCGGAATCATCATGCACGGCGTCACCGGACGCATGGGCATGAACCAGCACCTGATCCGCTCGATCGTCGCCATCCGCAAGCAGGGCGGCGTGACGCTCGCCAACGGCGACAAGGTGATGCCGGACCCGATCCTGATCGGCCGCAACGCCGAGAAGATCGAGGCGCTCGCGAAGACGCACGACATCGCGCGCTGGGGCACCGACCTCGACGCCGCGCTGGCCAACCCGGACGACACCGTCTTTTTCGACGCCGGCACCACGCAGATGCGCCCCAAGCTGCTGGCCAAGGCGCTGCGCGCCCGCAAGCACGTGTACTGCGAAAAGCCGATCGCCACGACGCTCGGTGAAGCCGTCGAGATCGCCAGGATGGCGGAGAAGTCGGGCATGAAGCACGGCGCCGTGCAGGACAAGCTGTTCCTGCCCGGCCTGCGCAAGCTCGACATGCTGCGCCGCGCGGGCTTCTTCGGCCGCATGCTGTCGCTGCGCCTGGAGTTCGGCTACTGGGTGTTCGAGGGGGACCTGCAGCCGATCCAGCGCCCGAGCTGGAACTACCGGGCGGAAGACGGCGGCGGGATGATCCTGGACATGATGTGCCACTGGCGCTACGTGCTGGACAACCTGTTCGGCGAGGTCAAATCCATCACCTGCCTGGGCGCCACCCACATCCCGCAGCGCTGGGACGAGGACGGCAAGTCCTACCGGGCCACGGCCGACGACGCCGCCTATGCCATCGCCGAACTGGTCGGCCACAACGGCGAGCCGGTGATCGCGCAGCTGAACATGTCCTGGGCCACGCGCGTCAACCGTGAAGACCTGGTCACCTTCCACGTCGACGGCACGCACGGCTCCGCCGTGGCGACGCTGACCGGATGCAAGGCGCAAAGCCGCGTCAACACGCCCCGCCCGGTGTGGAACCCGGACGTCAAGCAGACCATGAACTTCAGCGAGCAGTGGCAGGAAGTGCCCGACACGCAGGTCTACGACAACGGCTTCAAGATCCAGTGGGAAGCCTTCATCCGCCACGTGGTGGAAGACGCGCCCTACAAGTGGACGCTGCCGGAAGGCGCCAAGGGCGTGCAGCTGGTGGAAGCCGCGCTGCAAAGCTGGAAGGAGCGCCGCTTCGTCGACGTTCCCCCGCTCCAGATCTGAGGACGCCGCGATGGCCCCGACCCTGAAGCTGCCGACGCGCGCGGGCGCGCTGGAAACCTATACCCTGGCCGGCACCGCGCCCGTGCAGCCCGCGCGGGGCGTGAAGTTCAACCGCATCGCCTACTCCGCCGCGCACGTGGTGGCCGATCCGCTGGCGGCGGTCGATCCCTGGCTGCAATGCGCGGTGGACTGGGACGCGACGATCGCCTACCGCCAGCGGCTGTGGTCGCTGGGCCTGGGCGTGGCCGAGGCGATGGACACCGCGCAGCGCGGCATGGGCCTGGACTGGCCGACCTCGCTGGAGCTGATCCGCCGTTCGCTGGACGCGGCCCGTGATGTGCCCGGCGCGCTGGTGGCCAGCGGCTGCGGCACCGACCACCTGGCGCCCGAGGACGCGAAGAGCATCGACGACGTGATCCGCGCCTACGAGGAGCAGATGGCGGCCATCGAGAAGCTCGGCGGCAAGCTGATCGTCATGGCCAGCCGCGCCCTGGCCCGCGTGGCGAAGGGCCCGGCGGATTACGAGCGGGTCTACGGCCGCATCCTCTCGCAGGCGAAGCAGCCGGTGGTGCTGCACTGGCTGGGCGACATGTTCGATCCGGCGCTGGCCGGGTACTGGGGAACGAAAGACGTCGACGCCGCGATGGAAACGGCACTGGGCATCATCTCGGCGCATGCGTCCAAGGTCGACGGCATCAAGATCTCGCTGCTGGACAAGCACAAGGAGATCGCGATGCGCCGGCGACTGCCCGCGGGCGTGCGCATGTACACCGGCGACGACTTCAACTACGCGGAGCTGATCGCCGGCGACGGCTGGGGCAGCGAGGCGGTGCACGGCAAGAGCGACGCGCTG
Source organism: Ramlibacter sp. (assembly GCA_022844525.1). Lineage (GTDB taxonomy): Bacteria > Pseudomonadota > Gammaproteobacteria > Burkholderiales > Burkholderiaceae_C > Ramlibacter. The sequence continues at coordinate 2,564 of JALHLO010000230.1, forward strand.
CTGGGGATCTTCGACGCGATCGCTCCGGCGGCGAGCGCCGCGCTGGGCGAACTGGCGCAAGGCAACCTGGAGAAGTTCCACGCGATCCTCGGCCCCACCGTGCCGCTGTCGCGCCACATCTTCGCGGCGCCCACGCGCTTCTACAAGACCGGCGTGGTGTTCATGGCCTGGCTCAACGGCCACCAGAAGCACTTCACGATGGTGGGCGGCCAGCAGAGCACCCGCAGCCTGCCGCACCTGGCGGAGCTGTTACGGCTGGCCGACGCGGCCAACCTGCTGGAGCAGCCCGAGCTCGCGGCGCGCCGCATGAAGACGCTGCTGGCGCTGCACGGCGTGGAGTAACGGTTCGGATGAGAGACTTTTCGCAAGACCACCGCTGGCTGTCCATCAACACCGCCACGGTGCGCAAGAGCCGCGGCGTCGACCTGCCGCTGCCGGAGATCATCGAGGCCTGCGCGCGCCGTGGCATCCGCGCGATCTCGCCCTGGCGCGACCAGGTGCAGGCGGCCGGCGTTTCCAACATCGCGAAGCTGGTGCGCGAGCACGGCCTGTCGCTCTCCGGCTATTGCCGCGGCGGCATGTTCCCGGCGCTGGACGCCGCCGGCCTGAAGGCGGCGCGGGACGACAACCGGCGCGCAGTGGACGAAGCGGCGCAGCTCGGGGCACGCTGCCTCGTGCTGGTGGTGGGCAGCCTGCCCGGCGCCCTGCAAGGCCGGCCCGCGCACAAGGATCTCGCCCTGGCGCGCAACCAGGTGGGCGACGGCATCGGGGATCTGCTCGAATACGCACGCACGGCGGGCATGCCTCTGGCCATCGAGCCGCTGCATCCGATGTACGCCGCCGACCGCGCCTGCATCAACACGATGGAGCAGGCGCTCGACGTCTGCGACGAGCTGGATCCGTACCGGTCCGGCAGCCTGGGCGTGGCCCTGGACGTGTACCACGTCTGGTGGGACCCGAAGCTGCAGCAGCAGATCGCGCGCGCCGGCGGCAAGCGCCTGCTGGCGTTCCACGTCTGCGACTGGCTCACGCCCACCGCCGATCTCCTGAACGACCGCGGGATGATGGGCGACGGCGTGATCGACATCCCGCGCATCCGCGGCTGGGTCGAGGAACAGGGCTTCGCGGGCTACAGCGAGGTGGAGATCTTCTCCACCGCCAACTGGTGGCAGCGGCCGCACGAGGAGGTGCTGGACACCTGCATCGCGCGGCACCGCAGCGCCGTCTAGGCGCTACTGCACCGGCTGCAGCGGACGCGCCGCGGCCGGCTTCTCCGCCGGCTTGTCGGCCGGGCGCGCGCCCGCGGCGGCGGACTCGACCTCGCCGGAGAGCTGGCCGCCCTCCTCGATCACCACCTTGCCGTAGCGCACCTTGCCCGTGACCTTGCCGGTGGCGAAGATCACCAGCTTCTGGCGCACCGTCAGGTTGCCGTCGAACAGGCCGCGGATCTCCGCCACGTCGATCTCGGCGGAGCCCTTGAAGGAACCGCGCTCGGAGATCTGGATCACGCGCGAGTCCATCGTGGCCTCGACCGAGCCTTCCACCACCAGCGTGTCGCAGTCGGTGATCTCGACGCCCTTGAGCTTGATGTTGGGGCCCACGGTCAGCTTGCTCTCGCCTTCCTTGGCCGGCGCGGCGGCGGGAACCTGCGTGTTCTGGGTGGCGGCAGCCGGCGCCGCTGCGGTGGCGGCGGCGGCGTTGGGGGTCATTCCGGGACGGGGGTAGGTGTCCTCGCGCTTGTTGTTGTTGTTGAAGAACGGCGATTGCAGGGCCATGAAGCGGTTTCCTCTGAGAATGAAAGCGAAGAGCTGCCGATGCTACGCAGCGGGCCCATTACATGTTCACCCGGTGGCGCAAGAAGGGTAACCAATGGCGTTGCAGTCCGCCTACGCCTTGCGGAACGAGAGCGCAATCCTGCGCGCGGCGTACTTGCGCCTCGCCCTGCCTGCCTTCACCATGGCAGGGAGGACGGAGAACACGAATGAAGGATTGGCTGCGGTTGCTGTGCGGCGCGGGCGCGCTGTGGGCAGGCATGGCGTGCGCGTTCGCGGCGGACAGCACGCGCGAGGAGGACGAATTCGACGTGAGCGTGGCCAACCTGCTGGTGGTGCTGCGCGAAAGCCCCGGCGCCAACAAGCAGGACGAGACGCTCACGCCCTTCGGCAAGATCAGCGCCACGCTGCCGGACGGGCGCGACATCGAGTTCGAGGCCAGCTGGTTCCAGTACCTGGGCGACATGCACCTGCGCCTGGTGTTCGACGGCAGCCGGCGCGTGCAGAGCGCGCTGCCCCAGGACCTGCAGCGCCTGCGGCTGTCGCCCGAGGAGGCGCTCGACCTGGCGGTCGACAACCTGCGCCGGCGCTACGGCACGCCGGTGGCCGAGCCGTGGAGCGGCGGCTTGATGCAGGTGCACGGCGACGCGCCGGAACTCGATAGCAGCTATTTCCTGGACCGCGGCTTCTGGCTCGAGCAGCTGCGCCATTCGCCCGCGGGCGTGGTCGCCGCCGTGCCCAAGCGCGGCGGGCTGGTGTTCGCCCGCGCCGACGACGCCTCGGCGGTGGCGACGCTGCGCTTCAGCGCCGCCGCCCTGTTCGCCGGCAGCGAAAGCACCCGCATCTCCTCCGGCCTGTACCTGTTCAAGGACGGGCGCTGGTCGGTGTTCCAGCCGCCGCAGAAGCCCGCCGACTAGGCCGACACGCGGCCTGCGACGCGGAAGGCCCCGCCCGCCTGCGGTGCCAGCACCACCATCTCCCCCGTCCCCGGCGACACGCCCGTGAGCGCCAGGGTGGTCGAACCGTGGGTCACCATGAAGAGGTTGCCCCCTTGCGGGCGGCGCACCAGCTTGCGCAGTTCCGCCACCTGCTGCGCCTCCAGCTCGCGCCGGCCGAACAGGTTGCCGAGCGACCGTTCCACCTCGGCTTCGCGCCCGAAGGCCAGGCGCGCGGTTTCGAGGCAGCGGCACCAGGGGCTGGAGAGCACCCGGCCGACCGGCACGCGGCGCTCGCGCAGGACTTCGCCCAGGCGGCGCGCATCGGCGCGGCCCTGGTCGCTCAGGTTGCGCTGCGTGCCGCAGGCGTCGAGGCGGAAGCCCGGCGGATCGCCGACGCCGGGCTCGGTGATCGCGTGCCGCACCAGCACCACCTGGCCGCCGGCCTGCAGCAGGGCCCACACCGCTTCGTCCGCCAGCACGGCGCGCGGCAGCGGCGCGGCGGCACCGACGAGCAGGCACTGCAGGATCCTTCTGCGCTCCATGGGACACCTCCGGCGGCGACGTTGCGGGCATGGTAGTGTGCCGCCATGAAGCGCCGCACGCTGCTGCAATGGTCCGCGCTGGCGGCCGCCGGCCCCGCGCTGGCCCAGGCGGCGCCGCTGACGCGGCCCATCCCTTCCTCCGGCGAGCCGATCCCGCGCGTCGGCCTCGGCACCTGGATCACCTTCAACGTCGGGCAGGACCCGCCGGCGCGCGCGCAGTGCGCGCAGGTGATGCGCGCCTTCTTCGAAGCGGGCGGGCGCCTCATCGATTCCTCACCGATGTACGGCTCGTCGCAGGGCGTGGTGGGCGAGGCGCTGCGCGGCCTGGCCGCGCAGCAGCGGGTCTTCTCCGCCGACAAGGTCTGGACCGGCTCGGACGGCGCCGCGCAGGTGGAGGCCTCGCGCCGGCTGTGGCAGGTGCCGCGCTTCGACCTGCTGCAGGTCCACAACCTGCTCGCCTGGGAAAGGCAGTTGCCGCTGCTGCAGGCGATGAAGGAGCGCGGGCAGCTGCGCTACGTCGGCATCACCACCTCCGAGGGCCGGCGCCACCGCGAGTTCGAGCAGGTGATGCGCGGCCACCGCCTGGACTTCGTGCAGCTGACCTACAACCTGTTCGACCGCGAGGCGGAGGAGCGGCTGCTGCCGCTGGCGGCAGACCGCGGCATCGCGGTGCTGGTGAACCGGCCGTTCCAGGAGGGCACGCTGGTGCAGCGGCTGCAGCGCCACCCGCTGCCGCCATGGGCCGCGGAGATCGAGTGCGCGAGCTGGGCGCAGTTCGCGCTGAAGTTCGCGATCAGCCATCCCGCGGTCACCTGCGCGATCCCCGCCACGCGCCGTGTCGACCATGTGCGCGAGAACATGGCCGCGGGGCGCGGGCGGATGCCCGACGATGCCATGCGCCGGCGCATGGCGGCGCACGTCGCTGCGCTATGAACGAGTGGTGGAGCTACGGCCTCTCCGACTTCCTGATGTTCTCGCCCCAGGCGTACTGGCGCCTGGTGGCACGGCACAACGAGGCGTGGTGGCCGCTGCCCGCACTGGCCGCGCTGGGGCCGCTGGCGCTGTGGCTGCTGCTGCGCGGCGGGCGTGGGGCGGCAGCGCGGGCGGCGCTGTGCCTCCTCGCGCTGGCC
>JALHLO010000231.1 GCA_022844525.1 Ramlibacter sp.
GGCGGTGGCGCACACCGGCGGCGCCGCGGTGCTGGTGGTGGTGCTCACCCGGGCCCTGCGCGAGAGCCGCGCGCTGGCCGGCCGCAGCGTCCCCGCGGTGGCGGGCAGCGAGGTGTCGGCATGAGCATCGTCGTGGCGCGCCAGTTCTATGCGCTGATGAAGCCGCGCGTGATCCAGCTGATCGTGTTCTGCGCGCTGATCGGCATGGCGCTTGCCGTGCCGGGCGTCCCTTCGCTCGAGGATGTACGCGTCGCGCTGATCGCCTGCCTGGGCATCTGGCTGGTGGCCGGTGCGGCCGCGGCCTTCAACTGCCTGGTGGAAAAGGGCATCGACGCCAAGATGCGGCGCACCGCGTGGCGGCCCACCGCCAAGGGCGAACTGAGCGACCGGCAGACGCTGGTGTTCTCCGCGCTGCTGTGCGCGCTGGGGTCCTGGGTGCTGTACGCGTGGGTGAACCCGCTGACGATGTGGCTCACGCTGGCCACCTTCATCGGCTACGCGGTGGTCTACACCGTGATCCTCAAGCCGCTGACGCCGCAGAACATCGTGATCGGCGGCGCGTCGGGCGCCATGCCGCCGGTGCTGGGCTGGGCCGCGCTGCGCGGCGACGTGGGGCCCGAGGCGCTGATCCTGTTCCTGATCATCTTCCTGTGGACCCCGCCGCACTTCTGGGCGCTGGCGCTGTACCGCGTGGAGGACTACCGCAAGTCCGGCCTGCCCATGCTGCCGGTGACGCACGGCAACGAGTTCACCCGCCTGCAGATCCTGCTGTACACCTTCGTGCTGTTCGCCGCCACGCTGATGCCCTTCGCCTACGGCATGAGCTCGTGGCTCTACCTGGCCGCGGCGGTGGGGCTCAGCGCCGGCTTCAGCTGGTACGGCTTTCGCCTGTGGCGCCAGTATTCCGATGCGCTCGCGCGCAAGACCTTCCGCTTCTCCCTCATCCACCTGAGCGCGCTGTTCGCGGCGCTGCTGGTGGACCACTACCTGGTGTGAACATCATGCAGCGACGCTCCGCTCTCCTCGCCCTCGGCGGCTCCCTGCTGGCCGCGTGCGCGCCCGAAGCCAAGCCCCAGTTCAAGGCGGTCGACATCACCGGCGCCGACTACGCGAAGAACTTCGCGCTGCCGGACCAGGACGGCAAGGTGCGCACCATCGCGGACTTCGCCGGCAAGGTGGTGGTGATCTTCTTCGGCTACACGCAGTGCCCCGACGTCTGCCCCACCACGCTCACCGAGATCGCGCAGGCGAAGAAACTGCTGGGCCCGGACGGCGCGAAGGTGCAGGGCGTCCTGATCACGGTCGACCCGGAACGCGACACGCCGGAACTGCTGAAGGCCTACGTCGGCAACTTCGGCCCGGACTTCATCGCGCTGCGGGGCACCGCGGAGCAGACCGCCGCCGTGGCCAAGGACTTCAAGGTCTTCTTCCGCCGCGTCGAGGGCAAGGCGCCGGGCAGCTACTTCATGGAGCACACCGCCTCCAGCTACGTGTACGACCCGCAGGGGCGGCTGCGCCTGTACGCGCGCTACGGCAGCGGCGCGCAGGCGCTCGCCGACGACATCCGGCTGCTGCTCAAGGGCTAGCGCGATGGCGGCACACCTGCTGGGACGCAAGGGTGCCGCGCGCATCGCGCTGATCCCGCCGGAGGTGCTGGACGCGCTGAACGCCGGCCGCATTCCCACGGTCAACCTCAACGAATTCCTGGCGCTCGACCTGGCGCTGCTGGCGCGCAACGTCGCGCGCGACATCGGCCTGGATGCGCAGGCCGAGCGCCTGCAGGACACGCTGGCCATGCTGTCGGCTTTCGCGCCGGTGCGGCGGCACCAGCACGTCGCGCGCGCCTTCTACGACCTGGCCGCGGCACGCGCGGACCGCGACCGCATCGCGCACGCCCTGGCCACGCACGCCAGCGATGTCGCGCGTTCGTGGGCCGCGCAGTGGATCGCATTCAGCGGCCTGTCGCTGGCGGACAAGCTGGGCTCCGTGCGGCGCTTCGCCGCGGATCCGCATTTCGGCGTGCGCGAGATGGCATGGATGGCGGTGCGCGACGAGATCGCCGGCGACGTCGACGCTTCGGTGCGGCTGCTGCGGGCGTGGGCGGTCGACCCGGACCCGAACATCCGCCGCTTCGCCAGCGAGGCGACGCGGCCGCGCGGCGTGTGGTGCGCGCAGATCGAGCCGCTGAAGAAGGAACCCTGGCGCGGCCTGCCGCTGCTGGAGCCGCTGCGCGCGGACGACAGCCGCTACGTGCAGAACTCGGTGGCCAACTGGCTGAACGACGCGGCGCGCACGCAGCCCGGGTGGGTGCGCGACGTGTGCGGGCGCTGGAGCCGCGGCCGCATTCCGCCGTCCACGCAGTACATCGTGCGACGCGCGCAGCGCAGCATCGCGGACTCCTAGAAGTTCAGCGGCCGGATCAGCTTGCGCACTTCCTGGTTCATCTGGTCGAGGCCGTCGATGACCCAGCGCAGCGTGCCCTCGCCATCGAGCTCCGGCACCGGCAGCAGGGCGGCGGTGACGTGGAACTTCAGCGTCAGCGCCTGCGGCAGCGCCTCGATCTGGCGCAGGCCGGCGGCCACGACCTGCTGGGCGCGCGACGTCACGACCTCCGGCGTCACCGGCGCCTCGAGCAGCACGGCGAATTCGCGCTCGCCCACCCGCGCGGCCATGTCGAAGTCCACCATCGCGCGGCGCAGGTGCGAGGCCGCGACCACCAGCGCCTTCTCGGCCGACTCGCGGCCGAACTCCTCGGCGATCCCGTCCAGGTTGGAAATGCGCACGCCGAGCAGCGCGCAGTGCTGGCGCTGGCCGCGCGCGCGCGCCAGGCTGGAGTCCAGCCGCTCGATCATCGCCTGGCGGTGCGGCAAGCCCGTGAGGGCATCGGTGCGCGACAGGGCGCCCGCGCGCAGGTCGGCTTCCCGGCGCGCCATCAGCCGCAGGTTGAGCGCGTAGTAGAGGATGGGCAGTTCCAGCGCGGTGCCGAAGAACAGCCCGAAGCGCGTGATCAGGTTGGTCGGCAGCAGCCCGAAGCTGCGCGCCAGGGGAAACAGGGCCAGCACCACCACCGGAACGAAGCCGAGCGCGAACAGCCGCAGGTGGCGGTCGCGGCCATCCAGCCAGCCCCAGACCACCATGCTCAGGGCGGCGACCAGCGACAGCCCGGTGAGCATGAGGACCAGGGCGAGGCTGGTCCAGCTGCCGGCCGCCACGTGCACCGCGGTCGCGCCGAGCAGGCCCGCGATCAGGGCCCACACGCCGAGGTCGAGCGCGCGCGACAGGCGAGCGGGTTCGGTCACCACCTTCACGAACCACAGGCCCGCGGCGGTGGCGGCGCCCGGCCAGAGTGCCAGCAGCGTTTCGTTCCATACCTGCCAGTGGGGCCAGATGTGCTGGGCCCCGATGCCCGCGCGCCCGAGCTGGCCCGCGGCGAGCAGCACGATGTACAGGGCGAACGCCAGGAAGGCCCGGTCGCGGAAGGCGAGTCCGTTGGCCAGCGCAGCGGCGGCCACCAGCAATGCCAGCCCGAAGTAGGCGCCGAACACGAACTGCTCGCGCTCGCGCGCCTGGTGCATCGCGTCCTCGCGCAGCAGTGTCACGGGGGCCACGAAATCGGAGCGGTCGTCCTGCACGCGCAACCAGTAGCGCACGGGGCGCGCTTCGCCGGTGGCGAGCCGGAAGGTCGGCAGGCGGCCCGGGACGGCCCACTCGGCGACCGAGGAGGAGATGCCCGCCTCCTGCGTCACCCAGCGCGCCGAGTCGTCGCGGTAGAACAGCTGCACGTACTCGTGGAAGGGGGCGGAGACTTCCAGGTACCAGCGCTCGCCGGCCGGCACCATGGCGTCGAACATGATCCAGAGCGCGCCCCCGTGCACGGTGCCCTGGGAATCGCGCCGCCGCAGCAGCCAGGGCAGGCGATCGGCGGTGGCGGCCACCTCCTGCACGGGCAGGGTGCCGCCTGCGTCGAGCCAGTACACGGCCTGTCCGTTGAGGTTCACCTCGCCCGGTTGCCCCAGCCGGATCAGGGAAGGGTGCATCCCCACCGGATCGGCTTCGGTGTTCGCGTGGGCGCCCCCCACAGCGGAGGCGCACCAGAGCAAGACGGCGCCGGCGGCGCGCAAGACACTCCTCCACATTCCCGCATTGTTGCAGGGGCATGGATGAGCAACTACTGCCGGCGCCGCCAAATGGGCCCGATAGGGTGCCGATACAACAAAAAAAGCCCGGCGGCTGCCGGGCTTTCAAACTGTGAGCGGATGTGACGCTTCAGGCGTAGGCCGCGAGCGACTTCCTCATCTTCTTCATGGCCGCCACCTCGATCTGGCGGATCCGCTCGGCCGACACGCCGTATTCGGCGGCCAGCTCGTGCAGCGTCATGCCGCCGGAGCCGTCGTCGTTGACCTTCAGCCAGCGCTCTTCCACGATGCGCCGGCTGCGCGGGTCCAGCTGCTCCAGCGCCTGCTGGATGCCGTCGCTGGCCATTGCGTCCCGCTGGCGGTTTTCCAGTTCCTGCGTCGGTTCGTGCGTCGCGTCGGCCAGGTAGGCGATCGGGCCGAAGGATTCCTCGCCGTCGTCGGCCGGGCCCGGGTCCAGGACCACGTCGCCGCCGGACATGCGGGTCTCCATCTCGATCACTTCCTCGCGCTTGACGTTCAGCTCGCGGGCCATCACGTCGATCTGGGCGTCCGTGAGCGTGTCGCGGTGGGTCTGGGCGTCGGCGTCGTCCTTGAAGCCCTGCTTCATCGAGCGCAGGTTGAAGAACAGCTTGCGCTGCGCCTTGGTCGTGGCGACCTTGACCATGCGCCAGTTCTTCAGGATGTACTCGTGGATCTCCGCGCGGATCCAGTGCAGGGCGTAGCTGACCAGGCGCACGCCCTGGTTCGGGTCGAAGCGCTTGACCGCCTTCATCAGGCCGATGTTGCCTTCCTGGATCAGGTCGCCGTGGGGCAGCCCGTAGCCCAGGTACTTGCGCGAAACGGACACCACCAGCCGCAGGTGCGACAGCACCAGCTTGCCGGCGGCTTCAAGGTCGTTTTCTTCCTTGAATTTCTTCGCGAACTCCTGTTCTTCCTCCGCCGTCAGCATCGGCAGCCGGTTGACCGCCGAGATGTACGCGTCCAGGTTGCCCAGCGACGGAACGACGGCCCACGGGTTGGCGACCGCCAGTGCCGTGGTACCAGATGCTCCAGGGGATGAGGACATGCCGGAAACTCCTTTTGCTCGTGAAATATTAGCACTCTGTTAGACAGAGTGCTAAGCAAAGGGTTCCGTAGGCAGGTGTGCCGATTCGCGGTCGGTGCGAACTTGCCAGGGAGCGGGAGCTGCCCGGGGGAAGGCGCCGCTTGCCAGCGGGGGCCGAGCTTCAGGAACAGCTTGCTCTGGAGGAAGATGGGAACGAAGCGCCGGGATTGCAAGGCCCCAAAGCACGACGGCCAGAAGAAGTGAGTGTGTGCTTACGGCGCCGTGCACACAGGCACCCGGATGGCCCACGACAGCGGACAATCCGCCACCTCAGGAGGCGCCATGCAAGACAGCAGAGATCCGGACATTCTGGCGATCACGACCACCGTGGCCTCCCGGGCCGAGGCGAACCAGCTCGGCCGTGCGATCCTGCAGCGGCGCCTCGCGGCCTGCGTGCAGATCGAGGAGGGGCTGACCTCGCTGTACCGCTGGCAGGGCAAGGAGTGCGAGGACCCGGAGGTGCGGCTGACGATCAAGACGCTGCCGTCCTGCCGGGAGGCGCTGCAGGCGCTGTTCCGCGAGCAGCACCCGTACGACGTCCCGCAGTTCCTGGCGGTGATGATGCAGGCCGGCGACGATTACCACGCGTGGGTGCGCGGTGAGGTGCGGGGGGCGGCGGGAGGGGGGCCGGATCCGGTGTGAGGCGGTGAGCGCAGCGAACCCCACCGCTCCCCCTACGCCAGCAGCGCCAGCGCGAACTCCCGCGCGCTGAAGGTCTCCAGGTCCTCCAGCCGCTCCCCCACGCCGATGAAATACACCGGCACCGGCTTCTCCTGCGCGATCGCCGCCAGCACGCCGCCCTTGGCCGTGCCATCGAGCTTGGTGACGATCAGCCCCGTGAGTCCCAGCACCCCGTCGAAGGCCTTCACCTGCTGCAGCGCGTTCTGCCCGGTGTTGCCGTCGATCACCAGCAGCACCTCGTGCGGCGCGCTCGCGTCGGCCTTGGTGACCACGCGCCGGATCTTGCGCAGCTCCTCCATCAGGTGCAGCTGCGTGGGCAGGCGGCCAGCCGTGTCCACGATCACCACGTCCTTCCTGCGCGCCTTGCCGGCGCTGACCGCGTCGAAGCTCACCGCCGCCGGGTCGCCGCCTTCCTGGCTGACGATCTCCACCTTGTTGCGGTCGGCCCAGACGGCCAGCTGTTCCTTCGCCGCCGCGCGGAAGGTGTCCGCCGCGGCCAGCAGCACCGTCTCGCCGGCGTCGGCGAGGTGCTTGGTCAGCTTGCCGATCGAAGTGGTCTTGCCCGCGCCGTTGACGCCCGCGACCATGATCACCGTCGGCTGGTGCTCGCCGATGGTGAGCGGCTTCTCCAGCGGACGCAGCAGCTGCGTGAGCGCATCCACCAGGATGTTCTTGGCCTGCACCGGCCGCGTGGCGCCGGTCGCGGCGACCTTCTGCTTGACGGCATCGAGCAGGAACCGGGTGGCGGGCACGCCGGTGTCGGCCAGCAGCAGCGCCGTTTCCAGCTCTTCATAGAGCGCGTCGTCGATCTGCGCGCCGGTAAAGACCTGCGAAAGGTTCGCGCCCGTCTTGCGCAGGCCGAGGCTCAGGCGGTCCATCCAGCCCTGCCGCTCGGGCGCCACCGTTGGCGCGACCGGGATCTCCATCGGCGCGACCAGCGCGCTGCCGATCAGTCCGCCAGCGGCTGCCGGGGCGGGCGCGGGGGTCGGCGGCGG
>JALHLO010000232.1 GCA_022844525.1 Ramlibacter sp.
GGCGATGCGGGCGATGCTCCAGCCTTCGCGCTTGAAGCGCTGGATGGCTTCCACGCGGGCGATCGTGTCGTCGGGGAAATAGCCGATGCGAGGCGCAGCGCCGTGCTCCGGTCCCGGCGGCAGGACCTGGGGCCGCGGCACGAGGCCGCTGGCGATGTAGTTGTTGAGAGTGGCACGCGAGATGCCGGTCCTCTCGATGATCTCCTTGCTCGTGAGCAAGAGCACCTCGTCTGTAGACTGTATGGACAGAAGGTAGCTCTGCCTAGACAGAGTGTCAACAGTCCAGATGAGCTTTATTGGACAGAATAACGAAGAAACGGGAAAACCCCTAGTTCAACGTTGTTTTCTTAATCAAATCAACGGGCTTTCGGGGACTGCCCGCGGATCTGGACTCTGTCCAATTGACTGTCTAATTGATCTTATCTGTCTAAGTCTCTGTCTAGACAAAGCTGGACAGATGTACGAATGCGGTGCGCGGAGCCGTCCGGCGGAACGGGTGGTCACGCCGTGGCGTCTATGCCAAGGTCAGTAACCCGAAGAAGAGGAGAACCGCCATGGATGTGCAAACGATGCTTCGCACCGCCGTCGTGCTGCTCGCGATCACCGCGCTCGGCGGCCTGCTGATGGCCGGCATGCGCTTCAGCGGCCGGCCGCACCCGCCGACGCTGATCACCATGGTCCACGGCCTGCTGGCCGCCTCCGGGCTCACCCTGGTGCTCTATGTGGCGCTCACCGCCGGACTGCCCGGAGGCGGATGGATCGGGCTGGTGCTGCTGCTGGCGGCGGTGCTGGGCGGGCTGGTGTTGAACCTGCGCTATCACTGGGAGCGGCGCGAACTGCCGATCCCGCTGATCCTGGGACACGCGGCCGCCGCCGCGATCGGGCTGGTGGTGCTGGCGCTGGCGGTCTGGAACACGTCGCGCTAAAAAACAAGACCCGCTCGGTGGCGGGTCTGTTTCATGCTGGCGGAGAGGGCGGGATTGCGACAAATCCGCTTGCGCGCATTTGTCGGCCTCCGGCCGGCGTCGCAGGCGACGCGTCCAAAACAGTCCCCCGGACTGTTTTGAGCGAACCCTCGGGTTCTCACCTGCCCTCTCCACGCCCCAACAAAAAACCCGCCATGCGGCGGGTTTCTTGGGGCTTTGGCGGAGAGGGCGGGATTCGAACCCGCGGAGGGCTATTAACCCTCACACGCTTTCCAGGCGTGCGACTTAAACCGCTCATCCACCTCTCCAGCAAGCCCGCCATTGTAGCTCACGCCGTGACCACGCTTTTGCGCGCTTCCTGCGGATCGGCCAGCATCGTGAGCAGCAGGTTCACGTCGGCGGGCTTGACCATGTGGAAGTCGAAACCGGCCTGTGCGGACCGTGTGCGGCTCTCCGCCTCGCCGTAGCCGGTCAGCGCGATCAGCAGCGCGTCGCGCGACTCCGGCAGGCTGCGCAGGCCGTGCGCGACCTCGAAGCCGTTCATGCCCGGCAGCCCGATGTCCAGCAGCACCACGTGCGGCATGAACTCGCGCGCGATCGCCAGCGCCTCCTGCCCCTCGTGCGCCACCCGCACCTGGAAGCCCTCCATTTCCAGCAGCGTCATCAGCGTCTCGGCCGAGGCATGCAGGTCGTCCACCACCAGGATGCGCGACGCGGCCGCCTTCGCGGGAGCCGGCTTGTGCGTGACGGTCGGCAGCGGCGCGGGCGCCTGCGTGCCCACATGCGCCGGCAGCGCGATGGTGACCTCGGCGCCCTTGCCCAGCCCTTCGCTGCTCGCCCAGACGCGGCCGCCGTGCAGCTCCACCAGGTGCTTGACCAGCGTCAGGCCGATGCCCAGCCCGCCCTGCGAGCGGTCCAGGGACTGGTCGGCCTGCGCGAACAGGTCGAACATGCGCGGCAGGAACTCCGCTTCGATGCCGGCGCCCTCGTCCTTCACGGCGATCTGCAGCTCGCCGTCGGCGTACTTCGCCTCAAGGCGGATCCGGCTGCCGGCGGGGGAAAACTTGCAGGCGTTGTTGATCAGGTTCGACAGCACCTGCGACAGGCGCACCGAATCGCCCTCGAACTCCACGCACTCCTTGGGCAGCACGACGTCCAGCACCTGTTCCCGCTGGCCCAGGCGCGGCGCGCTCGCCTCGACCGAACGCTCGATCAGCGTGGTCAGCTGCAGCTTTTCCGGCTTCACCGCCACCTTGCCCTGGACGATGCGCGAGACGTCCAGCAGGTCGTCGATCAGGCGCGACATGTGGTCGGCCTGCCGGCCGATCACGTCGCGGGCCCATTCCAGCTTGGGCGGCAGCGCCTGGGCGCTGGCCAGGATGTGCACCGCGTTGCGGATCGGCGCCAGCGGGTTGCGCAGTTCGTGCGCCAGCATGGCGAGGAACTCGTTCTTGCGCCGGTCGGCTTCCTGCACCGCCGAATAGAGCCGCGCGTTCTCCATCGCGATGGAGGCGCGGCTGGCGAACTCGCGGATCAGCGCGATGCGGGCGGAGTCGAACTGGCTCGCATCGGCCAGCAGCGCCAGCGCGCCGCGGATCTCGTCGCCCGCCGTCAGCGGGCAGATCGCCGCGACCCGGTTGCCCAGGCGCGCCAGGTTGAACTGCTTGTGGCGGATCACCTGGTCGGCGGCCGAGCGCAGTTCGGCCGTGAACACCTCGCCGTCGTCCGCCCTCGGCGCCGGATGCATCTCCAGCCGCCGCACCCCGCCTTCGCTGTCCGGGATGCCGAGGATGGCGCGGTCGCACAGCATGGGCACGGACAGCGACAGGACGGCCGCGATCGTGTCGTCGAGGTTCAGCGACTTCGACAGCACCTGGCTCGCCTCCGCCAGGAAGTCGGCGCGCCGGATCGCCTCTTCCGCCGCCGCGCGGGCCGCTTCCGAACGCGCCAGCGCCTCCCGCTGCACCGCCTGCTTCTGCAGCTGGCGGTTCATGCGGAACAGCTCCACGAACACGCGCACCTTGGACCGCAGCACCTCCGGCACCACCGGCGAGGGGATGTAGTCCACCGCGCCGAGCGCATAGCCGCGCCGGGCCTGCAGTTCGTCCACGTAGGCCGTGATGAAGACGATCGGCGTCTGCGCCGACTTCTTGTACTGCCGGATCAGGCTCGCCGTCTCCAGCCCGTCGATGTCGGGCATGTTCACGTCCAGCAGGATGACCGCGAATTCCATCTCGAGGATGTACTTCAGGGCCTCCTGCCCGGACCGGGCGCTGACGATGTTCTGGTCCAGTTCGTCCAGGACCGTGCGGAAGACGACATGCTTCTCCGGCAGGTCGTCCACCACCAGGATGTTGACCTTTTCGGGGGCCTCCTGCGTCGTCGCAGTGCTCGTCACCAGTTCTCCTTACTGCTTACTGCCTTGCTGTCACTGCTGCTGCAGCCACGCGCGGAGCACCGCGAGCAGGTCCGGCGTGTTCACCGGCTTGGCCAGGTAGTCCCAGGCCCCTGCCTCGATGCATTTCTCGCGGTCTCCCTTCATCGCCTTGGCGGTCACCGCGATCATAGGCAGGTTACGGCCCTGCGGGAGCTTGCGGATCTCCTTCATGGTCGCCATGCCGTCCATCTCCGGCATCATGATGTCCATCAGGACCACCTGGATGCCCGGGTCGTTGGCCACCCGGTTGATCGCTTCCCGGCCATTGTCCGCCCAGACGATGTCCATTCCATGCTCTTCCAGCACGGTGGCCAGGGCGAAGATGTTGCGCATGTCGTCGTCCACGATGAGCACGCGCTTGCCGGCCAGCGGCTTGGCGGCCTCGTAGACGTTGTCGATGACGTTGCGCTTGACCTCCGGCAGCCGCGCCAGGCTCTTGTGCAGCGCGATCAGCGCCGCGTCGAACAGCCGCGCTTCCCCGTGCACTTCCTGCACCGTGATGGACTCGTCCGAGTGCCAGGCGTTGCGGGCGCCCTGGTTGCCGCGGTACAGGACCAGCGGCAGCGGCCCGATGCCGGCCTGCGCGGCGATGGCGCGGCGGTATTCGCGCGGGTCGACGCCGCCGAAGCCGTCCTCCAGGATGACGGCGTCGAAGCGGCCCTCGTCCAGCGCCTGCTGCAGCTGCTGCCCGGAAGCCACCACGGTCACGTCGATCTGCTCGCCCTCGACCTGCGCCAGCAGCTCGTTGCGCACCACCTGGTCCTCCAGCGCGACCAGCAGGCTCTTCTCGCTGCGCGAGACGTAGTCGTGCAGCTTCTCCAGCATGCCGTCCAGCACTTCCTTGGAGCGGATCGGCTTTTCGAGGAAGGCGAGCGCGCCGGACTTGAAGGCCCGGTCCTTGCTGTCGTCGGTGGAGATCACGCACACCGGCACGTGGCGCAGCGCCAGGTCGTGCTTGATGCGATCCAGCACGCGCCAGCCGGGCATGTCCGGCAGGTGCATGTCCAGCGTCACCGCCGAAGGCTTGTGCTGCGCGGCCAGCGTCAGCGCGCCGGCGCCCACGGTGGTGACCAGGCCCTTGAAGCCCTTGCTGCGCGCCGCATCCAGCAGGAAACGCGCGAAGGCCAGGTCGTTCTCCACGATCAGCAGCACCAGGTCGCCCTGGTGGATGCTGTCGCGGTCGTCGTTGGCCGGGTTGTCGGCCGCCGCCGCCTCATCGCCTTCCACCGGCACCTCGGTCGCGTCCTCCACCAGCTGGTCCCCGGCGGCCGCGGCCGCCTGCTGCTGCGGCGGCGCCGGCAGCCGCTTGGGCACCGGCGCGATCGTCTGGTCACCGCGGAAGTCGCTCGCCACCCGGCGCGCGGTGCGCGTGGCCATGTAGACCAGCGGCAGGTAAAGCGTGAAGGTCGAGCCCTGCCCCGGCGCGGAGACCAGGCGGATCTCGCCGCCCAGCAGCTTGGACAGCTCGCGGGAGATCGCCAGGCCCAGGCCGGTGCCCCCGTACTTGCGGCTGGTGGAGCCGTCGGCCTGCTGGAAGGCCTCGAAGATGATCTGCTGCTTGTCCGGCGAGATGCCGATGCCGGTATCGCTCACCGAGAAGGCGATCACCTGCTGGGCGCGGTTCAGCTCCTCGTTGTCGTTGCTCCAGCCGGCGAAGACTTCCTCCACCGTCAGCGTCACGTGGCCCTGGTGGGTGAACTTGAAGGCGTTGGACAGCAGGTTCTTCAGGATCTGCTGCAGGCGCTTGGCGTCCGTGACCATCGAGGCCGGCAGGTTGAGGCCGGTGCGGACGGTGAAGTCCACGTTCTTGGCCTCGGCCACGTGGCGGAAGGTGCGCTCCACGTACAGCTGCAGGTCCGACAGGCGCAGCTCGTTGACGTCCACCACCACCGTGCCGGACTCGATCTTGGACAGGTCCAGGATGTCGTTGATCAGCATCAGCAGGTCGTTGCCGGACGAGTGGATCGTCTTGGCGAACTCCACCTGCTTGGGCGTGAGGTTGCCTTCCGGGTTCTTGCACAGCTGGTCGGACAGGATCAGCAGCGAGTTCAGCGGCGTGCGCAGCTCGTGCGACATGTTGGCCAGGAACTCGGACTTGTACTTGGAGGTCAGGGCCAGCTGCTTGGCCTTTTCCTCCAGCGCCTGCCGGGCCTGCTCCACTTCCGCGTTCTTGCGCTCCACCTCCTGGTTCTGGTGCGCCAGCAGGCGGGCCTTTTCCTGCAGTTCCTCGTTGGTCTGCTGCAGTTCTTCCTGGCGCGACTGGAGTTCCTGGGCCAGCGACTGCGACTGCGCCAGCAGGTCTTCCGTCCGCATGTTGGCCTCGATCGTGTTGATCACGATGCCGATCGATTCCGTCAGCTGGTCCAGGAAGGCCTGGTGGGTGGGGTTGAAGCGCTCGACGCTCGCCAGTTCGATCACGCCCCGCACCTGGCCCTCGAAGATGATCGGCAGCACCAGCACGTTCAGCGGCGCCGACTCCGTCAGGCCGGAGACGATGCGCAGCGTCTCCGGGAAGCTGGAGGTCAGCATGATCTTCTTCTTGTCGAAGGCCGCCTGGCCGACCAGGCCCTGGCCCAGGTCGACTTCCTTGCCGTAGGCGCCGTGGCCGTCCGAGGCGTACGACGCCATCAGGCGCAGCTTGGGCTGCTCCTGGGTGTAGCGCAGCACGTAGAACTCGGCCTGCTGGGCGCCCACCACGGGCGCCAGCTCGGACAGGATCAGGTGGCCGACCGCGACCAGGTCGCGCTGGCCCTGCAGCATCCGCGAGAACTTGGCCAGGTTGGTCTTGAGCCAGTCCTGCTCGGTGTTCACCTGCGTGGTGTCGCGCAGGTTGCGGATCATCTCGTTGATCGTGTCCTTCAGCGCGGCCACCTCGCCTTGCGCTTCCACGGTGATGGACCGGGTCAGGTCGCCCTGGGTCACGGCGGTCGCCACTTCGGCAATCGCCCGCACCTGGGTGGTGAGGTTGGCGGCCAGCTGGTTCACGTTTTCCGTCAGGCCCTTCCAGGTGCCCGCGGCGCCCGGCACCTTGGCCTGGCCGCCCAGCTTGCCTTCCACCCCCACTTCGCGCGCCACCGTCGTCACCTGGTCGGCGAAGGTCGCGAGCGTGTCGGTCATGGAGTTGATGGTGTCGGCCAGCGAGGCGATCTCGCCCTTGGCTTCCACGGTCAGCTTCTGTTCGAGGTCGCCGTTGGCCACGGCGGTCACCACCTTGGCGATGCCGCGCACCTGCGAGGTGAGGTTGCCGGCCATGAAGTTCACGTTGTCCGTGAGGTCCTTCCAGGTGCCGGCCACGCCCTGCACGTAGGCCTGGCCACCCAGCTTGCCTTCCGTACCCACTTCCCGCGCCACCCGGGTCACCTCCGAGGCGAACGAGGAAAGCTGGTCCACCATCGTGTTGATGGTGTTCTTCAGTTCCAGGATCTCGCCCTTCACGTCCACCGTGATCTTCTTGGACAGGTCGCCGGCGGCCACCGCCTTGGTCACGTCGGCGATGTTGCGCACCTGCGAGGTCAGGTTGCCGGCCATGAAGTT
>JALHLO010000233.1 GCA_022844525.1 Ramlibacter sp.
CCGGCGCGGCAGCGGCCGGCGCGGCGTTCCCCGCCACGGCGGTCCCGGTGCCCTGCTGCACGGTGATCAACCCTTCCTGCGCGAACTTCGTCTTCTCGTGCGTCGCTCCCAGCCGCGTGCGGTAGCCCTCCAGGCTGGCGCTGTACAGGCGCTCGGCGCGCTGCAGCGACTCCTTGGCCTTGGGCGAGCCGAAGGCCGCGACGGTGGCGTAATGGCGACCCAGCTGGTACATGGCGTCGGCGATGGGGATGCCGTTGCCCTCCTGCAGCAGGGCCGCATTGCGGCAGGCATTGAGGAAGCTGACCTCGGCATCGCGCGGGCGGCCCGCGGCCGCCGCCTCCTTGCCAGCCAGGATCAGCGAGCCGACTTCGCCGGCGCTGGCACCCGCCGGCTTGGCCTGCAGGCTCGCCTGGCCGTCGCCCTCGCCGCCCGCGGGCAGGATGGGCGCCATCTCGCAGTGCACGGAAACGGCGGTGACGTAGCTGGACGCCGGCGCGGAGGCCGCGCCCATGCTGCGCGTGGCCGGCGGACTGGTCGCATACGGGCCGTCGCCCCCGCGCAAGCTCATCATGCCCATGGCCCCCAGGGCGACACCGGCCACCAGGCCGGCGGCTCCCAGGACGATTCCTTTGCGCGGGTGGTTCACCATGACCGCAACGCTAACGGCCCGGCGGGCCGGCGCAGGCGGGACAGCAGGGATTCGCGCCGACAGACCCTTCCTACGCAGAGAGCCGGACGCGCGCCCGTTCCTCCTCCTGCAGCCGCAACACGCGCCGCTGTACCTTGCCCGTGGTGGTCATGGGCAGCGCCTCGATGAACTCGATCTCCTTGGGGTACTCGTAGGGCGCGAGCTTGCCCTTGACGTGCAGCTGCAGGTCGGCGATCAGCTCCGCGTCGAAGTCCCGCGGATCGCGGGTGGTGATCGCCCGCGCTTCGACCACGTTGGGCGCCAGCACCACGTAGGCCTTCACCAGTGCACCGCGTTCCGGGTCCGGCTTGGGGACCACCGCGGCGTTCACCACGGCCGGATGCTTGACCAGGCAGTTCTCGATCTCGCTGGGGCCGATGCGGTAGCCGGCCGCCTTGAACACGTCGTCGGCGCGGCCCTGGTACCAGAGGTAGCCGTCCTCGTCGCGGGTGGCGAGGTCGCCGGTGCGGCACCAGTCGCCGGTGTACTTGCGGTGGGTGGCCTCCGGGTTCTTCCAGTAGCCGAGGAAGAAGATCGGGTCCGGGTCGCCGTGCACGTCGCAGCGGTGGACGGCCACGTCGCCGGGCACGCCCGCCGGGACCTCGTTGCCCTCCTCGTCGATCAGCGCGACCCGGTGGCCGGGATAGGGCCGGCCCATGCTGCCGGCGCGCGCCGGCCAGCCCACGCCGCCGCCGGTGGCGCCGTTCATGGAGCAGTTGCCGACCACGTAGTTGATCTCGGTCTGGCCGAACATCTCGTTGACGACCACCCCCAGCTGGTCGCGGCAGTAGGCGAACACCGCGTCGCCGACCGCTTCGCCCGCGCTCATGATCGCCTGCAAGCGCAGCCGGAACCGCGCGCGCGGCTCGGGGTAGGCCTTCATCATGGCCTTGAGCGCCGTCGGGAACAGGAAGGTGTGGGTGACGCCGTGCTCCTGCATCAGCGAGAAGGCCGTGTCCGGGCTGAAGCGCCCGTTGAACGCCACGATCGGCCGGCCGAAGTACAGCGAAGGCAGCAGGGCGTCCATGAGGCCGCCGGTCCAGGCCCAGTCGGCCGGCGACCAGAACACGGATTCGCTTCCCTCGGGCACTCCCTCCCCCTGGGCCTGCGGCCGCTGCGGATCGAACCCGAACCAGTTCTGGCTGCACACGAAGCCGGGCAGGTTGCCCACCAGCGCCCGGTGCGGGATCAGCGCGCCCTTGGGCGGGCCGGTGGTGCCGCTGGTGTAGATCAGGACGGCGCCGTCGTCCGCGTGGGTCTGCGCCGGCGCGAAGTCGGCCGCAAGCTGCGCGCGCTGCGCCTCCCACGAGATCTCCGCCTGGGCCGCGGCGCCGCCGACGCCCACCACCGTGCGCAGCGTGGGGCATTGCGAGCGCACCTGCGCCACGTTGGCGATCGAACTTTCGTCGCAGATGGCGACCACCGCCTCGCTGTCCTGCAGCCGGTACTCCAGCGCCTCGGGGCCGAACAGCATCGACAGCGGCATCGCCACCGCCCCCAGCTGGAACACCGCCATGTACGCGATCGCCGTCTCGAAGCGCTGCGGCATCACGATCGCCACGCGGTCGCCGCGGTGCACGCCCAGGCCGACCAGCAGGTTGCTCATGGCGTCGGCCTCCCGTTGCAATTGCGCGAAGCTCAGGGTGGGCGCGCCCGGCGACGCATGCGCGCGGATCGCCACGCGCTGCGCCGCGTCACCGCGCCGCGCCCAGCGCCCGCAGCAGGCCTGCGCGATATTGAAGCGCTCCGGCACGCGCCAGCCGAATCCGGCGTGCATGGCCGCCCAGTTGTCCCTGCCTTGACTGCGGCGCATCGCCCGCCCTCCTATGATTCCTGAATGTACCAACCCCGGCGCGCGTCCCGCAGCGAGTTTCTCCCCATCCGCCACCTGCGCTATCACGTGCGCACCTGGGGCGAGCCGCGCGCCGGCCAGCCACCGCTGGTGATGGTGCATGGCTGGATGGACGTCGCGGCCTCGTACCAGTTCGTCGTGGACGCGTTCGCGCAGGACCGCTTCGTGGTCGCGCCGGACTGGCGCGGCTACGGCCTGACCGAGTTGCCCCGCACCGACAACTACTGGTTCCCGGATTACCTCGCCGACCTCGAATTCCTGCTGGATCACTATTCGCCCGATGCGCCGGTGGACCTGGTGGGGCACAGCATGGGCGGCAACATCGCCATGCTCTATGCGGGCGCGCGGCCGGAGCGCATCCGCAGCCTGGTGAACCTGGAAGGCTTCGGCATGCCGGCCACGCGGCCGGCGCAGGCGCCCGGGCGCTACGCCAAGTGGATCGAGCACCTCAAGGCCCACCACCGCGGCGAAACGGCGCTGAAGTCCTACGACAGCATGGAAGGGGTGGCACGCCGGCTGATGAAGACCAACAAGCGCCTGACCGAGGACAAGGCCCGCTGGCTGGCGCAGCACTGGGCGCAGCCGGACGCGCACGGCAAGTGGCACATCCTGGGCGACCCGGCGCACAAGATCGTCAACGCCAACCTGTTCCGGGTAGACGAAGTGCTGGAGATCTACAAGGCGATCCGCGCGCCGGTGCTGGCGGTCGAGGCCAGCGACGACAGCCTCTCGCAATGGTGGCAGGGGCGTTTCACGCTCGCGGAGTACCACGAACGTTTGAAGGCGGTGTCCGACTTGCGGATGGGCCGCATCGACGACGCCGGCCACATGCTGCACCACGACCAGCCCGAAAAACTGGCCTTGCTCATCGAGGCATTCCTCCCTCAATAGTGGGAAACCCGGTGGTGTGCAAGCACCACCTCCGGAAGCCAGCGTGATTTTTTGTGGGTCGCGCCCTTTCGCTGCTTTTGGAGACGTAACAAGTCTTGCCGTAGGAGCCGTCCTACCCGATAGTCAGCCCAGTTCGACAAGGGGACGCTCAATGTGGAAGTCGGGTGTGACCGCCCTTCTGGCGGCTGCAGTGATGAGTCCGGTCTTTGCTCAGGCTGATGAGTTCGAGCAGGGAATGGGGACCATGTGGGAGGTGCTCTGGCACCAGAGTGGCACGCCCACGCGGCTGGTGCGCTGGGAGCAGGAGCTGCGGGTGCGCATCTTCGGCGTGAACCTGGCCGCCCACAAGCAGCACACCTTGAAGGCCATGGCCGACGTGGCCACCGAAGCCGGCCTGCGCCTGGTCGACGTCAGCGACCGCTCCGACGCCGCCCAGATCGCCAACGTCAGCATCGAGATCACGCCGGACACCATGCTGGAAGAAAACCAGCCCTGCGTGACCTTCCTGAACTTCCAGAGCGAAACGCGGATCGACTCCGCCGCCATGCAGATGCGCAACCGCGACGCCTGGCGCTGCGCCTACCACGAGGCGATGCACATCATGGGCGTGCGCGGCCACCCCGCCGGCAAGACGGTGCTGAGCTACTTCCCGAGCAAGGTCGACGGCCTGATGCCCCTGGACCGCGTGATGCTGCGCGCCTGGTACTCACCGAAGATGCGCGGGGGCATGACCCCCTTCGAAGTGCTGCCGGTGCTGGCCGACGAGCTGGTGGCCAGCATGCCGGACCGCGAGAAGGCCTCGCAGGCGCGCGACCGCTTCTTCCGCAACACCATCGACCACATGCAGGCCTTCGCCGACGGCAAGGGCGACGTGCCGGTGATCGTCAAGCGCTCGGGCAAGTCCACCGAGGAAGGCATCCGCTTCGGCCGCATGGAGATGAGCTACTTCCTCGGGGTCGCCTACCTCGAAGGCGCGACCGTGCCGCAGGACTCGAACCAGGCCGTGCGCTGGCTGCAGCGCGCCGCCAACATGGGCAGCCGCATCGCGCAGGCCCGCCTGGGCGCCGCCACCGCGCGCTGAGGCCCGACTACTGTCGCGCTCAAGCGGGGCCACGGCCCCGCTTCGCTTTGGGGGCCGCCCACGGCCGAGTGAATTGCGGCACACTGGCCCGTTGCCCCGCTCGGCACGGCCATGGCTCCCCCCAATTCCAACGCGACCGACACCTTCCGCCGCATCCTCACCCGCAACCTCACGCTACCCCTCGCCCTGGGGGTGGCGAGCGCCCTGGTCTTCGTCTCGCTGCTCGCCTACCTGGCCAACGTGATCGGCCAGGTGCAGCGCAGCGATGAACTGCTGGCCCAAGCCTCCACGGTGCAGAAGCTGGATCTCGACATGGAGTCGGGCCTGCGCGGCTTCCTGCTGAACGCCGACGAACGCTACCTGGCGCCCTACGACGCGGCCGCGATGCGCCTGGGGCCCGCGATGCAGCAACTCCAGAAGCAGATGTCCGGCGATGCTGCGCAGCTGCAGCGGCTGCAGCGCATCGAGCAGCTGCAGGCGAAGTGGCGCGAATACGCCAACGACCGCATAGCGCAGAAGCGCCGCGACCCGCTGGGACCGGTGAGCGCCACCACCGGGCGCGAGCTCAAGGACGAGTCCCGGGCAGAGTTCGACGAGTTCTTCGCCGTCGAGCGGCGTGGCCGCGCGGAGCGGATCAAGCAGGCCAACCGCAACGCACTGTTCATCGCGGTGGGCTTCGTGATCTTCATGCTCGGCACCGGCGGCCTGATCGCCTGGCGGGGCCGCAGGGACCTGGTCGGCCTGTCCGCGACCTACGAAGGCGCTCTGGCCGAACAGCAGCGGCAGGCCGAGGCCCTGCAGGCGCAGGCCTGGCTGCGCGAGGGCCAGTCGCTGCTGTCGGAGCGCCTGGGCCGCGAACAGGAGCTCGCGGCCGTCGGCCATGCCGGACTCGAGTTCCTGTCCCGGTATCTGGGCATCGCGGTCGGCGCCCTCTACCTGCCGGAGCCGCCCGGCTTCGTGCGCGCCGCGACCTGGGGCTGGCCGCCGAACGAGGCGGGCCGCGGCGAGCGCGTGCCGGACGACCGCACCATGCTGGCCGAGTGCGCGGCGCAGCGCCGGCAGCTCGCGCTCGATCCCGTCCCGCCCGGCTACCTGAAGGTCAGTTCCGCGCTGGGCGACGCGAGCGCGCAGTCGGTGCTGATCGCGCCCATCGAGCACGAAGGTCGCCTGTCGGCGGTGGTGGAAATCGGCCTGCTGCGCCCCCTGCAGGCGCGCGACGGCGAGCTGCTCGCCTATTGCAGTTCCATCATGGGCGCGTCGCTGGAAGCCGCGCGCTACCGCAAGCGCCTGCAGGACGTGCTGGAAGAGACCCAGCAGCTCAACGAGGAACTGCAGGTGCAGCAGGAGGAACTGCGCACGGCCAACGAGGAGCTGGAAGAGCAGTCGCGCGCGCTGAAGGAATCGCAGGCGCACCTGGAAAGCCAGCAGGCGGAGCTGGAGCAGACCAACGAGCAGCTCACCGAGCAGGCCGAGCGCCTGGAGCAGCAGCGCGACCAGCTGCGCGAGGCGCAGGTGCAGCTGGAGGAGCGCGCCGTCGAACTGCAGCGGGCGAGCCGCTACAAGTCGGAGTTCCTCGCCAACATGTCGCACGAACTGCGCACGCCCCTGAACAGCTCGCTGATCCTGGCGCGGCTGCTGGCGGACAACGCGCAGGGCAACCTCACCGATGAACAGGTGAAGTTCGCCGAGTCGATCCACACCGCCGGCAACGACCTGTTGAACCTCATCAACGACATCCTGGACATTGCCAAGGTCGAGGCCGGCAAGCTGGAGGTGAAGGCGGAAGTCACGCCGGTGGCGGCCCTGGCGGCGGGCCTGAAGTCGATGTTCGAGCCGCTCGCGCACCGCAAGGGGCTGCAGCTGGAGCTGGTGACCGCGGAAGGCACGCCGCAGACGCTCTACACCGACCGGCACCGGCTGGAACAGATCCTGCGCAACCTGCTGGCCAATGCCGTCAAGTTCACCGAGCACGGCAGCGTGACGCTGCACGTGGCGCCCGGCGGCCGGGACCGCATCTGCTTCGAGGTGCGCGACAGCGGCATCGGCATCGACCCCTCGCAGCAGGACGCGATCTTCGAAGCCTTCCACCAGGCCGACGGCACCAGCGTGCGCAAGTACGGCGGCACCGGCCTGGGGCTGTCGATCTCGCGCGACCTCGCGCGGCTGCTGGGCGGCGACATCTCCGTGAGCAGCACGCCGGGCCAGGGCAGCACCTTCACGGTGATCCTGCCGCTGGAGTACCAGCCGGCGCTGGCGCAGGTGCCGGTGGCGATGACCCCGCCCGAAGCGGTGCCGCAGGCGGCGCTGCCGCCTTCCCGGGCCGCCGCTGCCGCGCCGGCGCCATCGCCGTCCCCGCGGCCGCCGGC
>JALHLO010000234.1 GCA_022844525.1 Ramlibacter sp.
AGGTGCACGCGCTCGCCGACCTGCCCGGCGGCGGCGCGGTCCTGGCAATGGAATGGCTGGATTTCGCGCGGCCGGACCCCGGCTTCGGCACGCGCTTCGGCCACGCACTGGCGCAACTGCATGGGCAGCCCTGCCCGCTGGAACCCGCCGGATTCGGCTGGCGCGGCGACAACTACATCGGCGCCACCCCGCAACGCAACACGCCGCTGCAGCCGGCGGGCCGCGCGGGTTGGCTCGCGTTCCATTCGCGCTCCCGGCTGGCCGCCATGCGCGACCGGCTGCCGGCCGACGCTTCCCAGCTGCGCGACGCCGTCGACGCGGTGATCGAGGCGCTGCCCGACCTGTTCGCCGACGGCTACACGCCGCGCCCGGCGCTCATCCACGGCGACCTGTGGCAGGGCAACTGGGACATGCTGGGCAATGGCATGCCGGTGATCTTCGACCCGGCAGTGTCCTGTTCCGACCCGCAGGCCGAGATCGCGATGATGGAACTGTTCGGCAGCCCGCCGCGCGGGTTCCGGGCGGCGTACGAGGAAGCGGGCGGCACCTGGCCGACGCCGCAGCGCATGCAGCTGTACCAGCTCTACCACCTCCTGAACCACGTCGTGCTGTTCGGCGGCAGCTACCTGCAGCAGGCGCTGCGCGTGGCGCGCGCGCTCGCCTGAAGCCGCTCGCGGCGGGGCCCGCGCTTTCGGGCATCATGCGCAGGCAAGGAGAAAGCATGGAGCACCCCGATCCCGAAACCCCGGCCGCCACGGCCGAACCCCGCAACGCCTTCCTCGAAGAGAAGGCCTTCAAGTCCCGCACCGTGCTGCTGTTCGGCGCCATCACCGACCAGTCGGCCAGCGACATCGCCCGCAGGCTGGTGGCGCTGGACTCCGATTCCGCAGCACCCATCGACATGCTGGTGAGCTCGCCCGGCGGCCACCTCGAGTCGGGCGACGCGATCCACGACATCATCCGGTTCATCACCGCGCCGGTGAACATGATAGGCACCGGCTGGGTGGGCAGCGCCGCGACCCACCTCTACCTGTCCGTGCCCAAGGAGCGCCGCTTCTGCACGCCCAACACGCGCTTCCTGATCCACCAGCCGTCCGGCGGCGCGGGCGGCCCGGCGAGCGACATCGCGATCCACGCGCAGGAAATCATCAAGGCACGCGAACGCATCGCCCGCACGATCTCGCGCGAGACCGGGCGGCCGCTGGACAGCGTGCTGGAGGACATCGAGCGCGACCGCTGGCTGTCGGCGGAAGAGGCGATCGAGTACGGGCTGGTGGGCCGGATCATCAACCACAAGACCGATCTCAAGAAGTGAGCGGAGCGCGGGCCGGCCGTTGCATGTCGCGGTTCGGGCTGCCGCCGCTCACCACGACCTACAAGGAGACGTGCACGTCGTGGTGAGCGCGCAGCCGAACCGCGACACGCACCCCCTCAGCACCGCCCCAGCGCCTCGCACAGGTCCAGCGTCGCCTTCGCCTGGTTCATCGTGTAGAAGTGCAGCCCCGGCACGCCCGCGGCGATCAGCCGCTGGCACAGGTCGCCCACCACGTCCTGCCCGAAGGACTTGATCGAGGCCGTGTCGTCGCCGAAGCTTTGCAGGCGCAGGCGGATCCAGCGCGGGATCTCCGCGCCCGATGCATCCGAGAAGCGCAGCAGCTGGCTCGAATTCGTGATCGGCATGATGCCCGGCACGATGGGCACGGTCACGCCGCGCCGGGTCGCTTCCTCGACGAAGTGGAAGTACGAGTCCGCGTTGTAGAAGTACTGCGTGATCGCGCCGTCGGCCCCCGCGCGCACCTTGGTCACGAAGGCCTCCAGGTCCGACTGCGGGCTCTTCGCCTGGGGATGCACCTCGGGATAGCAGGCGACCTCGATGTGGAAACTGCTGCCGGTCTCGGCGCGGATGAATTCCACCAGCTCGCTGGCGTACTGGAACTCGCCGCCGCTGCCGTAGCCGCTGGGCAGGTCGCCGCGCAGGGCGACCAGGCGCTTGACGCCCATGGTCTTGAGCTGCGCGAGCTGGTCGCGCACCCGCGCGCGCGTGGCGCCGATGCAGGAGAAGTGGCAGGCCGCATCGACGCCTTCGGCGAGGATCTCGCCGACGGTGCTGAAGGTGCCGGCATGCGTGGAGCCGCCCGCGCCGTAGGTGACCGAGCAGAACTCGGGTTTCAACGCATAGAGCTGCTGGCGCGCCGCGCGCAGCTTCTCGCTGCCTTCCGCCGTCTTGGGCGGGAAGAATTCCAGGCTGATGGGAAGCATCAATGCCCCTTGGTCTGTGCGTGGAGGAAGAATTCGCGGTTGCCGTCGCCGCCCGCGATCGGGCTGTCGTACCAGCCGGTCACGGCCAGTCCGAGCGAGGCGCAGCCGTCGCGCAGCCGCCGCTCCACCTGCGGGTAGAGCGCGGGATCGCGCACGACGCCCCCCTTGCCGACCTGTCCGGGCTGCAGTTCGAACTGCGGCTTGGCCAGCATCAGCAGGTGGCCGCCGGGTTTCAGCAGGGGCGCCAGCGCGGGCAGCACCAGCGTGAGCGAAATGAAGGACAGGTCGCCGGTCACCAGGTCGAAGTCGCCGCCGACCTGCTCGCGGGCGAGCTCGCGTGCGTTCAGCTTCTCGATGGCGACCACGCGCGGATCGCGCCGCAGCTTCGGGTGCAGCTGGCCGTGTCCGACGTCGACGCCGGTCACGCGCACCGCACCGTGCTGCAGCAGGCAGTCGGTGAAGCCGCCGGTGGACTGGCCCACGTCGAGGCAGGTCCAGCCGGTGACGTCCAGGCCGGCCGCGCGCAAGGCGCCTTCCAGCTTCAGGCCGCCGCGCGAGACGTAGCGCGACTCCGCGGTGTCCAGCAGCTCGACCGGCGCCGCGTCCGGCAGTTCGTCGCCGTTCTTGGCCACGCGCTTCCAGCCGGCGCCGTCGAACCACTGCACGCCCGAGGCGATCAGCCGCTGCGCCTGCGAGCGGGAAACGGCGAGGCCGCGTTCGACGAGGAGCTGGTCGGCACGCATGTGATGGGACTTCGTCATTCCCGCGGAGCGGGAATGACGTGCATCTCAGTAGCGGTAGGTATCCGGCTTGTACGGCCCGGCCTTGCTCACGCCGATGTACTTCGCCTGTTCTTCCGTCAGCTCGGTCAGCTGCGCGCCCAGCTTCGACAGCTGCAGCCGCGCGACCTTCTCGTCCAGGTGCTTGGGCAGCACGTAGACCTTGCCGTTCTCGTAGGCGTCCGGCTTGGTGAACAGCTCGATCTGCGCCAGGGTCTGGTTGGCGAAGGAGGAGGACATCACGTAGCTGGGGTGGCCGGTGCCGCAGCCCAGGTTCACCAGGCGGCCCTTGGCCAGCAGGATGATGCGCTTGCCGTCCGGGAAGATCACGTGGTCGACCTGCGGCTTGATCTCTTCCCACTGGCACTTCTTCTCGATCGTCGCGACGTCGATCTCGTTGTCGAAGTGGCCGATGTTGCAGACGATCGCCTGGTCCTTCATCTTCGCCATGTGGGCGTAGGTGATGACGTCCTTGTTGCCGGTGGCGGTGACGAAGATGTCGGCCTTGTCGGCGGCGTAGTCCATGGTGACCACGCGGTAGCCTTCCATGGCGGCCTGCAGCGCGTTGATCGGGTCGATCTCGGTCACCCACACCTGCGCCGACAGCGCGCGCAGCGCCTGCGCGGAGCCCTTGCCCACGTCGCCGTAGCCGGCCACCAGGGCGACCTTGCCGGCGATCATCACGTCGGTGGCGCGCTTGATGCCGTCCACCAGCGACTCGCGGCAGCCGTACAGGTTGTCGAACTTGCTCTTGGTGACCGAGTCGTTGACGTTGATCGCGCGGAACTTCAGCAGGCCCTTGTTGGCCATGTCCTGCAGGCGGTGCACGC
This sequence comes from Ramlibacter sp., assembly GCA_022844525.1. Lineage (GTDB taxonomy): Bacteria > Pseudomonadota > Gammaproteobacteria > Burkholderiales > Burkholderiaceae_C > Ramlibacter. Next base: position 3,869 of record JALHLO010000234.1, read on the forward strand.
CGGTGGTGGTCTCTTCCGTCACGCCGATGATCTGGGCTGCCTTGCGGCTGTACCAGGTCGGGTCTTCCTTGAGCTTCTTGCGGATGGCGGCGTGCAGGATGCGCTCCTCTTCCGAGGAGTGCGTGTCGATCAGCGACAGGTCCTTCTCGCAGCGCTGGCCCAGGTGCATCAGCAGCGTGGCATCGCCGCCGTCGTCCAGGATCATGTTCGGGCCTTCGCCTTCGCTGCCCTTGGGGCCGAAGTCGAAGATGCGGTGCGTGTAGTCCCAGTAGTCCTCCAGCGACTCGCCCTTGACGGCGAACACCGGCGTGCCGCCGGCGGCGATGGCGGCGGCGGCGTGGTCCTGGGTGGAGAAGATGTTGCACGACGCCCAGCGGACGGTGGCGCCGAGCGCTTGCAGCGTCTCGATCAGCACGGCGGTCTGGATCGTCATGTGCAGGGAGCCGGTGATGCGGGCGCCCTTGAGCGGCTGGGCCTTGGCGAATTCCGAGCGGATGGCCATCAGGCCGGGCATCTCGGTTTCGGCGATGCGGATTTCCTTGCGGCCCCAGTCGGCGAGCGACAGGTCGGCGATGGCGCAGTCCTTGGTGGGGACGGGCTTGAGAACGGCGTTCATGGTGGCTCCGGAACGTGAAGGTGGATCAGCCCACTGTTCCGGAGGGCTCACCGCACGGAAAAGTGGGTGAGCGTCGTTGCATGGATAGCCGAGCCTCGCGTCCGTGGCTGGACGCTGCAACGCTCCTCGGTTGGGCGCAATTCTAAGCGAAAGCCCCGGGCGGAGCCCGGCCGCAGCGGCTATCGCCCCACGGAAACCGATGCAACGGGTAAAAAGGCCCATGGCCTCCCCTGTTCCCTCCCCCCCGATCGAGCCCATGCTCGCCAAGATCGCCGAAGCGCTCCCCACCGAGCCCGGCTTCCTGTTCGAGCCCAAGTGGGACGGCTTTCGCGCGCTGGTGTTCCGCGGCGCCGAGCAGACCTACCTGCAAAGCCGCGACCTGCGGCCCTTGAACCGCTACTTCCCCGAGCTCGAAAAGGCGCTGCACGAGGCGCTCCCGAAGGGCTGCGTGCTCGATGGCGAGATCGTCGTCGCCGGTCCGCGCGGCCTGGACTTCGACGCGCTGCAGCAGCGCATCCACCCGGCGCCGTCGCGCATCGCGCGGCTGTCCAAGGAGACGCCCGCCGGCTTCGTCGCCTTCGACCTGCTGGCCGCCGGCGGCAAGTCCACCATGGAACTGCCGCAGTCGGAGCGGCGCCTGCGGCTGGAACGCCTGCTCGGCAAGCCGAAGCCGCCGCTGCACCTGACGCCGGTGACGCGCGACCGCGCTCAGGCGGAGCAGTGGCTGGAGAAGTTCGAAGGCGCGGGCCTGGACGGCGTGATCGCCAAGCTGGAGTCCGCCACCTACCAGCCGGGCAAGCGCGCCATGCTGAAGATCAAGCACGTGCGCAGCGCCGACTGCGTGGTGGCCGGCTTCCGCTGGTACAAGGACCGCGAGGACGCGGTCGGCTCGCTGCTGCTGGGGCTGTACGACGACAGCGGCGTGCTGCACCACGTCGGCGTGACCTCGTCGTTCACCATGGCGGTCCGGCAGGAGCTGGCCAAGGAACTGGAGCCGCTGCGCACCGGCGTGGAGAACCATCCCTGGCGCGAATGGGCCGGCGCGCAGGTGGGCGACGCGCAACGCATGCCCGGCGCGCAAAGCCGCTGGAGCGGCGGCAAGGACCTGAGCTGGGTGGCGCTGCGGCCCGAGCGCGTGTGCGAGGTGAAGTACGACCACCTGCAGGGCGACCGCTTCCGGCACGCGGCGGTGTTCCTGCGCTGGCGGCCGGACAAGCCCGCGCAGGACTGCCGCTACGACCAGCTGGAGGTGACGACGCCGTTCGCGCTGGCGAAGGTGTTCGGGGCCTGAGGGCCCGCAGTCACGACGCCTTCCGGCGAAAGCACGTGAGGGCGTGATCGTTCACGATCCCCACCGCCTGCATCCACGCGTACACGATCACCGGCCCCACGAACTTGAAGCCGCGGCGCTTGAATTCCTTCGAGATTTCCTCGGCCTTCGGCGTGCTCACGGGCACCGCACGGCCCGTTCCTTGCAGCACCTTGCCGTCCGTGAAGGACCAGCAGAAATCCGCGAAGTCCTCGCCGCGTCCCGCCATGTCGCAGTAGATCTTCGCCCCGGCGATGGTCGCGTCGATCTTGGCGCGCGAGCGGATGATGCCGGGATCGGCCAGCAGCTTCTCCACCTGCTCGTCCCCGAACCGGGCCACCTTCGCGGGCTCGAAGCCGGCGAAGCCCCGGCGGAACGCCTCGCGCTTGTGCAACACGGTGCGCCAGGACAGGCCGGCCTGGAAGCCCTCCAGCATCAGCATCTCCCACAGCATGCGCGCATCGCGCTGCGGCACGCCCCATTCCTCGTCGTGGTACTTCGCCATCAAGGCGTCGCCGCCGTCGGCCCAGGCGCAGCGGTGGGGTTGCTTGCTCATGCGCCCATCGTAAATCCGGGCAAGGAACTGGAGCGCTGCGTCCCGGTCAAGTCGGTTCGGCGCCGAAAAAAAGGGCCGAAGCCCCTTTTCCTTCAGCCTGGCACTACAGGTGCGCTCATGCCCCTGCAGTGCCGCCGCGCTTACTTGTTCTTCTTGTCCTTGTCGTGGCCCTTGGCCTTGCCCTGGCCGCGCTTGCCCGGACCGTCGGCATTGATTTCGCTGCTGACCGAGCCGGCGCTGACCGCGCCGGTGCCGCCCGCGCCCGTACCCGCAGCTGCGACGCCGCCGAGGGTCGTGCTCGTGCTGCTACCGCCGCTGGCGCCCGCCTGGGTGTTGCTCGTCGTCGCGGTGTTTTGCGACGCGCTCGTGCTCTGGCTGGTCGTGGCGCTCGGGCTGATGGTGACGTTGCTGTGCGGCATCGCCCGGAAGG
>JALHLO010000235.1 GCA_022844525.1 Ramlibacter sp.
TCACGCCGCTGCCGCACTGGTGCACCACCGAGGCCGGGTCGCGGCCGGCCAGCAGGGCGTCGAACTCCGCGCGCAGCTGCTGCGGCGGCTTGAAGCGGCCGTCGGCGCCGATGTTCTGGGCGAACGGCCGGTTGAGCGCGCCGGGGATGTGGCCCGCCACCGGGTCGAGCGGCTCGACCTCGCCGCGAAAGCGCTGCGGCGCGCGCGCATCCACCAGCGTCTGTCCGGGCTGCCCGAGGCGCTGCGCGACCTCGTCGACGGTCGCCAGCCGGCGCAGCGGCTGGCCCAGTTCGAAGTTCGACTGGAAGTGCGAGGGCTCCTGGCCCGCGTGGACTTCGCCGCCCGCGGCCTGCCAGGCCTGCAGCCCGCCATCGAGCACGGCCACCGCGTCGTGCCCCGCCCACTTGAGCATCCACCACAGGCGGCCGCAGTAGTTGGCGCCGTTGCGGTCGTAGACCACCGCCTGCATGTCGTTGGCGAAGCCCACGCTGGACAGCCACATGGCGAACTTCTCGCGGCTGGGCAGCGGGTGGCGCCCGCCCGAGGCCGCGCCCGGATGAGGCTGCGGCTCGCCGGTCTTCGGGTCGGGCGTGCCCTTGTCGCTGAGCGCGTGGTCGAGGTCGGCGAACACCGCGCCCGGGATGTGCGACTGCAGGTAGTGCTTCTCGCCGGCGGCGGGGTCCATCAGCTCGAAGCTGCAGTCGAAGACCATCAGGCGGGCCTTGGCGGCCTGCAGGGCCGTCAGCTGCGCGGCGGAGATGAGAGTCGTGTACATCGTTCGGCGTGGGGCGGTGGGCGTTGGGCGTGAGTGTGGCACGGCGACGGCCCTTGCGCCCAACGCCGAACGCCGAACGCTTCAGTGTTCCTCGCCCGGCGCGTCGGGCGCGGCGCGCGCGCGCAGCACCGTGGCCGCGATGCCGCTGGCGCAGATGAGCGCCATGCCCAGCCAGCCGGCCAGCGGGATGTCGTCGCCGAACAGCAGCAGGCTGTACAGCGCGCCGAACACGATGCCCGAATACTGCAGGTTGGCCACGACCAGGGTGGCGCCGTGGCTGTAGGCGCGCGTCATGCACCACTGGCCCAGGGAAGCCAGCAGCGCCATCGGGAGCAGCCACAGCGCGTGCTGCCAGTTCCAGGGCGACAGGCCGCTCACCAGCATGCCGGCGGCGCCGGCGACCGCCGAGCCGGCGGCGAAATAGAACACGGTGCGCACTTCGGGCTCGCCGATCTTGCCGAGCGCCATCACCTGCAGGTAGGCGAAAGCGGAGAGCAGCCCCGACAGCAGGCCCACCAGCCCGGCGAACACCTGCTGCTGCTCGATGGTGGGCCGCAGCATCAGCAGCACGCCCGCGAAGCCGGCCAGCACCGTCATCGCCAGCGCGCCCTGCCGCCCCGGCAGGGGCGCGCCGCTGCGCGGGTTCCAGGCGACCAGCGCGCCGCCCACCAGGAAGGCCGCGATCCACACGCTGCTCATGTAGTTGAGCGTCATCGCGGTGGCCAGCGGCAGGCCGGCGATCGCGTAGAACCAGGCGCCCAGCGACAGCACGCCCACCAGGCTGCGCCAGGCGTGCATGCCGGGGTAGTGCGTGGCCAGCGAGGTGCGCTGCGAGCGCGCCCACAAGGCCATGATCACCATGCCGATCGCGCCGCGCCAGAACACCAGTTCCGCCGCGGTGAACCACGCCGAGGCGATCTTGATGCACACGGCCATGGTCGCGAAGAACAGCGACGCGGCCAACATCCACAGGGCTTGCATCAGGAGGGGAACATCTTCGCGAGCCAGGGTTGGCGCGCCAGCCGCCGCGCCTCGAACGCGGCGATGCGCTCGCGGTGCGCCAGCGTCGCGGCGATCCAGTCGACGTCGCGCGTGAGCAGCAGGCGCTGGCGCGGGGTCAGCGTGAAGCGGAACACCCGCGGCCCCGCGGCGAGCGTGCCCGCATCCACGTCGATCGTCACCGTGAGCACGCCGGCTTGCGCCAGGTCGAACAGCGCGCGGATCTCGGGTTCGGCCAGGACGATGGGCGCCACCCCGTTGAGCGCGCAGTTCTGCCGGAAGATGTCGCCGAAACCGGGCGCCACCACCGCGCGGAATCCGTAGTCGCGCAGCGCCCACACGGCGTGTTCGCGGCTGGAGCCGCAGCCGAAGTTGGGGCCGGCCAGCAGCACGGTGGCGCCGCGCAGCGCCGGCTGGTTCAGCACGAAGTCCGGGTCGGGCCGGCGCAGCGCATGGTCGCTGCCCAGGTCGCCCGGATCGAGGTAGCGCCAGTGGTCGAACAGCACCGCGCCATAGCCGCTCTTCGCGGTGGAGCGGCCGTACTGCTTGGGGAAGATCGCGTCGGTGTCGACGTTGGGGCGGTCCAGGGGCACGACCGTGCCGCTGTGGACGCCCTCAGGAAAGGCAGGCACTCAGACCGGCGGCACCCGGTCGCCCATGAGCTCGCGGTACCACTCGTGGAAGTGCTGCATGCCGTCCTCCATGGGACTCTGGTAGGGGCCGACCTCGTTGTCGCCGCGCGCCAGCAGCGCCTTGCGGCCCGCATCCATGCGCAGGGCGATCTCGTCGTCCTCGACGCAGGTCTCCATGTAGGCGGCCTGCTGGGCTTCGACGAACTCGCGCTCGAAGGCCGCGATCTCCTCGGGGTAGAAGAACTCCACCACGTTGAGCGTCTTCCGGGGCCCCTGGGGATACAGCGTCGAGACCACCAGCACGTTCGGGTACCACTCCACCATCACGTTCGGGTAGAGCGTGAGCCACACCGCGCCCTGCTTGGGCGGGCGGCCGTCCTGGAAGCGCAGCACCTCGTCGTGCCACTTGCGGTACACGTCGCTGCCGGGCTTGCCGAGCTTGCCGGCCACGCCCACGGTCTGCACCGAGTATTCCCGGCCGAACTCCCAGCGCAGGTCCTCGCAGGTGACGAAGTTGCCCAGCCCCGGGTGGAAGGGGCCGACGTGGTAGTCCTCCAGGTAGACCTCGATGAAGGTCTTCCAGTTGTAGTCCACCTCGTGCAGCTCGGTGCGGTCGTACACGTAGCCGGAGAAGTCGAGGTCGGCCCGGGTCGCGCCGAGCCTGGCCAGCGTGCGGTTGACGTCATAGCCGTTGCTCTCGAACACCAGGCCGTTCCAGTTCTGGACCTGGTAATTGTTCAGGTTCAGGCAGGGGTCGGTGGCGAAGTGCGGTGCGCCCAGCAGCGTGCCGGCCTTCGCGTCCCGGCCGGCGCTGTAGGTCCAGCGGTGTAGAGGGCACACGATGTTCCCTCCCGGCGACGCGGGCCCGTTGACCGAGCCGCGCCCGCGCAGCATCACCGCCTGCCGGTGCCGGCAGACGTTGGAGATGAGTTCGACGCCCTTGGGCGTGCGCACGAGCGCACGGCCCTCGCCTTCCTGCGGCAGCGCGTAGTAGTTCCCCAGCTCCGGGACCGCGAGCTCGTGCCCCAGATAGCGGGGACCGCGCTGGTAGATGAGCTCCATTTCGCGCTGGAACAGCGCGGGGTCGAAGTAGCTGGAAACGGGAAGTTGGCTTGCGGCCTGCTGTAACTGAAGACTTAAATCAGACATTTCACCTGACCTAGAGACTCCCCCTATGAAGGGGACAGGGCCGCGCTTGGGAGCGCGACGAGAAGGGAGGGCGATTCTACCCCCCGGGTCCACTTGGGGGTCCTCAGCCTAAAATCCACCTTTGAATTCAAGTATTTGCATGTCCAAGCCGCCTTTCAAACCCCCCGCCAGCTACGAAGCCGCGATGGAGGAGCTCGAGCAGCTCACCGGCCTCATCGAGTCGGGCCAGCTGCCGCTGGAGCAACTGCTCGCGGGCTACGAACGCGGCGCCGAGCTGCTGAAGTTCTGCCGCGACAAGCTGCAGGCCGTGGAGGAGCAGATCAAGGTGCTCGACGCGGGCGTGCTCAAGCCGTGGGCGAACGAGTGAGTTTCGATCTGAGGGCCTGGTCGGCCGAACGACTGGAACGGATAGAGCAGGCGCTTTCGGTCTGGGTCCCCGCGGACACGCCCGCGCAACTCGGCGAAGCCATGCGCTACGCCGTGCTCGATGGCGGCAAGCGGCTGCGGCCGCTGCTGGTGCTGGCGGCCGCCGAGGCCGTGGACGGCCATGCCGAAGCGGCCCTGCGCGCCGGCTGCGCGGTCGAACTGATCCACGCCTACTCGCTGGTGCACGACGACATGCCCTGCATGGACAACGACGTGCTGCGCCGGGGCAAGCCCACCGTGCACGTGGCTTTCGGCGAGGCGACGGCGCTGCTGGCCGGGGACGCGCTGCAGGCCCTCGCCTTCGAACTGCTGGCGCCCGCCGGTGCGGGCATCCCGGACCGCACCCAGGCCGCGCTGTGCCGCCTGCTGGCGCAGGCCGCGGGCCACGCCGGCATGGCCGGCGGCCAGGCGATCGACCTGGCGGCCGTGGGCAAGTCGCTCACCGAAGCCGAGCTGCGGCACATGCACCGCCTGAAGACCGGCGCGCTGCTGCAGGCCAGCGTGATGATGGGCGCCGCCTGCGGCGAGCCGTCCGCGCGGGCGCGGGAGGGGCTGGAAACCTACGGCCGGGCGCTGGGCCTGGCCTTCCAGGTGGTCGACGACATCCTCGACGTGACCGCCGATTCGGCTACCCTAGGCAAGACGGCGGGCAAGGACGCCGCGCAGGACAAGCCCACCTACGTCTCGCTGCTGGGCCTGGAGCGCGCGCGTTCCTATGCCTGCGAACTGCTGGAACAGGCGCGCGGCGCCCTCGGCACCACCGGCCTGGCCGACACGCGGGCCCTGCTGGCGCTGGCCGAGATGGTCGTGCACCGGGACAACTGAAACGCTCATGCCAACGCTGCTCGAAACCATCAACGACCCGGCCGACCTGCGCCGGCTGCCGCGCACGCAGCTGCCGCTGCTGGCCGACGAACTGCGCGCCTACGTGCTCGAATCCGTGGCCCGCACCGGCGGCCACCTCAGCTCCAACCTGGGCACGGTGGAACTGACCATCGCGCTGCACTACGTGTTCAACACCCCGTGGGACCGCATCGTCTGGGACGTGGGCCACCAGACCTATCCGCACAAGATCCTGACCGGCCGCCGCGACCGCATGGCGAGCCTGCGGCAGCTGGGCGGCCTGGCGGGCTTCCCGCAGCGCGCCGAGAGCGAATACGACACCTTCGGCACCGCGCATTCGTCCACCAGCATCTCGGCCGCGCTCGGCATGGCGGTGGCGGCACGGCAGAAGGGCGAGCAGCGGCACGCGGTGGCGGTGATCGGCGACGGCGCCATGAGCGCCGGCATGGCCTTCGAGGCGCTGAACAACGCCGGGGTGGCCGACTGCGACGTGCTGGTGATCCTGAACGACAACGACATGTCGATCAGCCCGCCGGTGGGCGCGCTGAACCGCTACCTCGCGCAGCTCATGAGCGGGCGTTTCTATTCGGCGGCCAAGGACATCGGCAAGAAGGTGCTGCACGTGGCGCCGCCGCTGTTCGAGCTGGCCAAGCGCTTCGAGGAACACGCCAAGGGCATGGTGGTGCCGGCGACGCTGTTCGAGAAGTTCGGCTTCAACTACGTGGGGCCGATCGACGGGCACGACCTGGAGTCGCTGATCCCCACGCTGCAGAACATCCGCCAGCTCAAGGGCCCGCAGTTCCTGCACGTCGTGACCAAGAAGGGCCAGGGCTACAAGCTGGCCGAGGCGGACCCGGTGGCCTACCACGGGCCCGGCAAGTTCGATCCCGCGGTGGGCCTGGTGAAGCCGGCCACGCCGCCCAAGCCCACCTTCACGCAGGTGTTCGGGCACTGGCTGTGCGACATGGCGGCGCACGACCACCGGCTGGTGGGCATCACGCCGGCCATGCGCGAGGGCTCGGGGATGGTGGAATTCCACCAGCGCTTCCCGGACCGCTACTACGACGTGGGCATTGCCGAACAGCATGCGGTGACCTTCGCCGCGGGCCTGGCGTGCGAGGGCCTCAAGCCGGTGGTGGCGATCTATTCCACCTTCCTGCAGCGGGCTTACGACCAGCTGATCCACGACGTCGCGCTGCAGAACCTGCCGGTGGTGTTCGCGCTGGATCGCGCCGGCCTCGTGGGCGCCGACGGCCCGACCCACGCGGGCGCCTACGACATCGCCTACCTGCGCTGCATCCCGAACGTGAGCGTGGCCTGCCCGGCCGACGAGAACGAGTGCCGCAAGCTGCTGACCACGGCCTACCAGCAGGACCACCCGGTGGCGGTGCGCTACCCGCGCGGTGCCGGCGTCGGGGTGGCGGTGGAGCCGGGACTGCAGCCGCTGCCCTTCGGCAAGGGCGAGCTGCGCCGCCAGGGCAAGCGCGTCGCCGTGCTGGCCTTCGGCACGCTGCTCTACCCGGCGCTGCAGGCGGCGGAACGCCTGGACCTCACGGTGGCCAACATGCGCTGGGCCAAGCCGCTGGACACCGCACTGCTGCTGCAGGTCGCGGCTTCGCACGATGCGCTGGTGACGGTGGAAGAGGGCGCGGTCATGGGTGGCGCGGGCAGCGCCGTGACCGAGGCGCTCCACGCCGCCGGCGTGGTCAAGCCGGTGCTGCAGCTGGGCCTGCGCGACGAGTACGCGCCGCACGGCGACCCGGCGCGCCTGCTGGCCCTGCAGGGGCTGGACGCGGCGGGGATCGAGGCGGCGATCCAGGCCCGGTTCGGGGCCCTGGTCGACCGGCCGGCGCCCAGCCTGAAGGTGGTCGGCTGAGGGTGGGCGTCGCGGTTCGGGCTGCGCCGCTCACCGCGACCTACAGGACCCGGCTTCGTAGGTCGTGGTGAGCGGCGC
>JALHLO010000236.1 GCA_022844525.1 Ramlibacter sp.
GCCGCAGGTCGTGTTCGCGCACGGAACGACCCGCGCGGACAACGAGTGGCCGCAAGCGCAGTGGCGCGCGCTGGGCGAGCGCTTCGCGGCGGACGGCTTCCAGGTGCTGCTGCCGCAGGCCGGGGCGCGCGAGGCGCAGTTCGCGCAGCGCATCGCCGCGGCGATCGGGCCGGCGGCGCAGGTGCTGCCGCCCATGGACCTCGCGAAGCTGCTCGCGCGCATGGCGCAGGCCAGCGGCCTGGTCGGCGTGGACTCCGGCATCGCGCACATGGGCGTGGCGCTCGGCTTGCCGGTCGTGGAGATCTTCAGCCAGCCGCGCGCGTGGCGGGCCGGCCCGGTGGGGCAGCCGCACCAGCAGGCGGTGGGCGGCGACCACGTCCCCGACGTCGACGAAGTGTGGACCGCCTGGCGCGCCTGCTGGAATGCGCGCGCCGCGGAAGCCGTCACGTGAAGCGGCTCTACTCGCTCGGCATGTACGCGGCGCAGCCGCTGCTGCGGCGCAAGCTGCGCCGGCGCGGCGCCGCCGAACCGGGCTACCTGGAACACGTGGAGGAGCGCTTCGGCCACTACCCCGGACCGACCGAACCGGGCCGCCTGTGGATCCACGCCGTTTCGCTCGGCGAGACCCGCGCGGCCGCCATCCTGCTGGACGCATTGCGGCGCGCGAATCCGCAACTGCGCATCCTGCTCACGCACGGCACCGCCACCGGCCGCGCGGAAGGACAGCGCCTGCTGCGCGAAGGCGATGCGCAGGCCTGGCTGCCCTGGGACACGCCCAGTGCCGTGCGGCGCTTCCTCGACCACTTCCAGCCGGCCGGCGGCGTGCTGATGGAGACGGAGGTGTGGCCCAACCTCGCCGCCGCCTGCCATGCGCGCGGCATCCCGCTGGCGCTGGCGAATGCGCGCCTGTCGGAGAAGTCGCTGGGGCAGGCGCGCCGGCTCGCGCGGCTCTCGCGCCCGGCCTACGGCGCGCTCGGCGCTGTCTGGGCGCAGACCGAAAGCGATGCGCGCCGGCTCGCGCAGGCCGGCGCCACCGTCAAGGGCGTGTTCGGCAACCTGAAGTTCGACGCCAGCCCGGATCCGCGGCAACTGCGGCAGGGCCGCGACTGGCACGCGAGCTCGCCGCGCCCGGTGGTGATGTTCGCCAGCTCGCGCGAGGGCGAGGAGGCGGAATTCCTCGCGGCGATCCGGCAGCACGCGGGCGTGCAGTGGCTGCTGGTGCCGCGCCACCCGCAGCGTTTCGACGAGGTGGCCGCGCTGGTGGCGCAGTCCGGCTGCAGCGTGTCGCGCCGCAGCGCCTGGGGGGACGCGCCGGCGCCGGCGGACGTGTGGATCGGCGACTCGCTCGGCGAGATGGCGCTGTACTACGCGCTGGCCGACGTGGCGCTGCTGGGGGGCAGCTTCCTGCCGCTCGGCGGCCAGAACCTGATCGAGGCGGCCGCCTGCGGCTGCCCGATCGTGATGGGGCCGCACACCTTCAACTTCAGCGAGGCCTCGCAGCTGGCGCTGGAAGCGGGCGCCGCGCGGCGGGTGGCCTCGATGGAAGAGGGCGTGCGGGCGGCGGTGGAGCTCGCGCGGGACGCCGCCGCGCGCAAGGTGGCCGCGACAGCGGGCGAGGCGTTCGCGGCCGCGCATCGCGGCGCCGCGGCGAAGACGGCGGAAGCGGTGCTGGCCTTGTTGCGGCGCTGACGCGCCCGTCGGGGTTCGGCTCCGCGCTCACCCCGACCTACAGGAGCTGGAGCGCTGAGGCGGCACGTCGAGGTTCGGCTTCGCGCTCACCGCGACCTACGAGTCGGGCCGCCCACGCCGCGTAGGTCGTGGTGAGCGCGCGCAGCGCCGATCCGCGACACCCGGGCCGCCCACGCCGCGTAGGTCGTGGTGAGCGCGCGTAGCGCCGATCCGCGACACCCGGGCCGCCCACGCCGCGTAGGTCGTGGTGAGCGCGCGCAGCGCCGAACCGCGACACTCCGCGCTCAGGGCGCCAGCAGCGTATTCAACCGCGCCAGGTCCTCCGGCTGCAGCGTCCCGTTCGCCTGCCGCAGGCGCAGGTGCCCCAGCAGCACGTTGTAGCGCGCCGCCGCCAGGTCCCGCTTGGTCTGGAACAGCTGGCTCTGCGCGTTCAGCACGTCGATGTTGATGCGCACGCCGACCTGGTAACCCAGGCGGTTGGCATCCAGCGCGCTCTGGCTGGACGCCTCGGCCGCCTCCAGCGCGCGCACCTGGCCCTGGCCGGACTGCACGCCGAAGAAGGCGGTGCGCACCGCCTGCGCCACCTGGCGGCGCGTGGCTTCCAGGTCGGAGCGCGCCTTTTCCTCCAGGGACAGCGTTTCGCGGATGCGGTTCTGCGTCGCGAAGCCGGCGAAGAGGGGCAGGTTGAACGCCACGCCCACGTTGCCGTTGTTGGTGCGCGAATCGAGCGGCGTGGTCGTGCTGCCGCTGGGGTTGCGCGTGATGCCGTAGCTGGTGGTGAGGTCCAGCGTCGGCTTGTGGCCCGCCTTGGCCTTCTCGGTTTCCAGTTCGGCGATCTCCACCGCCTTCTTCGCCTGCAGGATCGCCGGGCTGTTGGCCTCCGACGCGGCGACCCACGCTTCCGGGTCGGGCGGCTGCGGTGCCGGCACGTTCAGCGGCGTGGCCAGCGGGTTGGGCTGCGTGTCGGTCTTGCCGACCAGGGTGTCCAGCGCCAGGCGCTTGACGCGCAGGTCGTTCTCGGCCGCGATCTCCTGCGCCAGCACGAGGTCGTAGCGCGCCTGCGCCTCGCGCGTGTCGGTGATGGTGGAGGTGCCCACCTCGAAGTTGCGCCGCGCCGAGGCGAGCTGTTCGGCGGTCGCCGCCTTCTGCGCCCGCACGAAGGCCAGCGTGTCCTGGGCCGCCAGCACGTCGAAATAGGCCTGCGAGACGCGGATCATCAGGTCCTGGCCCGCGGCCGTGAGCTGGTATTCGGCCAGCTCGATCTGCCGCTGCCCCTGCCGGTAGGTGGCGACGTTGGCCGGCCGGTACAGCGGCTGCGAGGCGCTGAGCGTGGCCTGCTGCGTGGTGAACTGCCGGTCGGAACTGACGCCGGGCGCGCCGATGCGCGTGTCCACGTCGCTGCGCGTGACGCCGGCCGACAGCCCCGCCTGCGGCAGGATGCCGGCGCGCGCCTGCTCGCCGCGGTAGACGTTGGCTTCGTACTGGGCGCGCGCGGACTGCCAGGTCGCGTCGTAGGCGCGTGCGGCTTCGTACAGCTGAAGCAACCCTTCCGCGCGCGCGGTGCCGCACAGGGCCAGCGCCAGCGCCGTGGTCAGGGGGAGAAGCCGCATGCGTTTCATTTCCGTCCTTCTTCCGTTCTGCTTGTGATCTTCGGCGGCGCCGCTCAGTACCGGGGCACCGAGGGATCGCGTTCCCGCGACCAGGCCTCGATTCCGCCGGCGATGTTCGCCACGTCCGGGTAGCCCTGCTGCGCCAGGAACATCGCCACGCGCTGGCTGCGCGCGCCATGGTGGCACAGGCAGGCGACCGGGCGGTCCTGCGGCAGCTCCGCCAGCCGCGCGGGGACCTGGTTCATCGGGATCGCCACCAGGTCGAAGTCGCCGGGGGCCACGCTGGCCACCTGCACCTCCCAGGGCTCGCGCACGTCCAGCAGCACGGGCCGGGCCGGCTGCGCCTGCAGCCAGTCGTCGAAGTCGCCGGGGCGAAGCTGCGGGATCATGCGGTCAGAAGTGGAAGCGCGAGGCCTCGGGGAAGTTCGCCAGGCGGGGCGCCAGCGTGTCCCAGGGCTGCTCGGTGGTGTAGGACGCTTCGCCGGTGCGGGTGACGAAGGTCGCGCGCATCACGGGCTCGTTGCCGACGATGGCGCCCAGCCGGCCGCCCACCTTCAGCTGCGCCAGCAGCGCCTGCGGCACTTCCTGCACCGAGCCGGAAAGCACGATGACGTCGAACGGGCCCTCGGCGGCCAGGCCCCTGGAGCCGTCGGCTTCGCGCACTTCCACGTTGCGGATGCCGGCGCGCTGCAGGTTCTCGCGCGCCATCCGCGCCAGCTCGGGGACGATCTCCATGGTGATCACGCGCTGGGCCTGGCTGGCCAGCAGGGCGGCCATGTAGCCGGAGCCGGCGCCGATCTCCAGGACCTTCTCGTGCGGCTTCGGGGCCACGTCCTGCAGCATGCGGGCTTCCTGCTTGGGTTCCAGCATGCACCAGCCGCGGCGCAAGGCCTCCTCGGCGTGCCCGGCCAGCGGGATCATCATGTCCATGAAGGCCAGGCCCTTGTGCGCCAGCGGCACGAAGTCCTCGCGCCGGACGGTCTGCAGCAGGGCCAGCACGTCGTGGTCGAGCACGTCCCAGGGGCGGATCTGCTGCTCGATCATGTTGAAGCGGGCGCGTTCGAGGTCGGTCGGGGCGGTCATGGAATCTTTCTCGGGCGGTCAGGACAAACCATCCATTTTAGAAGCCGGCACGGGCTCCGCACCGGCACCCCCGCCCGCCGGGCGGCGCCGGCGCATGAACCATTGCGCCAGATCATCCAGGTAGCAGTAGACGACCGGCACCACGACCAGGGTCAGCAGCGAGGAGGTGATCACCCCGCCGATCACCGCCTGGCCCATGGGGGCGCGCTGTTCGGAGCCCTCGCTCAGGGCGAAGGCGAGCGGCACCATGCCGAAGATCATCGCCAGGGTGGTCATGAGGATGGGGCGCAGCCGCACCCGGGCGGCGTGCAGCAGCGCCTGCGAGCGCTCCATGCCCTGCTCGCGCATGCGAATGGCGAAGTCGACCAGCAGGATGGCGTTCTTGGTCACCAGGCCCATCAGCATCACGATGCCGATCACCGAGAAGATCGACAGGGTGGAGCCGAACATCAGCAGCGCCAGCACCACGCCGATCAGCGTCAGCGGCAGCGAGGTCATCAGCGCCAGCGGCTGCAGGAAGCTGCGGAACTGGCTGGCCAGGATCATGTAGATGAAGATCACCGCCATCGCCAGCGCCGACACCGCGTAGCCGAAGGACTCCTTCATGTTCTTGGTGGAGCCGCCGAACTGGTAGCGGTAGCCGGGCGGGAACTGGATGGTGTCCAGCTGCGCGCGGATGTCGTTGGAGATCTCGCCGGCCGAGCGCCCGTAGGCGTTGGCGTTCACCGCCACCTCGCGGGTGAGGTCCCGCCGGTTGATCTGGTTGGGCCCGGTGCCCTCGCGCACGGAGGCGACCTGGTTCAGGCGCACGATGCGGGCGCTGCCGTCGGCGTTGGTGCCCGTGGCGAAGGGCAGGCGTTCGAGGTCGGCCGGCGCGTTGCGCGCGTCGGGGGCCAGCCGCACGTTCACGTCGTAGGTCTGGTCGTCCGGCGCGCGCCAGTTGCCCACGGTCTGGCCGGCCACCAGGGTGCGCAGCGCGCCGGCGATCTGGGCCACCGACAGGCCCAGGTCCGACGCGGCCTCGCGCCGCACCTGGATGGCGATGGTGGGCTTGTCCGGCTTGACGCTGGAGTCCAGGTCCACCAGCCCGGGCACGTCGCGGATGCGCTGCATCACCAGGGTGGACAGGCGCTCCAGCTCCTTCAGGTCCGGTCCCTGCAGCGAGAACTCGATCTGCTTGTTGCCGCCGACCGCGTCCAGCAGGCCGGCGTGCGTGACGGTGATGCCCGGCACCTGCTTCAGGCGGTTGCGCAGGATGGCCGCCATCTCGTCGACGCTGCGGCTGCGGTCCTTGCGGTCCACCATGCGCACGTACACGGAAGCGTAGATCTTGCCGGTCTGCGCGCCCGTGTTGATGGTCGACAAGGTGTAGCGCACCTCGGGGAACTCGCGGATGATGGATTCGACCTGCTGCGCCTTGGCCTCGGTCAGTTCCAGCGAGGAACCCACCGGCGTGTAGAAGTTGAGGCTGGTCTCCGAGTAGTCGGCCTTGGGCACGAACTCGGTGCCGAGCAGCGGCACCATGAAGATGCTGGTGACGAAGATCGCGGCCGAGCCCAGCACGGTGGCCAGCTTGTGGCGCAGCGACCAGCGCAGGATGGTCTGGTAGCTCTCGGCCAGGCGCTCGGTGGCACGGTCGAACCAGCCGGTCACGCGGCCGATGGTGCGGTCGTAGGTGGTGAGCTTGCCCTTCGGCTTGCCGTGCCGCTCCGCTTCCGGGTCGTGCCAGACGGAGGACAGCATCGGGTCCAGGGTGAAGCTCACGAACATGGAGATCAGCACGGCGGCGACGATGGTGACGCCGAACTCGTGGAAGAACTTGCCGATGATGCCGCCCATGAAGCCGATCGGCAGGAACACGGCGACGATGGAGAAGGTGGTGGCCAGCACCGCCAGCCCGATCTCCTGCGTGCCGTCCATGGAGGCCTGGTAGGCCGGCTTGCCCATCTGCACGTGGCGCACGATGTTCTCGCGCACCACGATCGCGTCGTCGATCAGCAGGCCCACGCACAGCGACAGCGCCATCAGCGTGACCATGTTGATGGAGAAGCCGAAGGCGTACATGAACAGGAAGGTGCCGATCAGCGCGATCGGCAGCGTGAGCCCCGTGATGACCGTGGAGCGCCACGAGTTCAGGAACAGGAACACGATCAGCACGGTGAGCAGCGCGCCCTCGATCAGCGTGCGCCGCACGTTGTCGACCGACACCCGGATCGGCCGCGAGGCGTCGGTCACCGGCTCCAGCCGCACGCCGCCGGGCAGCTGCGCCTGCATCTCCTGCATGGCCGCCTGCAGGCCGTCGATCACCGCGATGGTGTTCTCGTCCTGCGACTTCTGCACCTGCAGCAGCAGGGTGCGCTGGCCGTTGTAGAGGGCCAGGCTCTC
>JALHLO010000237.1 GCA_022844525.1 Ramlibacter sp.
CCAGCCCCAGCACGCGCGCGGCGTCGTCGCGCGCCACGCCGCAGATGGCGCCGTAGTGGCCGCCGGCCATCGGCAGCAGCGCCACCGGGCCCTGCGCGGTGAACCGTTCGTAGGCCGTGCCGTCGGGCGCCCGGTCGGTGGCGATGCTGCACACCACCAGGGTCTGGCCGTAGTCGTGTCCATCGGTGCCGATGCCGAAGGCGTCGCGGGCCAGGGAGTGCGTGCCGTCGGCCGCCACCAGCAGGCGCGTGCGCAGGCGGCGGGCCTGGCCGGCCTGCTCGAGCACGACCACCGGGCCATCGGCGTGGGGCTCGACCGCCAGCACCCGGGCGGGCCGGTAGCGTACCAGCCCGGGCGCCGACGCCAGGCGCGACTCCAGCGCCTGGCCCAGCTCGCGCGCCAGCACCACGCCGCCGAAGGCGTCGCGGCCATGGTCGGAGGCGGCCAGGCGCACGGCGCCGAAATCGCCGGCGCGGCTGACGTGGATGCGCTGGATCGGCGCGGGCGCCGTGGCCAGGCGGGGCAGCACGTCCAGCGCCGCCAGTGCGTTCAGGCTGGCCAGCGCCAGGGCGAGCTTGCGCTCGTCGAAGCCCGGGGCGCCCTCCTGCGGCGGGCTGGCCTCGACCTGCGCCACGCGCCAGCCGGAGCCGTCGAGCGCACAGGCCAGGGAGCTGCCCACCAGCCCTCCGCCAAGGATGAGGATGTCGTGATCGAAGCCGTCGTATGTGGCCATGGCGCGATGATACGCCGGTCGCCGATGACGGCCACGCATGGCCCGCTGGGCCCGCAGTTCCGCTAAAATGAAATCCTTACCTCCGTGAAGACGCCCCCATGACCCTGACCACCCGCTCGCGCCTCGCCATCTTCCTCGGGCTCGGTGCGCTCATGGCCGCGACCCGCCTGAATCACTTCGGTGCGATCCCCGATGCGTCCTGGGCGGTCTTCTTCATCGCCGGCTTCTACCTGCGCGGCAGCGTGCGCTGGGCCTTCCCGGCGCTGATGGCGATCGCCGTGGCGGTGGACTACGCCGTGATCACCGCCGGCGGCCAGAGCTTCTGGAGCCACTACTGCGTGTCGCCGGGCTACTGGTTCCTGGTGCCCGCGCATCTTTCGATGTGGGCCGGCGGCAGCCTGCTGCGCCGCCACTACGGCGCCGTTTCGTTCAAGGCGCTGGGCCTGCTGCTGGTGTCGGTGTTCGCCAGCGTCGCGGCCTGCCACCTGTTCGCGCAGGGCGGCTTCTACTGGCTGAGCGACGCGGTGGCCCAGCCCACCGTGGCCGGCTGGGCCCGCAACTACGCCGACTGGTTCCTGCCCTACCTGCGCACCGCCAGCCTCTACATTGCGCTGGCCGCCGTGGTGCACGTCGCGGTGGCTGCCCTGCTGCGCCGCACGCCGGCCGCGGCCGACACCGCCGCTCACTGAGGTCGCCATGGGCAACCGGCTGTCGAAGATCTACACCCGCACGGGCGATGACGGCAGCACGGGCCTGGGCGACGGCTCGCGCGTGGCCAAGGACTCGGCCCGCGTCACCGCCTACGGCACCGTGGACGAGGCCAACTCGGCCATCGGCATCGTGCTGGCCTGCGACATTCCCGAAGCGGTGCGCACCGTGCTGGTGTCGGTGCAGCACCAGCTGTTCGACCTGGGCGGCGAACTCTGCATCCCGGGCCACGCGGCCATCGTCGACGCCGACATCCAGCGCCTGGAAGACCAGCTGGACGGCTTCAACGCCGACCTGCCGCCGCTGAAGGACTTCATCCTGCCCGGCGGCGGCCTGGCGGCCGCGCACTGCCACCTGGCGCGCACCATCTGCCGCCGCGCGGAGCGCGAATCGGTCACGCTGTCGCACCACGACGCGGTGCGGCCCGAGGCGATTCGCTACCTCAACCGGCTTTCCGACCTGCTGTTCGTGCTGGCCCGCGTGCTGGCCCGCGCCAGCGGCCACGGCGAAGTGCTCTGGAACCACGAGCGCCGGAAAGGCTGAGCGTGCTTTTCTACACCCATCCCGCCTGCCTGGCGCACGACCCCGGGGCCGGGCACCCGGAGTGCCCGGCGCGGCTGGAGGCGGTGCTGCACGCGGTGCGCGCCGCGTTCCCGATGGCGCCGTGGCGCGAGGCGCCGCGCGCGTCGCGCGACGCCCTGCTGCACGTGCACACGCGCGACCTGGTCTCGCGCCTGCTCGACACCCCCTTCGACAGCCTGCTGCGCCTGGACGAAGACACCGCCATGTCGGTGGAATCGCCCGAGGCCGCGCTGCGCGCCGCCGGCGCCGGCGTGGCGGCCGTGGACGCGGTGATGGCGGGCGAACACACCCAGGCCTTCTGCGCCGTTCGGCCGCCGGGCCACCATTCCACCGGCGCGGTGGCGATGGGCTTCTGCCTGTTCAACACGGCGGCCGTGGCCGCGGCGCACGCGCTTTACGCGCACGGGCTGGAGCGGGTGGTGATCGCCGATTTCGACGTGCACCACGGCAACGGCAGCCAGGACATCTTCGCCAGCGAGCCGCGCGTGATGTACGCCAGCTCGCACCAGTCGCCGCTGTACCCCAACAGCGGCCACCCCGGCGAGACCGGCGTGGGCAACCTCGCCAACGCGCCGCTGGCGCCGGGCGCGGGCAGCGAAGCCTTCCGGCACGCCTGGCGCGAGATCCTGCTGCCGCGCATCGAAGCCTTCCGGCCGCAGCTGGTGCTGGTGTCGGCGGGCTTCGACGGCCATCGCCTCGACCCGCTGG
This sequence comes from Ramlibacter sp., assembly GCA_022844525.1. Lineage (GTDB taxonomy): Bacteria > Pseudomonadota > Gammaproteobacteria > Burkholderiales > Burkholderiaceae_C > Ramlibacter. The sequence goes on from JALHLO010000237.1 coordinate 2,732, forward strand.
CCGACCTGGTGCTGGAAGCGGCCGACTACCGCTGGCTGAGCACCGAACTGGCCGCGCTGGCGCGCCGCCACGCCGGTGGCCGGCTGGTGTCGCTGCTGGAAGGCGGCTACAGCCTCGCGGCGCTTCGGGCCTGCAGCGTGGCGCACCTGGAAGGCCTGGCCACCTGAGGCAGGCCCGCAGCGCCGCGCCGCTGTACTCAGGACATGCCGTGCCCGTGGCTTCGTGTTGCCCCCGTTGGCGCCATGGGCCAAGCTATCGTGTCTTTTCCCGGGATGCCTCCGTGCACCGTCCAGCCCTCCGCCTGCTTCCCCTCTGCCTGGCCATCGCCTGCGCTGCCCACGCTCGCGCGGCCCTCGCCCAGGAAAACCCGGCGCCCGGCTGGGAGCTGTGCCCCGCGGCGCAGACGCTGCCGATGTTCCGCCCGCTGTCGAACGCGGTCGCGCCGACCGGCGACGCCGCCGCCCTGCCCACCGACATCGGCGGCGAGAGCATCGACGTCAGCCAGCAGGACACCACCGTGCTGTCGGGCAACGTCGAAATGCAGCGCGGCGACCAGTGGCTGGGCACCGACAAGCTGACCTACCGCCACGACACCGAGCGCTTCTTCACCGAAGGCCCGGTGAAATACCAGGACGACGGCCTGCGCTTCACCGCCGACCGCGCCGAGGGCGACCAGAAGGCCGACCGCATGCGCCTGCAGGGCGTGCGCTACCAGTTCAACCAGAACCTGGGCAACGGCACCGCCGAAAGCCTGACGATGGTCGGCAAGACCGGCACCCTGGAAGACGGCACCTATTCCACCTGCCCGCCGGGCCAGCGCCAGTGGGAGTTCACCGCCAGCCGCATCGACGTGGACCAGGAAGAAGCGATGGGCACCGCGCGCAACGCCACCCTGCGGCTGGGCGGCGTGCCGGTGCTGTGGCTGCCCTACGTGCGCTTCCCCACCGACGACCGCCGCCGCACCGGCCTGCTGTCGCCCACGCTGGGCCGCGACGACCGCAACGGCTTCGAATACGAACAGCCGATCTACCTCAACCTGGCGCCCAACTACGATGCCACGCTCAAGCCGCGCTGGCTGTCCAAGCGCGGCCTGATGCTGGGCGGCGAGTTCCGCTACCTCACCCAAGGCAGCCGCGGCATCCTCGACGCCACCTGGCTGCCCGACGACGACGTCACCGGCCGCGACCGCGGCCTCGCCATGTTCCAGCACCACAGCGCCCTGGGTCCGCACTGGTACGCCAGCGCCAACCTCAACCACGTCAGCGACGTGCGCTATTTCGAAGACTTCGGTGAATCGCTCGCCGCCTCGTCGGTGTCGCTGCTGGCCAGCGACGCGGGCGTCTACGGCCGCGGCCTGGGCTGGACGGCCAGCCTGAGCGCGCAGTCGTGGCAGATCGCCAATCCCATCGTGGTGCCCGGCACCGAGCCCTACCGGCGCCTGCCGACGGCGCAGGCCGCGTGGGAGCGGCCGTTCGCGCCGTGGTTCGAGCTTGGCGCCACGGCCGAGGCCGTGCGCTTCCAGCACGAAACCCTCGACGGCGGCGAGCGCGTGGACATCAAGCCCTACGTGCGCCTGCCCTTCGGCGGCGCGGCCTGGTTCGTCACGCCCGAGATCGCCTGGCGCTACACGGCCTATTCGCTCGACGATTCGCTGGTGCCCGTGGGCGGCGACAGCAGCCCCAGCCGCAGCGTGCCGGTGATGAGCCTGGACGCCGGCGCCTTCCTCGAGCGCGACTTCCAGTGGAGCGAGCGCAGCCTGCTGCAGACGCTCGAGCCGCGCCTGTACTACCTGCGCGTGCCCTACCGCGACCAGGACGACCTGCCGCTGTTCGACACCCAGCCGCTGACCTTCAGCTGGCCTGGCCTGTTCCGCGACAACCGCTTCGCCGGCGCCGACCGCCAGGGCGACGCCGACCAGGTCACGCTGGCCCTGACCAGCCGCCTGCTGGACGCCGCCGACGGCCGCGAACTGGTCAGCGGCAGCATCGGCCGCATCCACTATTTCGACGCCCCGCGGGTCACCGTGCCGGGCGCGCTGCCGCTGTCGGACGAGGGCTCGGCCTGGGTGGCCGAAGCCAGCATCGCGCTGGGCAAGCGCTGGTCGCTGGGCCTGGCCCAGCAGTGGGACCCGGACACCGAGCGCACCACCCTGTCGGCCGTGCGCAGCCAGTGGCGCTTCGGCAACGGCGGCCTGGTGAACGCCGCCTACCGCTACCGCGCCGACCTGCTCGAACAGACCGACCTGTCCTTCGTGCTGCCGATCAACCAGAGCTGGCGCCTGATGGGCCGCTGGAATTATTCCCTGCGCGACGCCGAAACCCTCGAGGCCCTGGCGGGCTTCGAATGGAAGAGCTGCTGCGTCGCCATCCGCCTGCTGGGACGCCAGTACATCCGTGAATTCGGCGGCGAGCGCAACACGGGCATTTATCTTGAGCTGGAGCTGAACGGCCTCGGCGGGCTGGGCCGCAACACGGCCCGTTTGCTTGATGATGCTATCCTTGATTACTCCCGTTGAACCCATGGCGCCGGCCTCGGCGCCGGAGCCACGAACCCCATGAAGATCGCCCTTTCCCCCGTCCTGGCCGGCCTGCTTGCCCTGTCCTTCGTGCTGCCGGCCGCCCCGGCCCGCGCCCAGGACACCCGCCCGGTGGACGCCATCGTCGCCGTGGTGGACGAGGACGTGATCCTGCGCAGCGATCTCGACCGCGCCGTCAACACCATCCTGGCCCAGTACGCCTCCCAGCCCGGACAGCTGCCGCCGCGCGACGTGCTCGAGCGCCAGGTGCTTGACCGCCTGGTGCTCAACCGCCTGCAGCTCAGCCGCGCCCAGGAAACCGGCATCCGCATCAGCGACGCCGAACTCGAGCAGGCCATCCAGTCGGTCGCCTCGCGCAACCGCATGACCATGGACCAGCTGCGCCAGCGCCTGGCCGCCGACGGCATGGGCTACGACGAGTTCCGCACCACGCTGCGCGAGGAAATGGTGATCGAGCGCCTGCGCCAGCGCTACATCCAGTCGCGCGTGCAGGTCAGCGAGGCCGAGATCGACCAGCTGCTGGCGGTGCGCCAGGTGGGCGGCCCGGAAGTGCGCCTGGCCAACATCGTGGTGGCGGTGCCCGACGGCGCCTCCGCCGAACAGATCGCCACGGCGCAGAAGAAGATCTCCGGCGTGCGCGACGTCATCGCCAAGGGCGAGCTCACCTTCAGCGCCGCCGCCATCCGCTACTCCGACGCGCAGAACGCGCTGGAAGGCGGCGACATCGGCTGGCGCGGTTTCGACGCCATCCCGCCGGCGTTCGCCGGCATGCTGCAGACCATGAAGCCCGGCGACGTCAGCGAGCCGGTGCGCGGCCCCAACGGCTTCCAGATCGTGCAGCTGGTGGAAACCCGCGAAGCCGGCCAGCAGACCATCACCGAATACAACGCCCAGGGCCTGCTGGTGCGCATCACCCCGACCCTGCCCGCGGAAGCGGCGCGCCAGAAGGTCGAGGCGCTGCACGCCAAGCTGGTGGCCGGCGAGAAGTTCGCCGACGTGGCCCGCGCCGAATCCGACGACACCCTGACGCGCGCCGACGGCGGCGACATGGGCTGGTTCGCCATCAACGCCTGGGGCAGCGCCATCGGCAACCAGCTGCAGGCCATGACCGACGGCCAGCTGTCGCAGCCGTTCCAGAGCGAAGTGGGCTGGCACATCGTGCAGCGCCTGGGCACGCGCCAGCAGGACGTGACGGAACAGAACCGCCGCAACCAGGCCCGCGAGATCATCGCCCAGCGCAAGGCCGAGGAAGAGTTCGAACGCTACCTGCGCCAGCTGCGCTCGGAAGCCTACTTCGACAGCCGACTGGCGGCGCCCGCCGCGGCCTCCTGACGTCGATGCGCGCCCGGCTGGCCCTGGTTCCCGGCGAGCCGGCCGGCATCGGGCCCGAGCTGTGCGTGCGCCTGGCGCACCGCGGCTGTTCCGCCGAACTAGTGGCCTTCGCCGACCCCGACACCCTTCGG
>JALHLO010000238.1 GCA_022844525.1 Ramlibacter sp.
GCAGCCGCACCTGCCGGCTGAGCGCGGGCTGCGCCACGTCGAGCTCGATCGCGGCGCGGGTGAAGCTGCCGAGCTCGGCCACGCGGACGAAATATTCGAGCTGCTTGAGGTCCATGAACGGGAATACCTAGCCGCTGATTATGCCGAAGCGGTATACCTGCTAGTGGCGGCCTTGGCTTGGAGCGCCAGGGGGCGGCGCCCACAATGCGCCCCATGACCGCCACGCTCACGGGGATTTCGTCCATGGCCACGCGCCAGGTGCTGGCGGAACTGGCGCATGCCTGGGAGCGTTCGTCGGGGCACAAGGTGGTCCTGGAGTCGGTCGGCGGCGTGGACGCTGCCAGGCGGGTCGCCGCCGGCGAGGCGTTCGACTTCGTGGTGCTCGCGTCCGACGCCCTCGACAAGCTGATCGCCAGCGGCCGGGTGCGCGCCGGCAGCCGCGTGGACATCGTCGACTCCGGCGTGGCCATCGCGGTGCGCAGCGGCACGCCGCGCCCGGACCTCTCCAGCGAGGACGCGCTCAGGCGCGCCGTGCTCGCCGCGCCCAACGTGGGCTATTCCACCGGCCCGAGCGGCGTCGCCCTGGTCAAGCTGTTCGAACGCTGGGGCATCGCGCAGGACCTGCAGGGGCGGCTCGTGCAGGCGCCCCCGGGGGTGCCGGTCGGCGCTCTCGTCGCCCGCGGCGAAGTCGCGCTCGGCTTCCAGCAGCTGAGCGAACTGATCCACCTGGAAGGCATCACCATCGCCGGACCCATGCCCCCGGCCGTGCAGATCACCACTACATTCGCGGGCGGGGTGTGCAGCACCTCGACGCAGCCGGATCGCGTGCGCGAGCTGTTCGCCTTCATGGCGGCCCCCGGCGCCGCCGAAGTCAAGCGCCGCAACGGCATGGAACCCGCCTGAACAAGGAAGACAGCAATGAGCTTGATCATCGATTGCCACGGCCACTACACCACGGCCCCCAGGCAGCTGGAAGAGTGGCGCAACAGGCAGGTCGCCGGCATCAAGGACCCCGCGCTCGCGCCCAGGGTCTCCGAGCTGAAGATCAGCGACGACGACATCCGCGAATCGATCGCCAACAACCAGCTGCGCCTGATGAAGGAGCGCGGCAACGACCTCACGCTGTTCTCGCCGCGCGCCAGCTTCATGGCGCACCACATCGGCGACTTCGAGGTCTCCAGCACCTGGGCGGCCATCTGCAACGAGCTGTGCTTCCGCGTGAGCCGGCTGTTCCCGGAGAACTTCGTGCCGGTGGCGATGCTGCCGCAGTCCCCCGGCGTGGACCCGCGCACCTGCCTGCCGGAACTGGTGAAGTGCGTGGAGCAGTACGGGTGCGTGGGCATCAACCTCAACCCGGACCCGTCGGGCGGACACTGGAAGGAGCCGCCGCTCACGGACGAGTGGTGGTACCCCATCTACGAGAAGATGGTGGAGTACGACATCCCGGCGATGATCCACGTGTCGACTTCGTGCAACCCCTGCTTCCACACCACGGGCGCGCACTACCTCAACGCCGACACCACCGCCTTCATGCAGTGCCTGCAGGGCGACCTGTTCAAGGAGTTCCCCACGCTGCGCTTCCTGATCCCGCACGGCGGCGGCGCGGTGCCCTACCACTGGGGGCGCTTCCGCGGCCTGGCGCAGGAGATGAAGAAGCCGCTGCTGGACACGCACCTGATGAACAACATCTTCTTCGACACCTGCGTGTACCACCAGCCCGGCATCGACCTGCTCAATACCGTGATCCCGGTCAAGAACGTGCTGTTCGCCTCGGAGATGATCGGCGCGGTGCGCGGCATCGACCCGACCACGGGCCACTACTACGACGACACGAAGAAGTACATCGACGCGTCGAAGATCCTGTCGCCCGAAGACAAGCACCAGATCTTCGAAGCCAACACGCGCCGCGTGTTCCCGCGCCTGGACGCGAAGCTCAAGCAGCAAGGACGCTGACCATGTACGAACTGGGTGTGGTTTACCGCAACATCAAGCGGGCCGACCGCGAGGTCGCGGATGCGCTGGCGAAGTTCGGCGCTTCCACCGTGCACGAGGCCATGGGCCGCGTGGGCCTGATGAAGCCCTACATGCGGCCGATCTATGCGGGCGCGCAGGTGTCGGGCACCGCCGTCACGGTGCTGCTGCAGCCGGGCGACAACTGGATGCTGCACGTGGTGGCCGAGCAGATCCAGCCGGGCGACATCGTCGTGGCCGGCTGCACCACCGACAACACCGACGGCTTCTTCGGCGACCTGATCGCCACCTCCTTCCAGGCGCGCGGCGCCCGGGCGCTCGTGATCGACGCGGGCGTGCGCGACGTGAAGACGCTCACCGAGATGGGCTTCCCGGCGTGGAGCCGGGCGATCAGCTCCAAGGGCACGGTGAAGGCCACCCTGGGCTCGGTGAACATCCCCGTGGTCTGCGCGGGCGCGCTGGTGCATCCCGGCGACGTGATCGTGGCCGACGACGACGGCGTGGTCTGCGTGCCGGCGGCGATGGCGCGCAAGACGCTGGACGCGGCCGCCGCCCGCGAAGCCAACGAGGGCGAGAAGCGCGCCAGGCTGGCCTCGGGCGTGCTGGGCCTGGACATGTACAAGATGCGGGAGCCGCTGGAGAAGGCGGGGCTGCGCTACATCGACTGACTCTCCCGTCATTCCCGCGCAGGCCGGATGACGAAATCCAACCATGACCCAACCCACCTCCGGCCCCTTCGAGAAGACCCCCGGCTGGCTCGACTGGTACGCCGGCCCCACCAGGCCGCAGTTCCAGCTGCCGCCCAACGCGGTCGACGCGCACTGCCACGTCTTCGGCCCGGGCGCGCTCTTCCCCTACGCCCCCGAGCGCAAGTACACCCCCTGCGACGCCAGCTGGCAGCAGCTGTTCGCGCTGCGCGACCACCTGGGCTTCAGCAAGAACGTGATCGTGCAGGCCACCTGCCATGGCGCCGACAACCGCGCCCTGGTCGATGCACTGAAACGATCCGGCAACAAGGCCCGCGGCGTGGCCACCGTCAGGCGCAGCGTGAGCGACCAGGAGCTGCAGGACATGAACGCCGCCGGCGTGCGCGGCGTGCGCTTCAACTTCGTCAAGCGGCTGGTGGACTTCACGCCCAAGGACGAACTGCTGGAGATCGCCGCGCGCATCGCGCCGCTGGGCTGGCACGTGGTGATCTACTTCGAGGCGGTGGACCTGCCCGAGCTGTGGGACTTCTTCACCGCGCTGCCGACCACCGTGGTGGTGGACCATATGGGCCGCCCCGACGTGACCAAGCCGATCGACGGCCCCGAATTCGAACTGTTCCTGAAGTTCATGCGCGAGCACCCGAACGTGTGGAGCAAGGTGAGCTGTCCCGAGCGCCTGTCGGTGTCCGGCCCGCCGGCGCTGAATGGCGAGCGCAACGCCTACCGCGACGTCGTGCCCTTCGCCCGCAAGGTGGTGGAAACCTTCCCCGACCGCGTGCTGTGGGGCACCGACTGGCCGCACCCCAACCTGAAGAACCACATGCCGGACGACGGCCTCCTGGTCGATTTCATCCCGCACATCGCGACGACGAAGGAGCTGCAGCGCAAGCTGCTGGTGGACAACCCGAACCGGCTGTACTGGCCCGAGGAAGGCAGGGCATGACCCGCGCAGGAACCGCAATCGCCGTCACGGCGCTGGCGCTGCTCGCGGGCTGCTCCACCACCACCAACGTCCCGCCTTCCTCGCCGCCGTCGCTGGCGCCGCTGGCCTACCACCCGCAGCAGTTCTGCGACGGCCTCGCGGGCCAGCGCATCTCGCCCGTGGACATCGGCCTGCCCAGCGGCTACGCCACCATCGACAGCGCCACCTTGTTGGCCGCGACCGACATGCGCGTGCTGGAGCGCGGGCCCACGCCGGCCGCGACCATCGTCCCGGCGATGCCGCAACGCTGCAGGGTGCTGGGCCACATCGCCCCGGTGGACCCGAGCGCCCCGCCCATCCACTTCCAGGTCAACCTGCCGGTGCGCTGGAACCACGCCTCGGTGCAGTACGGCGGCGGCGGCTTCAACGGCGTGCTGATCTCCGGCGAGGCGCTGGTGCCGGCCGCGCGCTTCGACCAGCCGTCGCCGCTGGGGCAGGGCTTCGTGACCTACGGCACCGACTCCGGCCACCAGAACAAGCCGGGCGAGCCGCCGCAGGTGTTCGCGCTGAACGACGAGGCGCTGGTGAACTTCGCCCACGCCTCGTACAAGAAGGTGCGCGACGTGGCGGTGGCGATCATGCGCATGTCGTACGGCGTGAAGCCGCGCAAGATGTACTTCGTCGGCAGCTCCGAAGGCGGCCGCGAAGGCCTGACGATGGCGCAGCGCTATCCGGATGACTTCGACGGCATCCTCAGCCGCGTGCCCGTGATCCACTGGACCGGGCTGCAGCACGCGGGCCTGCGCGACGGCCTGGCCCTCACCAACGGCGGCTGGATGAACCCGGCGCAGGTGAAGCTGGTACACGACGCGGTGCTGGCCGCCTGCGACGCCGCCGATGGCGCTGCCGACGCCATCGTTTCCGACCCGGTGGGCTGCCGCGCACGTTTCGACGTGAGCAGGCTGCGCTGCACCGCCGGGCCCGCCGACAACTGCCTCACCGAGCCGCAGATCCGCGCCGTGCAGACCTTGCACGCGCCGCTGGACATGGGGCTGCCGCTGGCCAACGGCCTGCGCGTGTATCCCGGCCGCGGCCCGAGCGGCGAGGCGACGCCGTCCTTCGGCCCCACCGGCGGCTGGCAGTCCTGGTGGACCGGCAGCGCTGCCCCGGCCTTCCCGCCGGTGCCGGCCAACGGCATCGCCTGGTTCTACGGCGGCGGCGCCATCCAGTACTTCTATGCGCGCAACCCGCAGGCGGACCTGCGCAGCTACCGCGCCGCCGACCACGCGGCGCGCATCCGCCAGGTGTCGGAGCTGATGGACTCCACCAACCCGGACCTGAGCGCCTTCCGCGCGAGCGGCGGCAAGCTGATCCTGCTGGAGAACCTGGGCGACTATGCGCAGAGCCCGTACGCGGGCATCGAGTACCACGGTGCCGTGGTGCAGCGCATGGGCCGCGCGGCGGTCGATTCCTTCTTCAAGCTCTACACCGCGCCCGGCGTGGACCACGTGGGCACCGGCGCGCCGGGCAATGCCGACCTGTTCCCGGCGCTGGTGGCCTGGGTGACCGAAGGCCGGGCACCCGCGGGCCTGACCGTGATCGAACAGGATGCGCGCCCGCCCTTCGCGGTCCGGCGCAGCCGCCCGCTGTGCGAATGGCCGCAGGTGCCGCGCTACCGCGGCGGAGACATCCATGCCGCAGGCAGCTTCGCCTGCGCGCCCTGAACTGAAGGAGGCAGCGATGCCCTTGGACAAACCCTATGCCGGCGTTCCCGGCACCACCATCTTCGACGCCGACCAGAGCCGCAAGGGCTACTGGCTCAACCAGTTCTGCATGTCGCTCATGAAGGCCGAGAACCGCGAGAAGTTCAAGGCCGACGAGCGCGCCTACCTGGACCAGTGGCCGATGACCGAGGACCAGAAGCAGGCCGTGATGGCCCGCGACCTGAACCGCTGCATCTCGCTGGGCGGCAACATCTACTTCCTGGCCAAGATCGGCGCCACCGACGGCAAGAGCTTCCAGCAGATGGCGGGCTCCATGACCGGGATGAGCGAGGACGCGTACCGCGAGATGATGATCGCCGGCGGCCGCCCCGCCACCTGGACTCCCGAGAAGGACAAGAAGTAAATGGCCCGCATCACCGCATCCGTCTACACGTCGCACGTGCCCGCCATCGGCGCGGCCATGGACCTGGGCAAGGACAAGGAGCCTTACTGGCAGAAGGTCTTTGCCGGCTACGACTTCTCCCGCCAGTGGATCAAGGACAACAAGCCGGACGTCGTGTTCCTGGTCTACAACGACCACGCCACGGCCTTCAGCCTGGACATCATCCCGACGTTCGCGATCGGCACCGCCGCCGAATTCGCGGTGGCCGACGAGGGCTGGGGCCCGCGCCCGGTGCCCAAGGTGGAAGGCGCGCCGGAGCTGGCCGCGCACATCGCGCACTCGGTGATCCAGCAGGACTTCGACCTGACCATCGTCAACAGGATGGACGTGGACCACGGCCTGACGGTGCCGCTGTCGCTGATGTGCGGCCAGCCCAAGCAGTGGCCCTTCAAGGTGATCCCCTTCGCGGTGAACGTGGTGCAGTACCCGGTGCCCAGCGGCATGCGCTGCTTCCGCCTGGGGCAGGCGATCCGCAAGGCCGTGGAGAGCTACGACGAGGACGTGAACGTGCAGATCTGGGGCACGGGCGGCATGAGCCACCAGCTGCAGGGCCCGCGCGCCGGGCTGATCAACAGGGAATGGGACAACCGCTTCCTGGACCGCCTGATCGAGGACCCGGAAGGCCTGGCGAACGTCGGCCACATCGAGTACGTCAAGGAAGCCGGCAGCGAAGGCATCGAGCTGGTGATGTGGCTGATCGCGCGCGGCGCGATGGCCGACGTGGCCGGCGGCCCCAAGCCCACCGTGAAGCACCGCTTCTACCACGTGCCCGCGTCGAACACGGCCGTCGGCCACCTGATCCTGGAGAACAACCAATGAGCAAGACCGTCCGCATCGCACTCGCCGGGCCCGGCGCCTTCGGCATCAAGCACCTGGACGCGCTGAAGCTGATCGAGGGCGTGGAAGTCACGTCGATCATCGGCCGCGAGCTGGGCAAGGCCGAGGAGGTGGCGAAGA
>JALHLO010000239.1 GCA_022844525.1 Ramlibacter sp.
TTCGCGGCGGCGCGCGCGCGCATGGACCGCCCGCAGCCGCGGGTGGCGCTGGGCCTCGCGCTGCGCGGCATCGCCACCTCCGCGATCGACGTCAGCGACGGGCTGCTCGGCGACCTGGCCCACGTGCTGCAGCAGTCACGCGCCGGGGCGACCCTGCACCTCACCTGCGCGCCGCAGCTGCTGGCCGCCGCGCGGGCGGGCCTGCAGCTGGAACCGGCCCGCATCGAGGACCTGGTGTTCGCCGGCGGCGACGACTACGAACTGGCCTTCACCGCCACGGCACGGCACCGCGGCGCGGTGGAGGCGGCAGCGGCGCAGGCGCAGGTCCTGGTGACCCGCATCGGCCACATCGACGCGCAGCCCGGCCTGAGACTGCTGGATGCGCAAGGCCATGCCGGTTCGCGCGCCTTCCCCGGCTTCGACCACTTCCGCGCATGAGGATCTGGCTCGCCACGCTGCTCCTGTTCCTCGCGCCGGCGTTGCAGGCCGCAACCTTCCGCGGCATGGTCACGCACGTGACGGACGGCGACACGCTGTGGGTGCGGCCGGCCTCCGGCGGCGCGCCGATCGAGATCCGGCTGGTCGATCTCGACGCGCCCGAGGGCTGCCAGTCCTACGGCATCGATGCGAAGACCGCCTTGCGCGCGCGCCTGCTGCGCGAGCCGGTGCTGGTGCGCACGCAGGGCCTGGACGACTACCGCCGGCAACTGGCGCGCGTGGAGCACCGGCGCGCGGACGTAGGCGCCTGGATGGTGCGGCAGGGCCATGCCTGGTCGACCAGCTTCAAGGGCAAGCCGGGGCCGTACGCGAAACTGGAAGCGCAGGCACGCAAGGAGCGCAAGGGCCTGTGGTCGCTGCCCGGCGCGCTGGACCCGCGCACCTTCCGCAAGCGCTTCGGCCGCTGCCAGTGACACCGCTACCATCACGGGCGATGACCGACGCCACCCTCGCCCCGGCCGGCGGCCCGCTGCGTCCCACGGTGGGCTTCATGCTCTCGCATCCCGCGCACCTCGTGGCGCTGGGGTTCGGCTGCGGCCTGGCGCCGCTCGCGCCCGGGACCTGGGCCACCTTGTGGGCCTGGCTGGCCTTCCTGGCGATGCAGTGGTGGGCGCCCGACCAGGTCGGCGGGCTGATCGCGCTGTCCCTGCCGCTCGGCTGGTGGGCGTGCACCGTGACTGCGCGCGACATGAAGGTCATGGACCCGACGTCCATCGTCTGGGACGAGATCGTCTGCTTCTGGCTGGTGCTGTGGCTGGTGATGCCGGCCGGCTTTTCCGGCCAGCTCGCCGCTTTCCTGCTGTTCCGCTTCTTCGACGCCGCCAAGCCGGGGCCGATCGCCTGGGCAGACCAGCATTTCAAGGGCTACGGCTGGCGCGGCGGCTTCGGCATCCTGGCCGACGACCTGCTCTCGGCCTTCTGCACCCTGTTCGTGCTGGCGCTGTGGAGGACCTTCGCGTGAGCACGCGCGCGCTGTGCGAGCAGCTCGCGCAGGCGCTGGGCGCGCGCGGCTGGATGCTGGCCACGGCCGAAAGCTGCACCGGCGGCATGATCGCGGCCGCCTGCACCGACCTGGCCGGCTCCAGCAACTGGTTCGAGCGCGGCTTCGTCACCTATTCGAACGCGGCGAAGACGGAACTGCTCGGCGTCGACGCCGGCCTGATCGCGCAGCATGGCGCCGTCAGCGAGGTGGTGGCGCGGGCGATGGCCTTCGGCGCGATCCGCCACTCGCATGCCCAGGCGAGCGTCGCCGTGACCGGCGTCGCCGGTCCCACCGGCGGATCGCCGGACAAGCCGGTGGGGACGGTGTGGTTCGGGTTCCAGGTGGACGGGCAGCTGACGAGCGAGACGCGGGTCTTCGCCGGCGATCGCGCCGCCGTGCGCGCGGCGACGGTGGAGTACGCGCTGCAGCGGCTCCTGCAGCTGCTGCCCTGACGACCGGCCCTTATTCCTGGGGAATCGGGCGCGGCGGCGGGCGATGGGTCGCGCGCTTCCTGCGGTTGACCAGGCGGGGCAGCAGGAAGGTCCGCCGCAGGCTTTCCGTGGCCAGGACCGCCGTGGACTTCATGTCGTGGCCGAGGCTGGCCAGTTCCTGGTCCAGTTCCTCGATGCGATCGCTCCACCGCCCGGTCTGCATCTGGTCCATCGCCAGCACCATGCGCAGCGCGAGCAGGTTGCGCACGAGGCGGGCATTGCGTTCGTCGGAGGTGGTTTGTTCGCTCACTTGGGTGTTCTCTTCACGTGTCCACAGCATCGCCGGTGCCGGGAAAGCGCGGTGTCGGAACAGGACGTGAGCGGCATTGGCGTCCACCTACCCCTGGCGTAGTACTCAGCCCCGGGGCAGGGCCATCCGGCCGCTACCGCGGCACTGGAGGCAGGACAGGTAAAGCAGGCCCGGCGCCGGCTCCAGGGCGGGCTCGTAGCGGAACCAGCCGCCGGAGCCGAGGCACTCGTCGCACGCGGGCTGCGGCGCCGCGGGCAGCGCCGAGGCGGCCGCGAAGGAATCGTGCATTTCGTGCAGGGCAGCTTGGGACATGGGTGGTGTGTTTCGGTCGCAATGCGGGATCGCAGTGCGCACAAGGTACTGCGTCCGCGGGGCGCCGAAGTCGGCGCGCGGGCGCGGCCCGCGTAGGAATCGGGCGATACCGGCGGTTACGAGGCGAGGCAGGTGGTTGCCCTGACCTCGAGCAGCGCCAGCCGCTTCCTCATGCGCAGGACCTCGTAGTCCTTGCTCAGCAAGGTGCAGCGGTGGGCCACGGCCAGGTCGATGAACTTCTGGTCGTCCGGATCGCCGCAGGTCAGCGGCGCCTTGGGCGCCGGCGCGACCAGCCGGACGTGCCGGTCGAAGTCGCCCAGCACCGGACCAGCGCCCCCGCGGTGGTGGGCCACGCGCGGCGCCAGCTTGGGATAGTCCAGCACGCGCCGCAGCTCCTCCCGCATCTCGGCCGTCGCCAGCCAGTGCAGCGTGCCGGCGCCCAGCCCGGCGGTGAGCGCCTGGACCGCCGGGTCGCCGAAGACCAGCAGGTCCAGCACGATGTTGGTGTCAAGGACCAGCTGCATCGCGGCCCCTGGCCGATCCGGCCACCATGTCGAAGCGGAACAGCCGGCATTCGATCGGGCCGTTCCACATCGGGACGCGCCGCGACTCCTTCAGCCGCATGCGGGTGGGCAGCTTCGCGTCCGGCGACAGGACCCAGGCGGTCCAGCCGGCGTAGTTGCGCTTCCAGTGCGCGGCCAGCTGGGTGAAGAAGTCACCCGCGTTCTCCATCTGCGCCTGCTCGCGGCCGCCCCGGCCCGGGCCGGCAATGCCGCCGGCCTCGATCCGCTCGCCATAGGGCGGGTTCAGCAGCATGACGCCCGGTACCTCGCTGGGCGGCATGCGCTGCAGCGCGTCGCCGCCGCGCAGCTGCACCACGTCCGCGACGCCGGCGCGTTCCGCGTTGCGCTGCGCGAAGTCGACCATGCGGAACGCGACGTCGCTGCCGAACACCGGCACCGGCGAGGCGCGGCGGGCCGCCAGCGCTTGTGCCTTCAGTGCCTGCCAGTCGCCGGCGGCATGCGGCTTCAGGCGCTCGAAGCCGAAGCGGCGCAGCAGGCCGGGCGCGATGTTGCAGGCCACCTGCGCGGCCTCGATCGCGATGGTGCCGCTGCCGCAGCACGGGTCGTACAAGGGCACCGTGGCGTCCCAGCCGCTGGCGGCGATCATCGCGGCGGCCAGCGTTTCCTTCAGCGGCGCCTCGCCCTTGTCCTCGCGCCAGCCGCGCTTGAACAGCGGTTCGCCGGAGGTGTCGATGTACAGCGTGACCGCATCGGCCGCGAGGTGCGCGAAGATCCGCACGACCGGCCGCTGCGTGTCGACGTCCGGCCGCACGCCCCCGCGGTTGCGGAAGCGGTCGGCCACGGCGTCCTTGATGCGCAGCGCGGCGAAGTTCAGGCTCTTGAGCGGGCTCTGGTGCGAGGTCAGCTCGATCTTGAAACTGTCGCGCGTGCCGAACCACTCTTCCCACGCAACGGCGGATGCGGCTTCGTAGAGGTCCTGCTCGGCCCGGTAGGGCTGATGGGCAAGCTCCACCAGCACCCGCTGCGTCAGGCGGCTGTGCAGGTTGAGTTTCATGACCTCGGCCCAGCCAGACAGCAGCTGCACGCCGCCGCGCGCGGTGCGCACGTCGCGCGCGCCCTCGCCGCAGACGCGCACCACTTCCTCGGCCAGCCAGGCTTCGACACCGCCCGCGCAGGGCAGGAACAGGCGCAGATCTCTCACAGTTCCTTCCGCAGGTTGGCCGGCGCGATCCGCAGCGCCTCGCGGTACTTGGCGACCGTGCGACGCGCGCACTCGATGCCCTGCTCCTTGAGCATGTCGGAGATCTGGCTGTCGGACAAGGGCTTCCTGGCGTTCTCCGCCGCCACGAACTGCTTGATCAGTGCGCGCACCGCGGTGCTGGAAGCGTTGCCGCCGGTCTCGGTGCCGAGGGCGGAGCCGAAGAAGTACTTCAGCTCGAAGGTGCCGAAGGGGGTGGACATGTACTTGGCGGTGGTCACGCGCGAAATGGTGGACTCGTGCAGGCCGAGCTCGTCCGCGATCTCGCGCAGCACCAGCGGGCGCATGGCGAGCTCGCCGTGGATGAAGAAGTTGCGCTGCCGCTCCACGATGGCGGTGGACACGCGCAGGATGGTGTCGAAGCGCTGCTGGATGTTCTTGATGAACCAGCGCGCCTCCTGCAGGCGCTGCTGCAGCGCCTGGTGGCCTTCGCCGCGGTGCGCCTTGAGCGCGCCCGCATAGACGTCGTGCACGCGCAACCGCGGCACCACGTCCGGATTGAGCTGCACGCGGAAGTTCGCGCGGGTGCCGCGGCCGACCTGCGTGACCAGCACGTCGGGCACCACGATGTTGCGCTCGACGTCCACGAAGCGGCGCCCCGGCTTGGGCTCCAGGCGCGTGATGCAGCCGATGCCGGCCTTGATGTTCGCCTCGCTCTCGCCGGTGGCCTGCGCGAGGCGCTTCACGTCGCGCTTGGCGAGCAGGTCAATGGGTTGCCCGCAGATCTTCAGCGCCGCGGCGACCGCTTCGTCACCCGGGTCGTCCTCGTGCATCGGCTTGAGCTGCAGCGTCAGGCATTCGAACAGGCTGCGCGCGCCCACCCCCGGCGGGTCCAGGCTCTGCAGCAGGCGCAAGGCCATGGTGAAGCGGTGCACCAGTTCCTCCTGCTGCTCGAGGTCGTCCGGGGCGAGGCCCTGCGCGATCTGCTCGGGCGACTCCTCGAGGTAGCCGTCGTCGTTGAGCGACTCGATCAGGTAGCGCAGGGCCACCTGGTCCTCCTCCGACAGGCGCAGGGCCAGGGCCTGGCGATGCAGCCAGGTCTGCAGCGATTCGGTGCCGCGTGCCAGCTCCGTGGCATCGACCTCGTCGTCCTCGCCATTGTTGTTGCGGCGCGCGGCCGGCGCGTCGCCGCCCCACTCGCCGTCGTCGGCCACCGTCTCGGTCGTGCCGTCGCCTTCCCAGCTCGGGCCTTCCTCGCCGCCGAACTCGCCGGGCTCCGCGTCGGAAGTGCTCGCCGACGTGCTTTCGGCGGCGGTGGCGGCCGGCTCGAAGGTACCCTCGCCGCCCGTCTCGTCCCGCTGGCTGGGCGCGTCGCTGGCGGCCACGCCGGACTCTTCGCCGAGGTCCTCGCTCTGCACGTCGAGGAAGGGGTTGTCGTCCAGCATCTGCTGGATCTCCTGCCCCAGTTCCAGCGTGGACAGCTGCAGCAGGCGGATCGACTGCTGCAGCTGCGGCGTCAGTGCCAGGTGCTGGGAAACGCGGAGGGAAAGCCCCTGCTTCATACGGACGGTCGTCCCGCTCTCACATCCGGAAGTGCTCGCCGAGGTACACCCGGCGCACGTCCGCGTTGTTCACGATCTCGGCCGGCGTGCCCTGCGCCAGCACGTTGCCTTCGCTGATGATGTAGGCGTGGTCGCAGATGCCCAGCGTTTCGCGCACGTTGTGGTCGGTGATCAGCACGCCGATGCCGCGCGACTTGAGGAAGCTGATGATCCGCTGGATCTCGATCACGGCGATCGGGTCGATGCCCGCGAAGGGTTCGTCCAGCAGGATGAAACGCGGCTGGGTCGCCAGTGCCCGCGCGATCTCCACCCGGCGGCGCTCGCCGCCGGACAGCGCCGGCGCGGGCGAATCGCGCAGGTGCTCCACGCGCAGGTCCTGCAGCAGCGCCGTGAGGCGCCGCTCGACCTCGGCGCGCGACAGGGGCTTGCCGTCCGGCCCGCGCTGCAGCTCCAGCACGGCGCGCACGTTGTCCTGCACGTTGAGCTTGCGGAAGATGGACGCTTCCTGCGGCAGGTAGGACAGCCCCAGGCGCGAGCGCCGGTGGATCGGCATGTGCTCCACCGGCTGGCCGTCGATGGAGATCTCGCCGCCGTCGGCGCGCACCAGGCCCACGATCATGTAGAAGGAGGTCGTCTTGCCGGCGCCGTTGGGTCCCAGCAGGCCGACCACCTCGCCCTTGTCCACCGCCAGCGACACGTCCTGCACCACCTTGCGGCCGCCATAGGACTTGCGCAGGTGCCGCGCCTCCAGCCGGCTCGCCACGGCCACGGGGGCATGGGCGGCCGCGGTCTCCACGTCCCCCATCAGCGGCTCTCCTGGCCGATGCTGGTGGCCGGGCGCAGGCGCGCCGGCGCCGCCGAAGCCGCGGCGGCCGGGGCGGACGCGCTAGATCGGAAGAGC
>JALHLO010000240.1 GCA_022844525.1 Ramlibacter sp.
TCCATGATCTCCTTTTCCTTGGCGGTCACCAGCGCATCGATCTCGGCGATGTGCTTGTCGGTCGCCTTCTGCACGTCGGCCTCGGCGCGCTTGAGGTCGTCCTCGGTCGCGGTCTTGTCCTTCACCAGCTTCTTGACGTGCTCGTTGGCGTCGCGGCGCAGGTTGCGGATGGCGATCTTGGCGTTCTCCGCCTCGTGCCGCACCAGCTTGGTCATCTCCTTGCGGCGCTCCTCCGACATGGGAGGCATGGGCACCCGCAGCAGGTCGCCCATCGAGGCGGGATTCAGGCCGAGGTCGCTCTCGCGGATGGCCTTCTCGATCTTGGCGCCCATGCCCTTCTCGAAGGGCTGCACGCTGATCGTGCGGGCGTCCAGCAGGTTCACGCTGGCCACCTGGCTGATCTTCATCATCGTGCCGTAGTACTCGACCTGCACCGTGTCGAGGATCGCCGGGTTGGCGCGGCCGGTGCGGATCTTGGTCAGGGTGTTCTTGAAGGCGGCGATGGACTGGTCCATCTTCGCCTGCGCGTTCTGCTTGATTTCGGGGATCGTTGCCATGTCGTTGTGCTCCTCTCTTCAGGCGTAAACCAGGGTGCCCTCGTCCTCGCCCAGCACCACGCGCTTGAGCGCGCCGTGCTTGAAGATGGAGAACACCTTGATCGGCAGCTTCTGGTCGCGGCACAGCGCGAAGGCGGTGGCGTCCATGATGCCCAGGTTCTGCTGCATCGCCTCGTCGAAGCTGATGCGGGTATACCGTTTCGCCGAAGGATCCTTCTGCGGGTCGGCGGAATAGACGCCGTCCACCTTGGTGGCCTTGAGCACCATCTCGGCGCCGATCTCCGCGCCGCGCAGGGCGGCGGCGGTGTCGGTGGTGAAGAAGGGGTTGCCGGTGCCGGCCGCGAAGATCACGACCTTGCCCTCCTCCAGGTACTGCAGCGCCTTGGGGCGCACGTAGGGTTCGACCACCTGCTCGATGGCGATGGCGGACATCACGCGGGGCACCAGGCCCTGCTTCTGCATCGCGTCGGACAGCGCCAGCGCGTTCATCACGGTGGCCAGCATGCCCATGTAGTCGGCGGTGGCCCGGTCCATGCCGACCGAGCCGCCGGCCACGCCGCGGAAGATGTTGCCGCCGCCGATGACGACGGCGACCTGCACCCCCATGTGCACCACTTCGGCGACCTCCTCCACCATCCGCACGATGGTCGCGCGGTTGATGCCGAAGGCGTCGTCCCCCATCAGGGCCTCGCCCGACAGCTTGAGCAGGATGCGCTTGTGGGCTGGCTGGGCGGGAGGCATGAAACGGTTCTCCTGGTGTGACGTTGCTTCGAGTGTAATGGGCGTGGCTCCGGGCGGAGTGTGCCGCGTCAGGCCGCCTGCTTGGCGGCGGCCACCTGCGCGGCCACTTCGGCGGCGAAGTCGTCGGCCTTCTTCTCGATGCCCTCGCCCACCACGTACAGGGTGAAGCCCTTGATCGTGGTGTTGGCGGCCTTGAGCATCTGTTCGACCGTCTGCTTGTCGTTCTTCACGAACGGCTGGTTCAGCAGCGAGACTTCCTTCAGGTACTTCTGCACGCCGCCCTCGATGCGCTTGGCGACGATCTCGGCGGACTGCGCCGGCTTGCCGGCGGCTTCGGCGGCCTTGCGGTCCTCTTCCGCCTTGCCGGTGGCCACGGCGCGTTCCTTCTCGATCAGCTCGGCGGGCACGTCGTTCGACGACAGGGCCACCGGCTTCATGGCGGCCACGTGCATGGCGACGTCCTTGGCGGCGACCTCGTCACCCTCGAACTCCACGACCACGCCGATGCGCGTGCCGTGCAGGTAGCTCACCAGCTTGCTGGAGCCGGAAAAGCGCTTGAAGCGGCGGAAGCTCATGTTCTCGCCGATCTTGCCGATCAGGCCCTTGCGCACGTCTTCCAGGGTGGGGCCGAAGCCGTCCTGGCTGTAGGGCAGCGCGCCCAGGGCGGCGATGTCCGCGGGGTCGTTCTTCGCGATCAGTTCGGCGGCGGCGCGGGCCAGCGCCAGGAAACTGTCGTTCTTGGTGACGAAGTCGGTTTCGCAGTTGACTTCCAGCAGCGCGCCGGTCGTGCCGCCGATGGAAGCGGCGACCACGCCTTCGGCGGTGATGCGGGAGCCGGCCTTGGCGGCCTTGTTGCCCAGCTTGACGCGCAGCAGTTCCTCGGCCTTGTCCATGTTGCCGTCGGCCTCGGTCAGGGCCTTCTTGCATTCCATCATGGGGGCGTCGGTCTTCGCGCGCAGTTCGGCGACCATGCTTGCGGTGATTGCAGCCATCTTGTCCTCTATTCGAATCGTCTGATCAGTTGGATCTGGTTGTGCAAAGGGGGCCCGAAAGCCCCCTTGCATCGCGGCCGGGGGCCGGGAACTCAGGCGGCGGCGCCTTCCTTGACTTCCACGAACTCGTCACCGCCTTCGGCCACGGCACGCTGCACGTCGCCGGCGGGATTGTTCTTGCCTTCCAGGATGGCGTCGGCCATGCCGCGGACGTAGAGCGTCACGGCCTTGGCGGAGTCGTCGTTGCCCGGGATCACGTAGTCGATGCCCTCGGGGGAGTGGTTGGAGTCCACCACCGCGATGATCGGGATGCCCAGCTTCTGCGCTTCGGCGACGGCGATCTTGTGGTAGCCGACGTCGACGATGAACAGGGCGTCCGGCAGGGTGTTCATGTCCTGGATGCCGCCGATGTCCTTTTCCAGCTTGTCCAGCTCGCGCTGGAACATCAGCTGTTCCTTCTTGGACATGGCTTCGAGGCCGGCTTCCTGCTGGGCCTTCATGTCCTTCAGGCGCTTCAGGGAGATCTTCACGGTCTTGAAGTTGGTCAGCATGCCGCCCAGCCAGCGCTGGTTCACGAAGGGCATGCCGGCGCGCTGCGCCTCGGTGGCGACCAGTTCGCGCGCCTGGCGCTTGGTGCCGACCATCAGGATGGTGCCGCGGTTGGCGGCCAGCTGCCGGGCGAACTTGGTCGCCTCCTGGAACATGGGCAGCGTCTTTTCCAGGTTGATGATGTGGATCTTGTTGCGATGGCCGAAGATGAACGGGGCCATCTTGGGGTTCCAGAAGCGGGTCTGGTGTCCGAAATGGACACCGGCTTCCAGCATTTCGCGCATGGACACAGGCATGGGGAGCTCCGAAGGTTGGGTCTAGAATCCGCCCAGAAATCGCAACGCCTTGTTGCGACACCTCGAGGGGGCGGATCCGCGATTTGTCTTGCTGACGGCGGCGCGCACTCATCGTGCGTGACACCCGGCAAAACCGCGAGATTCTAGCACAGGCCTCCCTCTCACCCGCTGCCTCATCCATGCCCCGCCCCGACCTCCACAGCACCCGCGAGCGCCTGCGCCAGGGCCAGGCCACCGCCGCCGGCGAACTGGCCGCCGCCCAGGACATCGCCCACTCCGCCGCCTGCACCCACGTGTTCGTCAAGACCCGCTTCGAGGCGGCGCAGGCCGAGGCGAAGCAGGCCGCGCCCCAGTCGCCGCTGGCCGGCCTGCCGGTGTCGATCAAGGACCTGTTCGACTTCGCCGGCGACGTCACCACCGCCGGCTCGGTGGCGCTGGTGGACCACGCGCCCGCGGCCGGCGACGCGCTGGCGGTGGCCCGCCTGCGCGCCGCCGGCGGCGTGGTGGTGGGCCGCACCAACATGACCGAGTTCGCGTTCTCCGGCGTGGGCGTCAACCCGCACTACGGCACGCCGCCCAATCCGTGCGACGCGACGACCCGGCGCATCCCGGGCGGCTCCTCCTCGGGCGGCGCCGTGTCGGTCGCCACCGGCGCCGCCTTCATCGGCCTGGGCTCGGACACCGGCGGTTCCATCCGCATCCCGGCGGCCCTGTGCGGCATCGTCGGCTTCAAGAACACGGCGCGCCTCACGCCCCTGCAGGGCGCCTATCCGCTGTCGACGACGCTCGACACGGTCAGCGCCATGACCCGCAGCGTGCGCGACGCCATCCTGGCGCACGAGATCCTGGCCGCGCGCAAGGTGGCGCGGCAGGACACGCCGCTGTCCGGCTACCGCCTGGCCGTGGCCACGACGCAGATGCTCGACGGCGCCGACCCCACCGTGGCGCGGGCCTTCGAGCGGACGCTGCAGGCGCTGCGCGCGGCCGGCGCCCGCGTCGACGAGATCCCGCTGGCGCAGATCCAGGACCTCGGCACGATCCAGTCCACCGGCGGCTTCACCGCCGCGGAAAGCTATTCCTGGCACCGCCAGCTGCTGGCGCAGGAAGGCTCGCGCTACGACCCGCGCGTGCGGGTGCGCATCGAGCGCGGCGCGCAGATGAAGGCCTGGGAGTACCTCGACCTGCAACGCGCCCGCTTGGCGTGGATCGCGCAGGTGGAGCAGGCGCTGGCGGGCTACGACGCCGTGCTTTCGCCCACCGTCCCCATCGTCGCGCCTCCCATCGCCGACGTGGCGCCGGGAGCCGAGCGCGACGAGGCCTTCTTCCGCGTCAACGCGCTCCTGCTGCGCAACACCAGCGTGGTCAACATGCTGGACGGCTGCGCGCTGTCGCTGCCGTGCCACGCCGCGGGTGAACTGCCGGTCGGCCTGATGGTTTGGCACGGGGCGCTGCATGACGATACGATCCTGAACATCTCGCTGCAGATCGAACAGCTGCTTTCTTCCGCTTTCCCCAACTGATGAAAATCGCCATCGTGGGCGCCGGCATCATCGGCGTGACCACAGCGTACGAACTCACCGCCGACGGCCACGAAGTGACCGTCTTCGAGCGGCACGGGGCCGCCGCTCTGGAAACCAGCTTCGCCAATGCGGGCGTGGTCGCGCCCGGCTACGTCACCCCCTGGGCCTCGCCCGGCATGACCTCCAAGGTCGCGCGCTACCTGTTCAGCCGGCACGCGCCCGTGCGCGTGTGCTGGCCGCTGGCGGCGCACGAGCTGCGCTGGATGATGCGCTGGCGCCGCGCCTGCGACCTCGACACCTACATCGCCAACCGCGGCCGGCTGCAGCGCCTGGCCTTCTACAGCCGCGCCCGCCTGCACCAGCTGACCGAGGACCTGCAGCTCGAATACGACCGCAGCACCGGCTACATGGTGCTGCTGCGCTCCGAGAAGGACCGCCGGATGGTGCAGCCCGGGCTGCAGGTGCTGCGCGACGCGGGCGTGAAGTTCCAGGAGATCGATGCGGCGCAGGCGCGCACCTTCGAGCCCGCGCTGAACCCCGACACCGAGTTCGTGGGCGCGGTGCACCTGCCCGAGGACGAGGTCGGCAACTGCCGCCAGTTCGCCCTGCTGCTGAAGAACCAGACGCAGGCGCTGGGCGCGCGCTTCGAGTTCAACTGCTCGGTCGCGCCGCTGGACCCGGCGCAGCCGACGCTGCTGCGCGTGACGCAGGGCAACGACGCCGTGCCGAGCACGCAGCGTTTCGACGCCGTGGTGGTGTGCGGCGGCGTGGCCTCGGCCGCGCTGCTACGACCGGTGGGCCTGCGCATCCCGCTCGCCGCGGTGCACGGCTACTCGATCAGCGCCCCGATCCGCGAGCCGCTGAACGCGCCGCGCAGCGGCGTCATGGACGACCGCTACAAGGTGGCGATCTCGCGCCTGGGCAACCGGGTGCGCGTCGCGGGCAGCGCCGAGATCGGCGGCGAGCCGAACTACAGGCGGCCGTCGGCGATCCAGACCCTGTACAAGGTGCTGCACGACTGGTTCCCCGGCGCGGCGCAGCTCGCCAACACCGGCTCGGCGGTCCAGGAGTGGAAGGGCGCGCGGCCCATGCTCCCGGACGGCCCGCCCGTGCTGGGCGCCACCGGCATCCCCGGCGTGTGGATCAACATCGGCCACGGCTCCAGCGGCTGGGCGCTGGCCTGCGGCAGCGCGCGCGCGGTCGCTGACCTGATGGATGCACGCGCGCCGGCGGTGGACCTGGAAGGCCTGGGCGTCGAGCGGCTCGCAAGCTGAGGGAGGCACAATCGCGCCATGCAGCGCGTGACTCCCGACCGGCCCTGGCCCCTGCACGAGGTGGCGGCGATCCGCCGGCTGGAACAGGCCGCGGCCGCCGGCCTGCCCCCGCACGCGCTGATGCAGCGCGCGGGCCTCGCCGTCGCCCGGCTCACGCTGGCGCTCGCCCCGCATGCGCGCACGATCTGGATCGCCTGCGGCCCCGGCAACAACGGCGGCGACGGCTTCGAGGCCGCCCTGCACCTGAAACGCTGGGGCAAGGACCCGGTGGTCAGCTGGCTGGGCGAAGAAGCGCGCGCCCCGGAAGACGCGCGCGCCTCGCTGCAAGCCGCCCGCGCGGCCGGCGTCGCCTTCGCCGATGCGCCCCCGGCTTCGTACGACTTCGCGCTGGACGCCCTGCTGGGCATCGGCAGCACGCGCGCGCCCGACGGCGCGATGGCGCAATGGATCCGGCACCTGAACGCCGGCGCGCCGGTGCTGGCGGTGGACGTCCCGTCCGGCCTGGACGCGAACACCGGCGACGCGGGCCTGGTGGTGCGCGCGGCGCACACGCTCAGCCTGCTGGCGCTCAAGCCCGGCCTGTTCACCGCGCACGGGCGCGACGCCGCGGGCACCGTCTGGTTCGACAACCTCGGCGTGGCGTCCGGCGCGGAGGCGCCGGTGG
>JALHLO010000241.1 GCA_022844525.1 Ramlibacter sp.
GCGAGACGCTCAGGTCCAGGTGGCCTTCGCGCAGGGACTGCACGTGGTCGGCCGGCCGCATCTCGTGCAGCACGACCTCGACGCCCGGGCGCCGCTTGCGGTACTCCTGGATGAAGTGCGGAAAGGGGCCCAGGAAGTGCGAGCCCGCCAACCCCATCTTGATCCGGCCTTCCAGGCCCTGCGCCACCCGGCCGACGTGGCCTCGGGCCTCCTCCACCCGCTCGAGCACCGCCAGCGCATGCGGCAGCAGGGCCTTGCCGGCCTCGCTCAGTTCGACGCTGCGGCTGGTGCGGTGGAACAGCCGCACCCCCAGCTCCGCTTCCAGGTTGGCGATCTGGTAGCTCAGTGGCGGTTGCGAGACGTGCAGCCGGGCCGCCGCCCGGGTGAAGTTCAGCTCACCGGCCAGCACGGTGAAGTAACGCAGTTGGCGCAGTTCCATGATTGATCTGAATCGAGTATCGGTCGATCCAGATTATGTATTTGATGGTATGGATGCGGCGGATCAAGATCGGTGGTCCACCAACCGCTTGCTGCCGAATGAACCGTGCCTACCGTGTCGGACTGATCGTCCCCAGTTCCAACACCACGATGGAAACCGAGATTCCCGCGATGCTGCGCTCGCGCGAGGACGTCTTGCCCGAACGCTTCACCTTTCATTCCAGTCGCATGCGGATGAAGGAGGTGCAGAAAGAGGAGCTCGCGGCCATGGACCGCGACTCGGACCGCTGCGCCCTGGAGCTGTCCGACGCCCGGATGGACGCGATGGCCTACGCCTGCCTGGTGGCCATCATGAGCATGGGTCGCGGCTACCACCGCGAGTCGCAGCGCCGGCTGCAGGCCGTGACGGCCGCCAACGGCGCCTCGACCTCGGTCAGCACCAGCGCCGGGGCCCTGGTCGAAGGCCTGCAGGCCATGGGCGCCAAGCGGGTGGCGATCATCGCTCCGTACATGAAGCCGCTGACCGCACTCGTGATCGATTACCTGCAAGCCGAAGGAATCCAGGTCGTCGACAGCATTTCCCTGGAGATTCCAGACAACCTGGCCGTCGGTGCGCGCGACCCCAAAGCCCCGGCCGAACTCTGGAAGAATCTGGACCTGGCGGGCGCGGACGCGATCGTCGCCTCGGCTTGCGTGCAGATGCCCTCGCTGGCCTCCCTTCCGATGATCGAGCAGGCCAGCGGCTTGCCCGTTGTCTCCAGTGCGGCGTGCACTACCTGGGCGCTGCTAAAGAATCTGGGCCTGGAGCGGCGCGTGCCGAATGCCGGCGCCTTGCTGTCCGGACGTTATTGATCGATTTCACACGGAGAGGTAGACCCAATGAAGACTGCAAAACGGCGTACCCTGCGCGCCCTGGCGGCCGCACTTGCCACCGGCCTGGGCTGTGGCATCGCCGCCGCCCAGGCATTCCCGGCCAAGCCCCTCACGATCGTCGTGCCCAATCCGCCCGGCGGCCTGGTCGACGGCTCGGCCCGGCTGCTGAGCGAGCCTCTGTCGCGCGTGCTAAGCCAGTCGATCGTGATCGAGAACAAGGGCGGCGGCAGCGGCAACGTGGCCTACGCCCAGGTGGCGCGGGCCAACCCGGACGGCTACACCCTGCTGGCGTCCTATTCCGCCTACCACGTCGGCAACCCGACCCTGATGCCCAGGCTGCCTTGGGCGCAGAAAGACCTGGCGCCGGTGGCCCTGATCACCGCGGCCACCAACGTCATCGCGCTGCACCCGTCGGTGCCGGTCAACAACCTCAGTGAATTCATCGCCTACCTGAAGAAGAACCCGGGCCGCCTGAGCTATGCCTCGCAGGGCAACGGTTCGCTGTCGCACGTCGGCACCGAGATGTTCAAGATGCAGACGGGCACCAGCATGGTCCACATCCCGTACCGTGGCTCTGGTGCTGCCATCGCCGACGTGCTCTCGGGGCAGGTCCAGGTCTTCATGACCACGCCGCCTTCGGTGATGGGCCACGTCCAGCAAGGCAAGCTCAAGGGCATCGCCGTCACCAGCAAGGCCCGCCACCCTGGCCTGCCGCAGGTGCCGACGACGGCCGAAGCGGGCCTGAAGGGCTTCGAGCTGGAAGCCTGGGTCGGCATCTTCGCGCCGGCCGGCACGCCGCCCGACGTGGTCAACAAGCTGTCGGCCTCGATCAAGCAGGCGCTGGAAATGCCGGAAACGCGCACCCGCGCCGCCGCCGCCGGCATCGACATCCGCTACCAGCCGCCGGCGCAGCTGGACGCGCTGGTCAAGAAGGAAACCGAGTTCTGGGCCAAGACGATCCAGAACGCGAAGATCACCGCGGAGTGACCGGGTCCGGCGCGGACCGGTCCGCGCCGTCCCACCGCCGGGTGCGCTGCGCTTGCCGCCACGACTTGCCGCTACGAACGGGGGCGGCCCCGGCGTGTTGGCGAAGCCGGGAACCAGGTCCGGGCCGGCTTTCCACCGCTCTTCGTTTTATAGCGCTTCAGGCTTGCTGCAAGCGCCCCGCCGCCCACAGCACCTGGTCGACCACGGCCTGCGCGCGCTCCTTGGCGGCCTCGTCCTTCAGGTGCCCCTGCTCGTCGAAGGCTTCGCCGGCCCGACCCAGCGCATAGGTCTGCGGCGCCACCCAGCACTGCAGGTTCAGCAGCAGCGGGACCAGGTGGCTCTGCGAGCGCAGTCCCCCCAGCGCGCCGGGGGAGGCGCTCAGCACGCCCACCACCTTGCCGCGGCTGAAGCGGAAGTCGTCGTTCCAGACCGGGTCGCCCTTCACCGGGCTGGACAGCCAGTCCAGCGTGTTCTTCAGCAGCGCGGGGTAGCTCGCGTTGTACTCGGGGGTGCACACGAGCCAGGCGGCGTGCTCGTGGAAGACCTGCTTGAGCTTCATGACGTCCGCCGGCGTGCCTTTGGCCTCGAGGTCGGCGTTGTACATGGGGATGTCGTAGTCGCCGAGTTCCAGGTGCGTGACCTCGGCGCCGCCGGCGCGGGCCATTGCCGCGACCTCCCGGGCGAGCTTGCGGTTGAAGGACGCGATGCGCGTGCTGCCGGCGAAGACGAGGACTTTCATGGGCGCATTGCATCACGGCCGGCAGGTTTGCGGCCCCGCCCGTAAAATCACCCCCTTCCGAGACCGGCCAGATCCCCTGGCCCCCCGCGCCCGGTTCGGCGCCACCCCATGCTTTATCCCGAAGAATTCGACGTCATCGTCGTTGGCGGCGGCCACGCCGGCACCGAAGCAGCCCTCGCGTCCGCGCGCATGGGCTGCCGCACGCTGCTGCTCACCCACAACATCGAGACGCTGGGGCAGATGTCCTGCAACCCCTCGATCGGCGGGATCGGCAAGGGTCACCTGGTCAAGGAAGTCGATGCGCTCGGCGGCGCGATGGCGATCGCCACCGACGAGGCGGGGATCCAGTTCCGCATCCTCAATTCCAGCAAGGGGCCGGCGGTGCGGGCCACCCGCGCCCAGGCCGACCGCATCCTCTACAAGGCGGCCATCCGCCGGCGCCTGGAAAACCAGCCGAACCTGACGCTGTTCCAGCAGGCGGTGGACGACCTGATGGTGGAGGGCGACCGGGTGGTGGGCGCCGTCACCCAGATCGGGATCCGCTTTCGCGCCCGGGCGGTCGTGCTGACCGCCGGCACCTTCCTCGACGGCAAGATTCACGTCGGCCTGGAGAACTATGCCGCTGGACGGGCAGGCGACCCGCCGTCCCTGTCCCTGTCGGCCCGGCTCAAGGAACTGAAGCTGCCGCAGGGGCGCCTGAAGACCGGAACGCCGCCGCGCATCGACGGCCGGACCATCGATTTCTCCAAGTGCGAGGAGCAGCCGGGCGACCTGGACCCGGTGCCGGTGTTCAGCTTCATGGGCAGCGCCGCCATGCACCCCAGCCAGGTGCCGTGCTGGATCACGCACACCAACGAGCGCACCCACGAGATCATCCGCTCCGGCTTCGACCGCAGCCCCATGTTCACGGGCAGGATCGAGGGCGTCGGCCCGCGCTACTGCCCGAGCGTGGAAGACAAGATCAACCGCTTCGCCGACAAGTCCAGCCACCAGGTGTTCCTGGAACCGGAAGGGCTGACGACCAACGAGTTCTATCCCAACGGGATCTCGACCAGCCTGCCGTTCGACATCCAGCTGGCCTTGGTCCGGACGCTGCCGGGGCTGGAGAACGCCCATATCCTGCGGCCGGGCTACGCCATCGAGTACGACTATTTCGACCCGCGCGGGCTGAAGAGCAGCTTCGAAACCCGGGCGATCGCTGGGCTGTTCTTTGCCGGTCAGATCAATGGCACGACCGGTTATGAAGAGGCGGCGGCCCAGGGCCTGTTCGCCGGGCTCAATGCCGCGCTGCAGGTCAGGGGCGAAGCGGCCTGGCTGCCCAGCCGGGACCAGGCCTACCTCGGCGTGCTGGTCGACGACCTCATCACCAAGGGCGTGACCGAGCCCTACCGGATGTTCACCAGCCGGGCCGAGTTCCGCCTGCAACTGCGGGAAGACAACGCCGACCTGCGGCTGACCGAAGCCGGGCGCCGGATGGGCCTGGTGGACGACGCGCGCTGGGGCGCCTTCTGCCGCAAGCGCGACGCTGTTTCACGTGAAACAGAGCGGCTGAAATCGACCTGGGTGAATCCGCGCACGGTCGCGGCCGCGGAAGCCGAGCGCGTGCTGGGCACGTCGATGGACCATGAGTACAACCTGGGCGACCTGCTGCGCCGGCCGGACGTGGGCTACGAAACCCTGATGTCGCTGGAGGGCGGACGCTGGCGGACCGACGCTGTTTCACGTGAAACACTGGGCGAGCTGTACGCGCCGGTGGTGGAGCAGATCGAGATCGCGGCCAAGTACTCCGGCTACATCCAGCGCCAGAAGGACGAGGTGGAACGCGCCGCCTACTACGAGAACCTGAAGCTGCCGGCCGAGCTGGACTACATGCAGGTCCCGGCGCTGAGCATCGAAGTCCGCCAGAAGCTCAACAAGCACCGGCCGGAAACGCTGGGCCTGGCGTCCCGGATCTCGGGCGTGACCCCGGCGGCCATTTCGCTGCTGCTGGTCCACCTGAAGAAGAACAAGTTCAAGGGCTTCGCCGAGGCCGCGAACCAGACCGGCCAAGCCGCCGCATGAGCCGTCCCGCCGACCCGGCCGGCCGCGTGCGGGCAGCCGCGGCCCAGCTCCAGCTCGAGCTCACGGATGAGCAGTTCGGGCAATTGCTGGCCTATGTGCAACTGATCGGCAAGTGGAACAAGGTCTACAACCTGACCGCCGTCCGCCCCAACGAGATGCTGGCCCAGCACCTGTTCGACAGCCTGGCGGTCATCGGGCCGCTGCGCTGGCAAACGGGGGGCAGGGCGGTTCGCCTGCTGGACGTCGGTTCCGGGGCCGGGCTCCCGGGCGCCGTCATCGCCATCTGCTGCCCGGAAGTGCAGGTGGACTGCGTCGACACCGTCGGCAAGAAGGCGGCCTTCGTGCAGCAGGCCGCCGCCGAGTTGCGCCTGCCCAACCTGCGCGGCGTTCACGACCGGGTGGAAAACCTGGCCGGTCCCTACGACGTGGTCAGTTCCCGCGCCTTCGCTTCGCTGCCGGACTTCGTCGCCTGGTCGGGCGGAGCGCTGGCCGAGGGCGGGATCTGGCTGGCGATGAAGGGAAAGCACCCGGAGCCGGAGATCGCCGAGCTGCCGCCGGAAGCGGAAGTGTTCCACGTGGAACCGTTGAGCGTGCCGGAACTGTCGGCGGAACGCTGCATCGTGTGGATGCGCAAGCGCCCGCGTGCGCAAACTGGCACAGGCCCCGCGAGCCCCTGACGTTAAACTCAGCCTTCACCTGGAGGGGGGTCCATGTTCGGCGTTGCAGACTACGGGGCGTTCGTCGCCGCGATTCTCGTCTTCCTGGCCATCCCCGGCCCGGGCAACCTGGCGCTGATCACCTCCACCGGCAAGGGCGGCATCCGCGGCGGCCTGGCCGCCACCTTCGGCATCATCGCCGGCGACCAGGTCCTGATGTGGGCGGCGGTCGCCGGGGTCGCGACCCTGCTGGTCACCTACCCCGCCGCCTTTTCCGCCGTCCAGTGGCTGGGCGCCGCCTACCTTGCCTGGCTCGGGTTCCGGATGCTGCTGGCCAAGCCGGGTAGCGCCCCGGTGCTGCACATCGAGCCGCGCCACTATTTCAAGCAGGCGGCCGTGATCACCTTGCTGAACCCCAAGGCGATCGTCTTCTACATGGCCTTCTTCCCGCTGTTCGTCGACCCGGCCCGGCACCAGGGCGTACTGACCTTCGGCGTGATGGCCGCCACCATCGCCGTCCTCACCTTCCTGTACGGACTGGCCGCCGTCCTGCTCACGCACTTCCTTGCCGAACGCATGCGCGCCAACCCGCTGATCGCGCGCGTGCTCGAAAAGCTCGCCGGCATTTTCCTGATCGGCTTCGGCGTGAAGCTGGCAGTCAGCAAATAGCGTGAACCTCGCAGTCAGCACATAGGATCCCATGGCAAAGATTTTCTGCGTCGCCAACCAGAAGGGCGGGGTGGGCAAGACGACCACGACCGTGAACCTG
>JALHLO010000242.1 GCA_022844525.1 Ramlibacter sp.
CCCCGCGTGGTGTCGCCGCCGCCTGCCCCGGTGCAGGTGATGCCGCCGCCGCCCCCGCCTCCGCCGCCGGCCCCCGCGCCTGCAGCACCCCGGCCCTACCGCAACTGAGGCCAGGCCGTCATGAAGAAACCCGCCGAGGCGGGTTTCTTTCTTGAGGAGGGAAAGCGGTCAGTGCGCCGTCTGCAGGCGCAGCGACGACAGATGCGCGGGCGGGTCGCGGCGGACCTCGTAGGAACCGAACACCTCCTGCGGCTGGCGCGACTCCGGCAGGATGTACACGACCCCGGTGGTCTGCTGGAAAGTGGGGGCCACGACGCGTTCATAGAACGACGCGGGCACGTTGATGCAGCCGTAGGTGATGCGGCGGTCCACCGCCGCCTTGCTCTGCAGGCGTTGCAGCCGCCGCTCCTGCGGCACGCCGGTGACCACGCGGTGCAGCGCCAGAGCGCTGTCGTAATCGACCCAGAGGATGTCCTCGCCCTTGGGACCGCGGCCCACCGAGGCGACGAAGCGGCCGGCCGGCGTGGTGCGCTCCTCCGGCAGGATGCTGGAGATCTTGCGGCTGCCGATGTCCGGCACCGAATGGTCGCCGGTCGCCGCGCCCACCAGGGCCGCCGTGGCGCCGCGCAGGCGCCCTTCGCCGTCGAAGACGAAGACGCGCGCATCCACCTTGTCGACCACCACGAAGGGGCGCCCGCCGTGATCGCCCGAATGCACCGCCCAGTCGGCGATGTGCTGCACGCTGCTCGATGCCTGCTCGCCGGCGAGGTCGGCGAGCTTGGCATGGCGCAGGGCCTGGCTGGCGCGCTGCTGGACCTGCAGCAGGTCGGCCGCCGGGTCCGCGGCCGCCGCCGGCGCGAGACAGAAGGCCAGCGCGGACACCGCGGCGGCCAGCAGGCCGCGTGATGTCGCCGTGGGGGAGGTCGAGCACGTCTTCGTGTGCGCGTGCGTGGTGGGAACTCGCTGCATGGTGCAGCGAATACTCGCAGCGGCCCCTGCATCCATGTGGCTCTGCAAGGCGCCTTCGGCTGCAAGCGAAGGCCGCGACCTGCGCAGGAAGCGCGCCTACAGCGCAGGCACCCCGCAAAGGCAAGAGGGGCGCCGCAGCGCCCCTGTCGGTGCCGCTCGCCCCTACTCGATGCGCGCGCCCGAAGCCTTCACCAGCACGCCGGCCGCGTCCCAGTCGGCGCGCAGCAGCTTCTGGAATTCGTCGGACGACAGGGTGCCGGCTTCCACGCCCAGGCGCGCGAGGCGCTCCTGCACCGCCGGTTCCGACAGCGCCTTGTTGATCGCGGCATTGAGCCTCTCGACTTCCGCCTTCGGCATCGTCGACGGCGCCAGCACGCCGATCCAGGAATCGAACTTGTAGTTGGGCACGCCCGCTTCGGCCACCGTCGGCAGTTCCGGCAGGAACTTGGAGCGCTGCGCGCCGGTGTAGGCCAGCAGCTTGATGCGCGGGTCCTGCCGGAAGGCGGTGATGCCGATCAGCGCCGAGGTCACGCCCTGCACGCGGCCGGCCAGCACTTCGTTGACCGCGTCGCCGGTGGACTTCATGGGCACGTGCTGCATCTCCACGCCCGCGCGCGCGAGGAAGTAGGCCATGCCCAGGTGCGTCGCGCTGCCGTTGCCCGCCGATGCGTAATTGAGCTGGCCCGGCTTGCCCTTGAGCAGCTTCACGTAGTCGGCCAGGCTGTTCGCCCCCATGTTGCCGGGCGCGGCGATCACGTAGCCGGAGTTGCCGATGTAGGCGACGCCGGTGAAGTCCTTGATCGGGTCGTAGCCCAGCTTGCTGTACAGGTGGCCCGCCAGCGTGTGGCTCGCGGCGGCCAGCACCAGCGTGTTGTTGTCGGTGGACTTGGCCACCGCGCCGGTGCCGACCGTGCCGCCGGCGCCGGGACGGTTCTCGACGACCACCGAGGCGCCGAGGATCTGCCCCAGTTCGGCGTTGAAGGTGCGCGCGATGGTGTCCTGCACCGCGCCGGGGCCGAACGGCACCACGATCTTGATGACGCGCTGCGCGAACGCCGGCGAAGCCGCGCTCGCGGCGAGGACCAGCGCCAGGGCGGCGCTGCGGAAGGTGCGGATCTGCATGCTGGGAACTCCTGTGGTCAGGGCTGGGCGAGCCACTTCTGCGCCAGCCGCACGAAGTAGCTGGCGCCGATGGGGATGATCTCGTCGTTGAAGTCGAACGAGGTGTTGTGGATGATGCAAGGACCGGGCCCGTGGTCCGGCAGCCGGTGGCCGCCGTCGCCGTTGCCGATGAAGGCATAGCAGCCGGGCCTGGCCTTGAGCATGTGCGCGAAGTCCTCGGCGCCCATCACGGCGGGAAAGTCCTCGTCCACCCGTTCGGTGCCGACCACCTCGCGCATCACCTGCGCCGCGAAGGCGGCCTCGCGCGCGTGGTTCACCACCGGCGGCGAGGCGCGCCGGAACGCCACCTCGGCGCGGCAGCCGTGCGCGGCGGCGATGCCTTCGGCGATGCGGCGCAGCCCGTTCTCGATCCGGTCGGTGGCGTCCTCGGAGAAGGTGCGCACCGTTCCGCCCACCCAGGCTTCGTCGGGGATCACGTTGGGCGCGCCCGAGCCCTGGATCTGCGTCACCGCCAGCAGGGCGCGCTCGGTGGAGGCGATCACCTTGGGCACCAGGGTCTGCAGCTGCTGGCCGAGGTCGATCACGGCGGCCACCGGGTCGATGCCGGTGTGCGGCATCGAGGCGTGCGTGCCGCGGCCGTGGAGCGTCACCTTCCAGGTGTTGCTGGAGGCCATGAGCGCGCCGTGATTGACCGCGAAGCTGCCCACGCCTTCGATGGCGAAGTTGTGCAGCGCGAACACGGCTTCGCAGGGGAAGCGCTCGAACAGGCCGTCCTGGATCATCTTGAGCGCGCCGGCCTTGCCCATCTCCTCGGCGGGCTGGAAGATGAAGTTCACCGTGCCGTCGAAGTCGCGGGAGCGCGCCAGGTGCCAGGCCGCGGCCAGCAGCATGGTGGTGTGGCCGTCGTGGCCGCAGGCGTGCATGCGGCCGTCGTGGAGCGAGCGGTGCGGGAAGCGGTTTTCCTCCTGCAGCGGCAGCGCGTCGAGGTCCGCGCGCAGGCCGATGGTGCGCCGTCCCTGGCCGTTGCGCAGCACGCCGACCACGCCGGTGCCGGCAATGCCGGTGTGCACTTCGATGCCCCACTCGCGCAGCAGCTCGGCGACCAGCCGGGAGGTGCGGTGCTCCTCGAAGCCGAGTTCGGGATGGGCGTGGATGTCGCGGCGCAGGGCCACGAAGCGGGAGATGTCGGCGAAGCCGTCGACGAGGTTCATGGCCCCGGAGTATGCAACGATCCGCCCCTCTCCCCCTCGGGGGAGAGGGATGGGGCGAGGGGGTTCCTGACAGCGGCGATGCCGTCCAGGCCGCAGGCCTAGAAAGGCATCTTGGGCATGCCTTTTCCGCCGCCCATGCGCTTCATCATCTTCATCAGCCCGCCGCCCTTCATCTTCTTCATCATCTGCTGCATCTGCTCGAACTCGTTGAGCAGGCGGTTGACCTCCTGCACCTGCACGCCGGCTCCGGCGGCGATGCGGCGCTTGCGGGTGGCCTTGATGATTTCGGGCTTGCGCCGCTCCAGCGCGGTCATCGAGCAGATGATCCCTTCCTTGCGGCGCACGTCGCGCTCGGCCTTGGCCATGTCCACCTGGCCGGCCTTGGCCTGCATCTGCGCCGGCATCTTGTCCATCAGCGTGGACAGGCCGCCCATGCTCTTCATCTGCTGCAGCTGCGACAGGAAGTCGTTCAGGTCGAAGCCCGCGCCGCTCTTGACCTTGGCCGCCAGCTTCTGCGCGGCCTCCATGTCGACGCCGGCCTGCACCTGCTCCACCAGCGCGACGATGTCGCCCATGCCCAGGATGCGGCCGGCATGGCGCTCGGCGTCGAACACCTCCAGGCCGTCGATCTTCTCGCTCACGCCGGCGAACTTGATCGGCGCGCCGGTGATCTGGCGCACCGACAGCGCCGCGCCGCCGCGCGAGTCGCCGTCGAGCTTGGTGAGGACGATGCCGGTGAGCGGCAGCGCCTCCCGGAAGGCCTTGGCGGTGTTCACCGCGTCCTGGCCCTGCATGGCGTCGACCACGAACAGCGTCTCCACCGGGTTCAGCGCGGCGTGCAGCTCCTTGATCTCGCGCATCATCGCCTCGTCGATCGCGAGGCGGCCGGCGGTGTCCACCAGCAGCACGTCGAAGTACTGCTTGCGCGCGAAGTCCAGCGCGGCGCGCGCGATGTCCACCGGCTTCTGCTCGGGGGAGCTGGGGAACCACTCGGCACCCGCCTGCTTCGTCACCGTCCTGAGCTGCTCGATGGCCGCCGGGCGGTAGACGTCGCCGGACACCGTCAGCACCTTCTTCCTGCGCTTGTCGATCAGGTGCCTGGCCAGCTTGGCGGTGGTGGTGGTCTTGCCCGCGCCCTGCAGGCCGGCCATCAGGATCACCGCCGGCGGCTGCGCCGCCAGGTTGATGTCGCTGACGCCCGCGCCCATGGTGGCGACCAGTTCGCGGTGGACGATGCCCACCAGCGCCTGGCCGGGATTGAGCGAACCCGCGACCTCCTGGCCGAGCGCCTTTTCCTTGACGCGGGCGACGAAGTCCCGCACCACCGGCAGCGCGACGTCGGCCTCCAGCAGGGCCATGCGCACCTCGCGCAGCATCTCCTGCACGTTTTCTTCGGTGATGCGCGCCTGGCCGCGCATCTGCTTGACCAGCCGGGAAAGTTTGTCGGAAAGGGCAGATGCCATGGGGAGTGGGGGTTGCGCCACACGGTCTGCGCGGGGCGGAAGAGCCCGCAAGGGGGCCGGGCTAAACTTGTCCCATGATTTTATCCAGTGCGTCCCCCGCCGGTGTGGTGCTGACCCTGGCGGCCGCGGCAGCCTACGCGGTGCCGGCGGCGGGCGCTTCCCGGCTGAGCGAGCAGGCGGCGCGCAAGGCGCTGCTGGCCGCCTGGGTGCTGCACGCGGCGACCCTGGTGTGGGGCCTGCTGGGCGAGGCGCCTCGCTTCGGCTTCGCGCCCGCGCTGTCAGTGACCGCCTGGCTGGTGCTCACCGTCTACGCGGTGGAGCGGCAGATGTTCCCGCAGCTGCGCGCCCGCTGGGCCCTGGCCGCCCTGGGGGCGGCGGCGGTGGTGCTGGCTTTCCTGTTTCCGGGCACGCCGCTGCACGTGGCCTCCTCGCCCTGGCTGTCCCTGCACTGGGCCCTGGGCGTCGCGGCCTACGGCCTGTTCGCCGCCGCGGCGGTCCACGCCTGGCTGCTGCAGCGGGTGGAGCACAGCATGCGCAACGCGGCCGAGCCGGAAGCGGGCATGCCCCTGCTGACCCTGGAGCGCCTGACCTTCCGCTTCGCCGCCGCCGGCTTCGTGCTGCTGACGGCGACCCTGCTGGCCGGCATCTTCTTTTCCGAGAAGCTCTATGGGCGCGCCTGGCGCTGGGACCACAAGACGGTGTTCTCGGTGCTGTCGTGGGTCGCGTTCGCCGGCCTGCTGCTCGGGCGGCTGCGCTTCGGCCTGCGCGGGCGGCGGGCGGTGAACTTCATCTACGTGGGCTCGCTGCTGCTGCTGCTGGCCTACGTCGGTTCGCGCTTCGTGCTCGAAGTGGTGCTGGGGCGCAGTTGATGAAATACCTGGTCCTCCTGGCCGTCCTGGTGATCGCCTACATGGTGTGGCGCAGCGCCAGGCTGGAAAACCGCAAGCAGGACCGCCGCCCGCCGCCCCCGGGCCTGCCGCAGGAGATGGTGAGCTGCCCCGTCTGCGGCCTGCACCTGCCCCAGCCCGACGCGGTGAAGGGCAGCGACGGCCTGTTCTACTGCAGCAACGAGCACCGCCTGCTGCGCGGCGGCTGAACGCCATGGCCGAGCCGTCGACCCCGCACTCCACCTGGAGCCATTCCACGTGGACCTGGGAGCCGCCGGTGCCGCTGGCGCCGCAGGAGACTTCTTCCTTCCACCGGCTGTGGGTCGGATTCATGGTGGCGCGCATCGGCATCGCCGTCGCGCTGCTGGTGCTGCTGGGAGCGCTGATGGCGCTGGAGCTGGCACCGCTGAACTACTGGCTGCTGGCCCTGTGCGGGACCTACCTGGCGGCCGTGCTGGCGGTGCGCATGCTCACGCGGCCGGCGCCGCCCGGGCGCAGCTTCGACGCGCAATGGGTGTCCTCCATCGGCATCGACCTGCTGACCTTCTCCACCCTGCACTTCCTGCAGGCCGCGGGGCTGAACTACTCGCCCCTGTTCGCGCTGCCCGTGCTGACCGCCTCCGTGCTGGGCTCGGGCCTGCTGGCGCTGGGCACCGCCGCCGGCGTGACGCTGCTGCTGCTGGCGGACGCCTGGCTGCAGAGCCTGGAGCTGGCCGACCACACCGCGCGCACGGTCCAGGCCGGCCTGACCGGCGGCGGCTATTTCGTGGTCGCCGTGCTCGCCAACCAGCTGGCCATGCGGCTGGAGC
>JALHLO010000243.1 GCA_022844525.1 Ramlibacter sp.
AGCGCGACCGCGGCGCGCAGCGCGCGCACCGGCGCCGGCGTGCCCACCTCCTGCTCCTCGCCCGGGAACACGCCCATCAGCCTGGCCCCGTGGGGCAGCACCTGGGCCGCGCCGAACAGGTAGAGCGTGTCCCGCGCCGACTGCTGCGCCTGCTTCACGCGCGCGGCCAGCCCGGCCTCGTCCGCGTCGTCCTTCGCCAGCACCAGGTCGGCCAGCAGGACGAAGGCCAGCGGGTAGTGCAGGTCGGTGGCCGCGTGCGCCATGTTCCAGCGGGCGTTGATCTCGCGCTGCAGGTGGCCTTCGTATTCGCGGCCCAGCCGCTCCTTCTGCTGCTCCAGCGCGCTTTCCACCACGTCGGTCAGCGAGCTGCGGAAGGCCTTTTCCTGCACCTGCCGCCGCGCCAGCACGGCGGCCACCGCCTCGCACAGTTCCTCGGGGCGGTAGGGCTTGGTGAGGTAGTCGTCGGCGCCGGCCGTCATGCCCTGGCGGATGTGCTGCCGGTCGGACATGGCGGTCAGCAGGATCACCGGCAGCGTCGCCAACTCCGGGTCGGCGCGCAGCTGCGCCAGCACCTCGTAGCCGCTCATGCCCGGCATCATCACGTCGCAGACGATGACGTCGGGCTCCAGGTCGCGCGCCGAGTGCAGGCCGCCGGGCCCGTCGGCCAGCTCGCGCACGGCATGGCCGGCACGGCGCAGCGCCGCGGCGGCCACGGCGCGCTGCATGTCGTCATCGGACATGGGCCGATTCTGGCGAAAAAGCAGCGCCGGCGGTTCGGCGCTTTGCGTATCAGACCACGCCCTGCGCCAGCATCGCGTCGGCCACCTTGACAAAGCCGGCCACGTTGGCGCCGTCCACGTAGCTGACCGAGCCGTCCTCGCGCTGGCCGTGGCGCACGCAGGCGGCATGGATGCCGCGCATGATGTCCAGCAGGCGCGCGTCCACCTCCTCGCGCGGCCAGGACAGGCGCATCGCGTTCTGGCTCATCTCCAGGCCCGAGGTGGCCACGCCGCCGGCGTTGCTGGCCTTGCCGGGGGCGTAGAGCACCTTGGCCTGCTCGAAGACCTGGATCGCGCCCAGCGTGGCAGGCATGTTGGCGCCCTCGGCGACGCACAGCACGCCGTTCTTCACCAGCGTGCGGGCGTCTTCCTCGCCCAGTTCGTTCTGCGTCGCGCAGGGCAGGGCCACGTCCACCTTCACGGCCCAGGGATTGATGCCCGCGTGGAAGCGGCTCTTCGTGCGATCGGCGTATTCGCTCACCCGGCCGTACAGGTGGTTCTTCACCTCCATCAGCTCGGCCAGCTTCTCCGGCGTGAAGCCGTCCTCGTCGATCACGGTGCCGCTGGAGTCGGAGACCGTGACGACCTTGGCGCCCAGCGCCATCGCCTTTTCCACCGCGTACTGGGCCACGTTGCCCGAACCGGAGACGCTCACCCGCAGGCCGTCCAGCGAGCGGCCGGCGCGCTCCAGCATCTCGCGCGCGAAGTAGACGGTGCCATAGCCGGTCGCCTCCGGGCGGATCAGCGAGCCGCCGTAGGACAGGCCCTTGCCGGTGAACACGCAGTCGGCCCGGTTGGTCAGCTTCTTCATCATGCCGTTCATGTAGCCGACCTCGCGGCCGCCCACGCCGATGTCGCCCGCGGGCACGTCGGTGTCGCCGCCGATGTGGCGGAACAGCTCGGAGACGAAGGCCTGGCAGAAGCGCATCACCTCGCCCGGGCTGCGGCCCTTCGGGTCGAAGTCGCTGCCGCCCTTGCCGCCGCCCATGGGCAGCGTGGTCAGCGCGTTCTTGAAGGTCTGCTCGAAGGCCAGGAACTTCAGGATGGAGGCGTTGACCGAGGGGTGGAAACGCAGGCCGCCCTTGTACGGGCCGATCGCCGAGCTGTGCTGGATGCGGTAGCCGCGGTTGACGTTCACCTCGCCCTTGTCGTCGACCCAGCTCACCCGGAACTGGATCAGGCGTTCGGGTTCCACCAGCCGGTCGAGCAGGCCATGTTCGGCGTACTTCGGATGGCGGCGGATGAAGGGCCAGAGGCTCTCCATCACTTCGCTGACGGCTTGCAGGTACTCGGGCTGCCCGGGGTTGCGGGCGGCAACCTGGGCGAGGAAGTCATGGGCGGATGGGTATTTCACGGGTGCGCGAGGCAGAAGGGAAACCGGCATTCTGCCTGCGCGCACCAAGTGAGTGCATAAGGTTTAAGCCTCGTGCCTCAGTCCTCGCCCCACATCTCCCGGGCGGTCTCGATCACCAGGCGCAGCTTGTTGCGCTGGTCTTCCACGGCGATGTTGTTGCCGTGGACCGTGCTGGAGAAGCCGCATTGCGGCGACAGCGCCAGCTGCTCCATGGGCGCGTACTTCGCCGCTTCCTCGATGCGGCGCTTCAGGCCGTCCTTGCTTTCCAGCTGGCCGAACTTGGTGGTGACCAGGCCCAGCACCACGGTCTTGCCCTTGGGCAGGTAGCGCAGCGGGCGGAAGTCGCCGGAGCGCTCGTCGTCGTACTCCATGAAGTACGCGTCGATGTCCATTTCCTTGAGCAGCGCCTCGGCCACCGGCTCGTAGTTGCCGGCGGCGGCGTGGGTGCTCTTGAAGTTGCCGCGGCACAGGTGCATGGCCAGCAGCATGCCCTGGGGCTTCTGCGCCACCACCTTGTTGATGAACTTGGCGTAGCGGTGCGGCAGCTCGTTGGGGTCGTCGCCGCGCTGGCGGGCGGCCTCGCGCATCTTCTCGTCGCACAGGTACGCCAGGTTGGTGTCGTCCATCTGCACGTAGCGGCAGCCGGCTTCGTAGAGCGAGCGCAGCTCGTCGCCGTAGGCCTTGGCCACGTCGTCGTAGAAGGCCGGCTCCAGCTCGGGATAGGCGTCCTTGCTGATGCCCGCGCGGCCGCCGCGGAAGTGCAGCATGGTGGGCGAGGGGATGGTCACCTTGGGCGTGCGGCCGGCGGAGACCTGCGACTTGAGGTATTCGAAGTCGGCGCGCTGGATGTCCTTGGCGTGGCGCACCTTGTCGATCACGCGGATCACCGGCGGGGCGAGCTCCTCGCTGCCGTCGGGCTTACGGATCGTGACCGGGATGTCCGTCTTGACGCCGCCGAGCTGCTCGAGGAAGTCGATGTGGAAGTAGGTGCGGCGGAACTCGCCGTCGGTGATGCTCTTGAGGCCCACGTCCTCCTGGAACTTCACGATCTCGGCGATGGCCTGGTCTTCCACCGTGCGCAGCTGCGCGGCGGTGATCTCGCCCTTGGCCTTCCGGGCGCGGGCGTCGAGCAGGAACTTGGGGCGGAGGAAGGATCCGACGTGGTCGTAGCGGGCGGGGAGTTTCATCATGGTGGGGGTCTCTCGGTGAGCGTGATGTTAATTCACTGGCGGCGGGTGCTGTCGCGGTTCGGCGCTGCGCGCGCTCACCACGACCTACAGGAAGCCCGTAGGTCGTGGTGAGCCCGCAGGCGAGCCGCGGCACCCCAGGAACCCGGTAGCCCGTAGGTCGTGGTGAGCCCGGAGGCGAACCGCGACGTTCACAGGTCCAGCCCGTAGGTCGTGGTGAGCCCCGCAGGCGAACCGCGACGCTCACAGGTCCAGCACCAGCATCGCCGTCTTCGCCCGCGAGCAACACGGCGTGAACTGGTCCTGCTTCGCCTTCTCCTCGTCGGTGAAGTACAGGTCGCGATGATCGCATTCCCCCTGCAGCACCCGCGTGATGCAGGTGCCGCACACGCCCTGCTCGCAGGAGGTGAGGATCTCGATGCCGTGCGCCTGCAACGCATGGACCACGGTCTGGTCGGCGCCGACTTCGACCACCGCGCCGCTGCTGGCAATCTTCACCTGGAAGGCGCGGTCGCCGGCGGTGTCCTGCGGCGCCGCACCGAAGTACTCCAGGTGCACCTGGTCCTTGGGCCAGCCGTGGCGGTCGGCCGCCTTCACCACCCAGTCGATGAACCCGGTGGGGCCGCAGATGTACAGGTGCGTGCCCGGCGCCGGCGTGGCGAGCACCCGCTCCAGCTGCAACTTCTGCGAGGGCGGGCCGTCGTCGAAGTGGAACTTCGCGCGGTCCTTCCAGGGCGAAGCGGCGATCTCCTCGGCAAAGGCGGTGCGCTCCGGCGAACGCGTGCAGTAGTGCAGCGCGAAGTCGGCGCCGATCGCCGCCAGCCGCTGCGCCATGCACAGCAGCGGCGTCACGCCGATGCCGCCCGCGAACAGCAGCGCGCGCTCGCCGTGCACCAGCGGGAAGTGGTTGCGCGGCTCGCTGATCAGGAGCGTGTCGCCTTCGTTCACGGCGTCGTGCATGGCGGCCGAGCCGCCGCGCGAGTTGGCGTCGCGCAGCACGGCGATGCGGTAGCGGTGCTGCTCCGCCGCGTCGTTGCACAGCGAGTACTGGCGCGTGAGGCCGCCGGGCAGCTGCACGTCGATGTGCGAGCCGGCGCTGAAGCCGGGCAGGGCGGAGCCGTCCGGCTTGCCGAGTTCGAAGCTGGCGATGTCCAGCGCTTCCTGCCTGCGGCGCAGGACCTTGACTGCGATCTGCGTCATGCGCTCAGGCCACCAGCCGGGGTTGTTCGGCCGCGATCAGGCGGTCGATGATGCGGCGCGACTGCACGCCGCCGGCGTCGATGTTCAGCATGAGGAGCTTGCGCTCCGGGTACCTGGAGAGGTTGCGCTGCTGCGCCTCCAGCACCGCGGTGTCCTCGGCGAACACCTTGGCCTGGCCCTCGCGGATCTGCGCGGTGAGGTTGGTGTCCTTCACGTTGAAGTTGCGCGCCATGCCCCAGAAGTACCACATGCTGGTCTCGGTCTCGGGCGTGAGGAAGTCCACCACGATGCTCGACACCTTGTCCTTCGGATCGGCGTGGTAGCCGCCCTTGCCCGCGTGCGCCACGCCCACTTCGATCAACACGTGGCTGGGCGGGTAGAAATGGCACACCTGCCAGCGGTCCACCGGCACGTCGTCGGCCAGGTGGTTGCCGCGCAGGTTGGCGCGCCAGAAGGGCGGCGGCATCACGTTTTCCATGAAGCGGCTGGTGATGACGTGGTCGCCGTCGGTCCTGGTGGTCACCGGCGTCTGGTCGATCTCGGCCTGGCCGATGCTGCTGGTGTGCACGTAGGTCTCGTGCGTGAGGTCCATCAGGTTGTCGACCATGAGGCGGTAGTCGCAGGCGATGTGGTACAGCCCGCCGCCGTAGGCCCAGTCCGGGTTGTCCGCCCACTCCAGGGGGTGCAGCCTGGCCACGTCGGCCTGGTCGGCGTCGCCGGGCCAGACCCAGATGAAGCCGTACTTCTCGATCACCGGGTAGGCGCGGATCTTCGGGAAGCCCTGCACGCGCTGGCCGGGCATGGAGATGGTCTTGCCGTCGCAGCCCATGACGAGGCCGTGGTAGCCGCACACCAGCTGGCCTTCGCAGACGGAGCCGAGCGAAAGCTGCGCGCCGCGGTGCGGGCAGAAATCCTCCACCGCCGCGACGACGCTGTCGACGCCGCGGTAGAACACGATCTTCTCGTTGCAGATGGTGCGGCCCAGGGGCTTGTCATCGATCTCGTCGGGCGTGCAGGCGACGTACCAGGCGTTCTTGGGAAACATGGGAAAAGCGTCAGGAGGGGTGGCCGCGGATGATAGGCCAGCGGCAGCCTCGTTGTATACAGCAACGACTACGGGTTTACCCTTGCCTGGGCCTGTTGCCGCTCTGAAGAGCTTCGGTTGACGCAGTCCGGATCGCCCGCTAATCTCGCCGGATGTATACAGGAATCCGTCCATGAGCGCCCGGATACCGGTCCCGCCCGCCGACGAAGCAGGCGGTTCGCAGGGCGTGAAGGCGCAGCTGCGGCTGCGCGAAATGATCCTCGCGGGCGAACTGCCCGGCGGCGCGCGCATCGCGGAGCTGACCCTGGTGGAGCGGCTGGGCGTGTCGCGCACGCCGATCCGCGCCGCGTTGATGCGGCTGGAGCAGGAAGGCCTGCTGCAGGCGCTGCCCAACGGCGGCTATGCGGTGCGCACCTTCTCGGAACGCGACGTGGCCGACGCGATCGAGCTGCGCGGCACCGTCGAAGGCCTGGCCGCGCGCCTGGCCGCGGAGCGCGGCGTCGCCGCCGAAGTGCTGGCGCAGGCGCGCGAATGCCTGGCGGGCATCGACCAGCTGCTGGAGCAGCCCGCGCTCGACGACGAGGCCTTCACCCGCTACGTCGCGCTGAACCAGCGCTTCCACAACCTGCTGTCCGGGATGTCCGGCAGCCCGGTGCTGGTGCGCGAGATCGAGCGCGTGGTGAACCTGCCGTTCGCGTCGCCCTCCGGCTTCGTGGTCGTGCAGGCCAACTCGCCGCGCGCGCGCGACATGCTGGTCGTGGCGCAGGACCAGCACCGGCAGGTGCTGGAGGCGATCGCGCAGCGCGAAGGCGCGCGCGCCGAGGCGATCATGCGCGAGCACTCGCGCCTGGCGCAGCGCAACCTGCGC
>JALHLO010000244.1 GCA_022844525.1 Ramlibacter sp.
ACGCTT
Organism: Ramlibacter sp.; assembly: GCA_022844525.1. Taxonomy (GTDB): domain Bacteria; phylum Pseudomonadota; class Gammaproteobacteria; order Burkholderiales; family Burkholderiaceae_C; genus Ramlibacter. The sequence continues at coordinate 7 of JALHLO010000244.1, forward strand.
CCATGCAGGCCGCGGTTGCACAGGATGGGCTTGCCCTTCACCTCCAGCCACACACCATCGGCGGGGGCCTTTTTGCCAGTACGAAGCAATCCGCCTTCGTAGAGGAAGTGCCATCCGTACACTGGCTTTTTCTCGCTCATATCCGCTCCTTGTCTGTCTTCCGGTTGATGCCCTGGTGGGGGAGGGACTACGAATCGAAGCCGAACACGAATCGCACCTCGCCGTGTTCGTCCTTCAGGCGGCGCACCTCTTGCAGGAAATAGTCGATGTCCTGCAGCGTCGGCAGGACCCAGATCACCTTGACGTGCGTGGTGCTGTCGGTGATGCTGGCCGGGGGGTCAACGACGATCCCATGCCCGCTTACGCCACGGCAGAAGCTCTCCGGCGTGGAGTGCTTGTCCCATTCGCTGTACTGTTCGACGGACAGAATCCCGTCATGGCGAGCCGTGCTGTCCGCGTGCTTCGCCGCATAGGTGAGGATTTCGTCAGCGGTCAGCCAGGAGTGGCTGTGATCGCCCATCCAGACCGCCAGCGGTTCGCCGTCACGGTGCCACTCGGAGCTGCGCCCCATCAACTCCAACGCCCGCACAGGGTGGTCCTCGCCATCCATGGCGAAGTCTTCCGGCAACCCGCGACGCTCCGCGATGGGCTCCACCGGGTCATACGTCTTCACTCCAGCGAAGCCGAAGCCGTTGCGCACATCGGCCAGCACGGAGAACAGGTAGTAGTGCCGCTCCTCCTGATACTCGGTTGCCACGTCTTCCCAGCCATCGCTGGTGCGACGTTGGAACACTCCGTGAATGTCGGTGCCCATCTCTCTGCTCCTATTCCCCTTGGGTGGGGCGATGGAGCAAAGATACCGGATTCGGAATCTGTCGTCAACCGAATTCGGAATGTGCGGCGCAAATTTTTTTAGGTGTGTACCCTATGACTGTCGCCCTCAGCGATTGAGGTAGACAATGTGATGTAAGAAGCTAACGCACGATTGCGGGGCCGTGGGCGGGCTCACTTGCGATGCAACTTTACGGTTGCCTACCGCGCAACTGCCAGAAGAGGCGTAGGACGGCGCCGTGTTCCGCGCTATGCTGACCGTTGGAAATGCGCCTTGTCACGGGTGCATTTTCGTTTTACAGGGCGGAAAAATTGAATAAAGAAGTACGCGCCGCGATAGGGCGGCGACTGAAAGAGGCCCGGCAGGCGGCGGGGCTTTCTCAGGCCGATCTGGCTGGCGAGTTCAAGGTGCGGCGGCAGCTCATCTCTGCATGGGAGTGTGGCCGATCCAACCCGACGCTCGATCAGTGGTTCAGGCTTCCGCCGATGTACGGCGTGTCGCTGGACTACCTTGTGTACGGGGTGGTGACGCGGCCTGTCAGCGACTCGGCCATCCTCGGAAAGATCTTCCTGCCGCGAGCCTGCCAAGAGTGCGCCTGCGCCAAAGAGCGCGCGACCGGCTAGCGGTCCTCTTCGCGGATTTCCTTCACCGCCTCGGCCAGCCTGGCATAGAGGCGGCGCTCCTGCTCTGACAGTGGCTGCAGGGTGGGCCGGTTGCTTGGGTCGAATGCGGGGACCAGGAGTTCCCACGCCTGCACGTTGAAGTGCTTGGCGATCTTGTCGATCACCTCCAGGCCGACCGAGGTCTTTCCCTCCTTGAGACGCACGGCCGTGGCTGGCCCGAACTTGCAGTCCTTTGCAAGTCGCGTCAGGTTCTCTCGCCCGTAATGTTTTTGCATTAGCGCGGCGACAGACTTCCACAGCACAACCTTGCTGTCGTCCAAGAAAAACACCCCTCCGTAATCGGCAGCCCTAGGGTACGGGAAAGCACCATCCGAATTCGGTTGCATCAGCCTTCCGAATCCGGTAGGATGCAAGTCATGGCTAGCCAAATCCCATCCCCTGACGAAGTGCGGCAGAAGCTCGCGGCGCTGGAACGAGGACAGCTGCAGGAGCTGTCCAAGCTCTCCGGCGTGCCGATCACCACGCTGACCAACATCCGCGACTCAGGAAAGCAGGGGCCCACGGTGGACACCCTGCGCAAGTTCTGGGCGCACCTGTTGCGGCTGTCTCGCAAGGCCGCTGCCGCCTAGCCCCCTCCCTCCCCCCACTACACAGGAGACAGCTGAATGGAAGCTCATTACACGGTGTTTGCGAAGTGGAACGATGGCAGCGACAGGCACGGCAAGCAGTGCTACTTCCCGACTTTCAAGAACGAGAAGGCCCAGACCATCACGGAGCGGATTGAGTACGTCCGCAACTACTTCGGCAAGGACAGCTTCCTCCCGGTCGCGTGGACCATTGAGCATGTCGGCTACGGCGACTTTGAGCGGCTGATGGCCGAATCCATCGCAGCCGGTCGCGCCATCGAGCTGATCGACGGCAAGTACGTCCCTCGCGGGGTGCCGGTGGAAGCGCCCAAGCCCGCCGCCACCGAACGCACCCGCCCCGCGCTGACCTGGGCCACTCCCAAGCCCGTAGACAGGTTTGAGGGCTACATCGTGACGAGCGGCAGCAACGACGTTCTGCACACGCTGTTTGACGGCGTGCACCCCCTGCAGCGAATGACCGAACCCAGCGACCAGCTCCACGGGTCTGCCTTCCTGCGCAAGGGCTAACCCGTGTCTCCCTCCACGCACTCCAAGGGCGCACCAATTGCGCTGCGTGGTTCCGCGCCGGGGCAGGCGCGCTCCGGCGCTTTTCTCTTCGTGAAGGGGCTGCGTGTGCATGCGTGCAGTCTCTTTCGTTCGCCTGAATCGTCCAACCCTAACCGTCCCTAAGTTCTAGGGGAGCCTCTGATGAAGCTGTTTTACGACGACGAGTTCGACGCCATCACGCAGGCGATCAACAACTCGGGCAAGACCTGGAAGCAGGTCGCCGCGCACATCTTCCCCGACATGAAGCCGGACAGTGCCTATGCGCGCCTGAAGGTCTGCGCCAGCTCCAACGGGGACCAGCGCCTGACGTTCGGGCAGGTGATCCGCCTGATGACGTTCTGCGAAGCATACGACCCGCTGATGCACGCCTGCGACGAGACGCTGCACGCGCGGCCGGATCGCAAGGCACCGGAGGACGAGGCGGTGAAGCTGGTCGAGGTCATCAACGGCGCCGCACACACCATCGAACGCGCCATGAAAGCGATGGAGCACCTCAAGGCCCGTGGCGGCATCCGGGCTGTTGCATGAGCCGAGTCGAAGTCATCGGAGACGCGACGCTGTACCTCGGGGACTGTCGTGACGTGCTTCAGGAGTTCTCTCCTAATCACGTCATCACTGACCCGCCCTACGAAGCCGAGGCGCATGGCGCCGGCCGTCGCCTGCTGGGACGAACGGCCGAACTGAAGGACGCCCGCGTGCGAGAAATAGAGGCCGCGCCGCTGGACTTCGACGCGCTGACCGAGGAGCTGCGGGACCACCTGTGCGCTTGGGCTGCCGAGAGCTGCAGCGGCTGGCTGCTGGCCTTCTGCCAAGCCGAGGCCGTCTCAACGTGGCGCGCTGCTATGGAGGCCGGCGGCGCAAAGTGGCGGCGCGCGATGGTCTGGATCAAGCCGGACAGCTCGCCACAGCTTTCCGGCGACCGCCCCGCGCAGGGCTACGAAAGCATCGCGGCGGCGTGGTGTGGGAATCGCGGGAGTGTGTGGAACGGTGGCGGCAAGCGTGGCGTCTTCACCTACGGGAAGCACGACCCCGGCATGGGCCACGGCGGCGGCGCCAACGAACACCCGACACAGAAACCGCGCCTGCTGATGGCGGAACTTGTCGACCTGTTCACGCAGGAAGGACAAAGCATCGCCGACCCCTTCATGGGGAGTGGGACGACAGGAGTGGCGGCGGTCCAAGCCGGGCGTCGCTTCTTTGGAGTCGAGCGCGACCCGCGCTACTTCGACATTGCCTGCCGCCGGATCGAGCAAGCCTACAAGCAGCGCCCCCTGTTCGAAGCAGAGCCCGCAAAGGCTCCCGAGCAGCTGGGCCTGGGACTGGGGGTGTAGACCCATGCAGTACAGCGACCGCCAGGACGCCGGCACCGCCTTGCAAGGCGAGTTCCCCCGCAAGCCATTTTCGGCGGGCGATTCTGTCAAGGGGTCGGCCGCTGCTGACGGATCGCGTAGGAAATCCCGCGTCAGCCGTGGCATCGCCGACACCTCAGCTGAGGCGTTTCACTCGCTGCCGGTGGCCGACTACCTCGCCCCGAAGGAGCGCGCCGTGCTGGCGCTGTTCACCGGGCCCGAGGTGAAGCTGTCTCGCCAGCAGATCAGCGCGGCCCTGCCGATGCCGATCAACTGCGTGTGCGGGCGCGTGGACTCGCTCCTGGCCGCCGGCCACTTGGTGGAGCAGGGCGACCGCATCGACCCGCTCAGCCGCAAGCGCCAGAAGCTGCTGCAGCTGCCGGCGCGCGACCTGCTGGGGGCCGCCCGTGCCTAACCGAATGATCCGCGAGGGCATCCTCACCAGCGATCGAGTAGACCAACTCGACCCGCAGGCCGAGGTGTTCTATCGCCGGCTCATGAGCAAAGTCGACGACCACGGGCTCTATGACGCCCGCCCGTCCATCCTGCGCTCGTCCCTCTATCCGCTGCGGGTGGACCGCGTGCGTGAGGCCGACATCTCCCGTTGGATCGCTGCGTGCGAGAAGGCCGGACTGATCGCTCTCTACCAACACGACGGCAAGCCCTATATGCAGATGCTGGACACCCGCTGGCAGGCGCGGTCGGAGCCGAAGTATCCGCTTCCACCTACGAACAAGGGAGGTGGTCTGCAAGCAGCTGCAAACAGTTGCGCGCAACCGCCAGCAACTGCACCCGTAGTCGTAGACGGAGACGTAGTCGTAGACGAGGGCGTAGACGGCGCGCGCGATGCCGCGCCGCCACCCCCTCCCGCTCCGAAGGCCAAAGGCCGGAAGACCGCGCTGGACCCCGACTTCGGGATCTCCGACCGGGTGCAGGCATGGGCAGCTGAGAAGGGCTACGGGCAGCTGCAGGAGCACCTGGAGGCGTTCAAGCGCAAGGCGAAGGCCAAGGGCTACACCTACATCGACTGGGACGCTGCGTTCATGGAGGCGATCCGCGAGGACTGGGCGAAGTTGCGCGGCCGGGCCGCCAACGGTGCGGCGCCGCCGGCCACGCCTCGCCTACACGACGACGCCGAGGCCACCGCCCGCATGCTGGCTGAGAAGGACCGCGGCACCGGTGCGCCGCCGGCCCACATCCGCGCGCAGATCGCCGACGCGCTCAAGGGAAAGGTTCTGCAATGAGCCGAGTTGAAGTAATCGGGGACGCGACCCTGTACCTAGGGGATTGCATGGAGATCCTGCCGACGCTGCCCAAGGTGGATGCGGTCATCACGGACCCGCCGTATGGCATCAACACCAAGAGCGACGGCAGCGGCAAGCTGTCCCCGTGGGGCGACCTGTGCAACTCGGCCTACTGGTACGCGGCATGGATCAGCGCGGCGCGTGCGAGGCTGACGCAGGAGGGGTGCTTGTGGACCTGCCTGAACTGGCGATCGCTCGTCACGTTCCAGAAGGCGGCCTGCGACATCGCATGGCCCATCGAGTCTCTGATGGTGTGGGACAAGCAGTGGATCGGGCCGGGCGGCCAGCGCGGTCTTCGCCCGTCCTACGAGCTGGTGGCGCTGTTCGCGCAGGCCGACTTCGCCATCGCGGATCGCGGGCTGGCCGACGTGCAGCCGTTCCCTGTCGGTTCCTTCAAGCCGAACGGGCACCCTGCCGAAAAGCCGATCGCGCTGATGGATTTTCTGGTGAAGCACTCGCCCGGCACCGTGCTGGATTGCTTCATGGGGAGCGGGACGACCGGGGTGGCCGCTGTTCGCGCGGGCCGAACGTTCTACGGCATCGAGCAAGACCCGGTGTGGTTCGACCTGTCTTGCCGCCGCATAGAGCAAGCCTACAAGCAGCGCCCGCTCTTTGAAGCGGAGCCGCAGCGCAAGCCCGAACAGATTGGGATCGAACTATGACCCGCTCCGAAGCCCTCCTGAAGCTGCTGGCCATCGAGCCTGAAACCCGGGACCAGATCATCGTCATCACCGGATGGCCGGCGGAAGAAACCGCCGCGGTGCTGGATGCGCTGGTGGCGCAGCACCAGGTCAGCTACACGGCCGGCCACGGCGGCTACGGCACCGGCCGGCGCCTGTACTTCACGAGGACGCCGCATGCCGTGTTTGACCTGCCAGCATTGGGACGCGAAGCGAACCCCGCCGGAGATCCGCCGCGTGCGCCTCGCCCGCTGCGCCCTGGGCCCGTCCTGGGAGTTTCTTCCCATGCAAGGCTCGTGCGAACGATTCGCCGAGGCGACGCCGGACGTCGTGCGGCTGCGGCTCGCATGGAAGGAGCGCGTGCATGCTGACCATCACCCTGCCGTTCCCGGACCCGGACCTGATGCC
>JALHLO010000245.1 GCA_022844525.1 Ramlibacter sp.
GTCCACCAGGAAGGTGACGTCGCCGCCCTTGCGGAACACGGCGCTCATGATGCGGGTCAGGGCCACGATCCACTGGAAGTGGTCCATGTTCTTGGAGTTGATGAACACTTCGAACGGCCGGCGGAGCTCATGCTCGGTCCCTGGGTTCAGCACGATGTCGTTGATGGTGACGTACATCGCGTGCTCGACCAGCGGCGACTTGATCTTGTAGGTGTTGCCGATCAGCACTTCGGGCCGTTCGACCTTCTCGTGCATCTGGATGATGTCGGCGCCGGCGAACTCGACGACGTTCACCACGGGCGCGGCGACGGGCGCGGCGGCTTCCTTGGCTTTGTCTTCGGGCTTCTGGACGCTGTAACCCTTGATTTTCTTGCTGATCTTGATGGCCATGCTTTTTTCTTTGTGCTTATCGGATTCGGAGGGGTTTCGCCCGGAGCCCCCCGCCGCCAAGCGGCGGGGGGACGGGGTGTCACATCGGGACAGCCACAGGCTTTAGCGCTTCCTGGCAACCTTTCGGGCGGTCGTCTTGCGGGCCGCCGGCTTCTTGGCGACCTTCTTCGCGGCTGCCTTCTTGGCGGCCGGTTTCTTGCGGGCCGGCGCCTTCTTGGCGGCGGCCTTCTTCGGTGCAGCCTTCTTCACGGCTTTCTTGACGGCCTTCTTGGCCGAGGTGGCTTTCTTCGCGACGGTCTTCTTCGCGGCGCCCACCTTCTTCTTCACGGCAGCCTTCTTGGCGGCCACCTTCTTGGTCGCCTTCTTGGCGGCCTTCTTGGTGGCCGTCTTGGCGCCGCCGACCTTGGCCTTGACCGCCTTCACCGCCGCCGCCGCCTTCTTCTTGGCGCCGGCCACGGCCTTCTTGACCGCCTTGCCGGTATCGGACTTCTCGGCCTTCTTGATTTCGGCCTTGGCGCGCTTGATCGCCGGGGCCGCCTTCTTCTTGGCCGCCTTCATCACCTTGTTGGCCTGGTCGGCGATGGCGCCGCCGATTTCCGAAGCCTTGTCGCTGACGCTTCCAGCGGCACTGGAAATGGCCGCCGTGACACCGTTGCCGTTGCTCATTACCGCTCTCCTCGTCGATGAAACCGCGGCTGTTGCCGCGGGCCTTGCCAACTTACCGCGAACCGGGGCCGGATGCGCACGCCGCGGCGCGCGCGTTCAGGCTTCAGAACTTGCCGTAGTAGCCTTCCTTGAGTGCATCGAACAGGTTGGCGGCGCTGTGCAGCTCGCCGTCGTATTCGATTTCCTCGTTGCCCTTGGCTTCCACCATCGTGCCGTCCTCGAGCTCGAAGCGGTAGGTGGTGTTCTCCAGGTCGGACTCCTTCACCAGCACGCCCTGGAAGGCGGCCGGGTTGAAGCGGAAGGTGGTGCAACCCTTCAGGCCCTGCTTGTGGGCGTACATGTAGATGTCCTTGAAGTCCTCGTACGGATAATCCGTGGGGACGTTCGCGGTCTTGGAAATGGACGAGTCGATCCACTTCTGGCTGGCCGCCTGGATGTCCACGTGCGCCTTGGGCGTGATGTCGTCGGCGGAGATGAAGTAGTCAGGCAGGCGGGTGGCTTCGTCGGTGCTGAACGGCATGGCGTCGGCATTGACCAGGGTGCGGTAGGCCAGCAGCTCGTAGCTGAACACCTCGACCTTTTCCTTGGACTTCTTGCCTTCGCGGATCACGTTGCGGCTGTAGTGGTGCGCGAACGACGGCTCGATGCCGTTGCTGGCGTTGTTGGCCAGGCTCAGGCTGATGGTGCCGGTGGGCGCGATGGAGCTGTGGTGGGTGAAGCGCGCGCCGGACTCGGCCAGCTCGGCCACCAGTTCAGGCGCCACTTCGGCCACGCGCTGCATGTAGCGCGAATACTTGGCGTGCAGCTGGCGGCCCTTGATCACCTGGCCGACCTTCCAGCCGTCCTTCTTCATTTCCGGGCGCTTGCGCAGCATCTCGGCGGTGACGGTGAAGTCCTCGTCCATGATCGGGGCCGGGCCCTTTTCCTTGCCCAGGGCCAGCGCCACTTCCCAGCCAGCGACGGCCATCTCGCGGCTCACCTGCTCGGTGAAGGCCACGGAATCCTTCTCGCCGTACTTCATGCGCAGCATGGTGACCGTGCTGCCCAGGCCCAGGAAGCCCATGCCGTGGCGGCGCTTGCGCATGATCTCGTTGCGCTGCTGTTCCAGCGGCAGGCCGTTGATCTCCACCACGTTGTCGAGCATGCGGGTGAACACGCGCACCACTTCCTTGTATTCCTCCCAGTCGAAGCGCGCCTGGTCGGTGAAGGGGTCGCGCACGAAGGTGGTGAGGTTGATCGAGCCCAGCAGGCAGGCGCCGTAGGGCGGCAGCGGCTGCTCGCCGCAGGGGTTGGTGGCGCGGATGTTTTCGCACCACCAGTTGTTGTTCATCTCGTTGACGCGGTCAATGAGGATGAAGCCCGGCTCGGCGAAGTCGTACGTGGACGCCATGATGCGGTTCCACAGCATCTGCGCGCGGATGTGGCCGTAGATCTTGCAGGCCACCATGCCGTCTTCGCGGGTGACGTAGTTGTTGCTGTGCGGCCAGTCGCGCCACACGACCTGCTTGGGGTCGTTGACGTCGATTTCGTTCTTTTCCTTGATGTTCACCGGGAACACCAGCGGCCAGTCGGTGTCCTTCTCGACCGCCTGCATGAACTCGTCGGTGACCAGCAGCGAGAGGTTGAACTGGCGCAGGCGGCCGTCCTCGCGCTTGGCGCCGATGAATTCCTTCACGTCCGGGTGGCTCACGTCGAAGGTGCCCATCTGGGCGCCGCGGCGGCCGCCGGCCGAGCTCACGGTGAAGCACATCTTGTCGTAGATATCCATGAACGACAGCGGGCCCGAGGTGTAGGCGCCGGCGCCGGACACGTAGGCGCCGCGCGGGCGCAGCGTGCTGAACTCATAGCCAATGCCGCAGCCGGCCTTCAGGGTGAGGCCCGCTTCGTGCACCTTGCCCAGGATGTCGTCCATCGAGTCGGTGATGATTCCCGACACGGTGCAGTTGATGGTGCTGGTGGCCGGCTTGTGCTCGAGCGCGCCGGCATTGGACGTGATGCGGCCGGCGGGGATGGCACCGCGGCGCAGGGCCCAGACGAAGCGCTCGTACCAGTACTTCTGCTTCTCGGCCGTGGGCTCGGCGTCGGCCAGGGCCTTGGCCACGCGCTGGTAGGTGTGGTCGATGGTCGCGTCGACCGGATCGCCCTTCTTGGTCTTGAGGCGATACTTCTTGTCCCAGATGTCCTGGGATGCCGGCTGCATCTCGATGACCTGCGCCGTGCTGTTCTTGACCGCCTCCAGGCGAACCGTGCTCATAAGTCCTTTCTTCCTCCCGGGGCGCCCCATCGGGTGGGGGCGCCTTGTTGTGAATTCTTATCGGGTCGTGCCGGCCAGGGCGCCGGGGGAAAGGGTGCCCGCCCGCGGGGTATGTCCCCGAAGCCTGGACCCTGTCCGTTCCGCTCCCTGCATGCCGTCTCGCCGTCGCGTCGTGCGTTTTGCCGCGACCCCAAGCCTTGGGGCCCTCCCCCGCCGCGATACACAAGATGTAGTGGCGGCGGGAGCCAAAACTACCCCTCCCTCGGGGGCGTGTCAACGGCCTGCAACAGGGAAAAAATCAGCCGCTTCAAGATGTTCCACGGCTCTCCAAGACTTCCCCTGAAACCCCCGGAACGGGGTTTTAACCCGCTAAACCGGGCCTTCACGCCCCCGTGGAACCACGCCGGAACGTGACCGACATCACCCTCCCGGGGCCGGGGCCACCGGACATTGGTCCACCCGGTCGTGGTCGAGCCCGGCGCGGCTGGTCCAGCATTCGCCCAGGAACGAGCAGTAGCAGATGCGCACTTCCACCCGGGCATCGCCGGGCAAGGCCTGGCGCAGGCGGTCGTCCCAGGCCACGGCGAACAGCCGCGTGGTTTCGTCGGCCCCCAGCACGGTGTCCTGCAGGTCGGTGGCGCTCACCTGGTCCCAGCCGTAGCCGTGCCCGGGCCCCAGCAGCACGTCCAGGGCCTCGATCCAGCCCGGCACGCGCCGGCCGTCCACCAGGATGGCCACGTCCCGCACCAGGGCCGGGCCCAGGCCCTTGTTGCGGGCCACGAACTCGTAGCCCTTGGCCGAAAACGACGGTCGGGCGCTGACGTGCGGCCAGACCATGGCCCGCTCCTGGTTGCGCTGCACGCTCACCTGCATCAGCGAGGACAGCATGGCCAGGCCGCTGATCACCAGGGCGCCGATGGCGATCCAGAATTCGGGGTCGCGCTTGCGCGCCGGGCTGGGCGCGGGGGGCGCGGCGGGTTCGGGGCGGGGCTCGGGCGTCATGGCGGTCCTGGCGGCAGGTGGACGGTTCGGGGCTGCCCGGCATCTTAGGCAGAGTGTCGCGAAGAAGCCGTTGGCAACCCTTGTCCAGCCGCCGTTGGGTTCCCATCTGGTATCTGATTCACTTGCCGGCCCGAACCTGGGCCAGAACTTTCCGGAGCCACTGCATGCGCCTGTTGACCGCCGCCACCTGCCTGTTGATCGCCGCCGCCGCCGGCGCCGGCGCCAGCCACTGGCTGTCCCAGCCGGCCGATCCGGTGCCGGCCGCCGTGCCCACCCGGGCCGCGGCCGCCCTGGACAGCGCCGCCGCCCTCGCCCTGCCGCGCACCGCCCAGGCCGCCCTGCCCGCGGGCAACAACGCCCTGGTGATGCCGTCGCTGGCGCCCATGCTCGAGAACGTCACCCCGGCCGTGGTGAACATCTACACCCGCCAGGTGGTGCGCGTGCGCAACCCGCTGCAGGAAATGTTCGGCATGTCGGGCATGCCCCAGCAGCGCGTGCAGCAGTCGCTGGGCTCGGGCGTGATCGTGGACGCCGAGCGTGGCCTGGTGCTGACCAACAACCACGTGATCGAAAACGCCGACGGCGTGTCGGTCACCCTGGCCGACGGCCGCACCCTGGAAGCCGAACTGGTGGGCGCCGACCCCGACACCGACGTGGCCGTGATCCGCATCCCCGCCGAAGGCCTCACTGCGCTCAACCTGGCCGATTCGGCCCAGCTGCGCGTGGGCGACTTCGTGGTGGCGGTGGGCAACCCCTTCGGCCTGGGCCAGACCGTCACCAGCGGCATCGTCTCGGCCGTGGGCCGCAGCGGCCTGCAGGGCCTGGGCTACCAGAACTTCATCCAGACCGACGCCTCCATCAACCCGGGCAACTCCGGCGGCGCGCTGGTCAACCTCAACGGCGAACTGGTGGGCATCAACACCGCCAGCTTCAACCCGCGCGGCAGTGCGGCCGGCAACATCGGCCTGGGCTTCGCGATTCCGGCCAACCTGGCCCGTGAGGTCATGCGCCAGCTGATGGCCTACGGCGAGGTGCGCCGCGGCTCGCTGGGGCTGGACGGCGAGGACATCACGCCCTTCGTGGCCAAGCAGGTGGGCCTGGCGGAAAACCAGCGCGGCGCACTGGTGGCGCGCGTGTACCGCGGCTCGCCGGCCGAAGCGGCGGGCGTGCGCCGGGGCGACGTGATCACGGCCGCCAACGGCGAGCGCGTGGACGGCGCCCAGGCGCTGCGCAACATCGAGGGCCTGCTGCCGGTGGACCAGCGCGTGGCGCTGGAACTGCTGCGCGGCGACCAGAAGCTCAGCGTGCAGGCCGTGCTCAAGGCCCAGGCCAAGGAAATCGACGGCGGCGAGATCGACCCGCGCCTGGCCGGCGCCACCCTTACCGAGCTGCCCGAGCGCTTCCGCCAGCAGGGCCTGATCGGCGTGGTGGCCAGCAAGGTCACCTCCGGCAGCCGCGCCGCCGAGAGCGGCCTGCGCGCCGGCGACCGCATCGGCCAGGTCAACCGGGCCAACGTGGCCGACCTGCCCGCCTTCCGCAGCGCCCTGGCCTCGCCGCCGCGCGAGCTGGTGCTGAGCGTGGCGCGCGGCGGCCGCTTCGGCTACCTGGTGATGGAATAAGTGCGTCGCCGCACCGGCCCGCGCGCCGGTGACGGTGTAATGTGAGCCCCTGAACGCTGCAGGAGAAACCGCATGAACCGCCCCAGGAATCCGATCGAAGCCGCCGACGCCGAATTCGAAGCCGTCGGCAGCCATCTCGACGCCGCCAAGGAAAACCTCGGCGAAGCGCGCGACGCGCTCAAGTCCGGCGTCACCGACGCGCTGGGCGCCACCGCCGCGGCCGCCAACGAGGCCAAGGCCGAGCTGGAGGACAAGCTGCAGGGCCTGCTTGACCAGGGCAAGGGCATGCTCACGCAGGCCGAAGACCTGATCCGCAGCAAGCCGCTGGCCTCGTTCGGCGTGGCCTTCGCGGCCGGGTACCTGGTCGCTGCGCTCACCCGCCGCAAGTAAGCGCCCACGATGAGCGAGCCCAGCGCGGCCCCCGGCGCGGCCCCGCCCGACGGCGAGCCACCGCGGCCGGC